>NZ_AP022332.1:0-323125 GCF_009936375.1 Methylosinus sp. C49 | reverse complement strand
GACCGCGGCCATGAGATCTTGCTGCAGGCGCCGATGGAGCCCTATGATTATCCGCGCGAAAATCCCGGGCCGCATACGCTGCTGACGACGCGCGGCGCCGAGCTCGAGGATCTGCACTGGCTGATGAGCCGCTTTTCCGGCTATATCGGCGTGGTGAATTATCTCGGCGCGCAATTCACCGCCGACGAGACCGCGCTGACGCCGACGCTCACCGACATAGCCGGGCGCGGGCTGCTCTTTCTCGACGACGGCACCTCGCCGCGCTCGCTCGTCTCCTCTCTCGCGCCGCGTCTCGCCTTGACGGCGGCGCGGGCGGATGTGGCGATCGACGCCGGCGCCTCGGGCGAAGCGCTGGAGAAGGCGCTGACGCAGATCGAGGCGCTCGCGCGCCGCAATGGTCAGGCGATCGTCGCCGCCGGCGCGCTGCCGCAGACGATGACGCGCCTCACACGTTTCGCGCGTGAGCTCGAGCGCAAGGGAATTGCGCTCGTTCCGCTGAGCGCGCTGATGTCGCGCGTCGAGGACAAAGAGGCGAGAGCCGGAAAGTGGAAATGAGCGAGCTGCCCTACAGACCCTGCGTCGGCGTGATGCTGATCAACGCCAAAGGCCTCGTCTTTCTCGGCCGGCGCCTCTCCAAGCGCGCCGATCCGCAGGTGATCGAGCATGAATGGCAAATGCCGCAAGGCGGCATAGACGAGGGCGAGGAGCCGCTCGCCGCCGCGCTGCGCGAATTGCACGAGGAGACCAATGTGACCAGCGTCTCCGTGCTCGCCGAGGCGCAGGATTGGTACAGCTACGATCTGCCGCCGGAGGCCGCCAAGCGCTGGAAAGGCAAATATCGCGGCCAGACGCAGAAATGGTTCGCTTTCCGCTTCGAGGGCGAGGAAGCGGAGATCGACATAGAGCGTCCCGGCGGCGGCCAGCACGAGCCCGAATTCGACGCCTGGCGCTGGGAGCGCGCGGCGCTATTGCCGGGACTGATCGTGCCCTTCAAGCGCGACGTCTATGAGCGCGTGGTGCGCGATTTCGCTCATCTCTCGGGAGACTGAGGCGCCGTCGTCGGGCCGAATATCGGCTCGAAGGCGCAGCGCAACGCCGTGTCCACCGCGGCCATGTCGGAGACCTTGCCGAGATCGGCGAGGCTGGTCACGCCGAGATGCGATTGGCGCACGCCGCAAGGCGCTATGCCGGAAAAATGCGTGAGGTCAGGCGCGACGTTCAGCGCCAATCCATGGAAGGTGGTCCAGCGCCGCACGCGCACGCCGATCGCGGCGATCTTGTCCTCCGCCGGCTCGCCGAAAAGGCCCGCGGGCTTGTCCGGCCGGCGCGTCCATACGCCGACGCGATCCTCCCGCCGCTCGCCGGCGACGCCGAGCGAAGCGAGCGTCTCGATGAGCCAGGCCTCGAGCCCGGCCACATAGGCGCGCAGATCGCGCTTTCGCCGCGTGAGGTCCAGCATCACATAGGCGACGCGCTGTCCCGGCCCGTGATAGGTGAACTGCCCGCCCCGCCCCGTGCGATGCACGGGAAAGCGCGCATCGAGCAGATCGGCCTCCTTGGCCGAGGTCCCGGCCGTGTAGACGGGCGGATGCTCGAGCAGAAGGACACGCTCGGGAGCGGCGCCGTCGGCGATGCGCTCGACCAGCGATTCCATCTCGGCGACGGCGGCCTCGTAAGCCACGAGGCCGGGAGCCACGACCCATTCCACCGGCGGCGAGCCGGGCCGGGGGAGCAGCGAAAGGGCGCAATCGTCGCGTAGCAATGGAGCGGTCATGAGAGGGAATGTATCGCGTTGCGCCGTGGCGCTCCAGCGGCGCGCGCGTCACGCTATCTGAACGATTCTATTTTTTTGCCGTATCGATCCGTCGCGGCAGAGGAAATTCCGCGCTTTCATACAGACTGCGGATCGCCGCGCCCGTATAGGTCGCCTCGGCCACCTCGAGCGAGCAGGTTCCGAGCAAAGCGGCGGGCATATCCTCGACGGCGTAGCGAATCGCCTCCGCGGCCTGGGCGAAACGCCGGAATTCGACGGAGTTCTGATAAGGCCGCGACCGCTTGGCGAGCGTCTTGGACGAGAAAAGGCCGGCTTCCATGCCGTAATCGAATGCGCTCATCGCTCTTCTCCTTGTCGTCCGCGCCTTTTTTAGCGCGAAAATCGATCACGACGCGGCCGCGCGGCCTGTGTGGACGAGACGACGCGAGCGACGCGCACAATCCTCCGAAGCTCAGAAATTACCAGGCGAATTCCATTCCCGCTTCCGTCACGACGCGTTCGAGACCGTCCCGGTCTCCTTTGATGACATATTGGAATCCGGCGCCGCTGTCGGGCAGCAGGCGCATGATTCGGAATGTCTCTTTTTCCGTTCGCGCGCCGAGGCGATGATAGATTTGCGCGCCGAGACGAAACTTATGCGTCGGCGCTTCCTTGCGACGCCGCTGATGGCGGGAGAGCTCATTCGAATGCGCGCTCATAATGTCGGCCCTTTCGGATGCAGCGCGACGCGCCGATCCGCGAAGGAACGACGCGCCTCCACCGGGGAGAAGGCCCCACGCTCGCCGCCGGTACATCCGCGGTCGGCGCGCAGGGCCTGATCGCTCGAGAGGTCAGTCGACCTTCAGCTGATCCGCCGATGATTTGCCGCTGCGCCGGTCGACGACGATCTCATAGGAGAGCTTCTGGCCCTCGGCGAGGCCGTGAAGGCCCGCGCGCTCGACAGCGCTGATATGAACGAAGACGTCGGCGCCGCCGGCCTCCGGCTGAATGAAGCCGAAGCCCTTTTGCGCATTGAACCATTTCACGATTCCGGTCTGCATGACTTGTCCTTTCGAAGAACAGGGGGATTGCGGCGCTCGCGACATGCGACGCCTCGCTTGATCGATGTTCTGGAGAGGAAGTCATAGTGCCTGGGGCGCCGTTGGGCGCGAAGCAGGAGTCGACCGGCCGAAAACTCGATAGAACGTATGTGGGGCATTCGGGCGCATAATACAAGCGTGGCCGGCGAGAATTCGCGAAGCTCTCGCCTCGCGCGAGCTTGCGCTCCCCGGCCCGCCCGCTATAGACCGCGCCATCGCCTCTCCCATTTAGTTGTCTCATGTCCGTGCTCGCCGTCTATCTCCGCGTCCTCGCGCAGCTGAAGCCGCAGAAACGTCTCGCGGCGATCCTCGTCGCGGCCAATCTCACCGTGGCCATCGCGCAATTCGCCGAGCCAATGCTGTTCGGCCGCGTCATCGACGTGCTGACGCGCGCGCAGGCGGCGGGCGTCAAGCTCGCCTGGGGCGATCTTTTGCCGTTGCTCGTGGCCTGGGCCGGCTTCGGCCTCTTCTCCATCGCCGCGTCTGTGCTGGTCGCGCTGCATGCCGATCGGCTCGCGCATAGAAGCCGGCTCGCGGTCATGGCCGCTTATTTCGAGCATGTGCTCGATCTGCCGTCGAGCTTTCACGCCGGCGCACATTCCGGCCGGCTGCTGAAGGTGATGCTGGAGGGCGCCTCGGGAATGGCGGGGCTGTGGCTCTCCTTCTTCCGCGAGAATTGCGCCTCCTTCGTCGCGCTCTTCGTGCTGCTGCCGGCGACGCTCTTCGTCAATTGGCGGCTCGCTCTGCCGCTCATCGTGCTCGTCATCGTCTTCGGCGCGCTCACCTCTTTCGTCCTGCGCCGCACCGAGCAATTGCAGAGCAAGGTGGAGCGTCATCATTCCTCGCTCGCCGAGCACGCGTCCGACGCGCTCGGCAATGTCGCCGTGGTGCAGAGCTTCACGCGCGTGCAGAGCGAGACCAATGCGCTGCGGCGGATCATCGACGAATTGCTCGCCGCGCAAATTCCGGTGCTCTCCTGGTGGGCGCTGGCCGCAGTGGCGAGCCGCGCCTCGGCGACGCTCACTCTGCTCGTCATCTTTCTGCTCGGCGCCTGGCTGCATTTGCAGGGCCTCGCCTCCATCGGCGAGATCGTCGCCTTCATGAGCTTCGCGACCATGCTCATCGGCCGCCTCGAGCAAATGGTCGGCTTCCTCAACGTGCTGTTTCTGCTCGCGCCCAAGATCGCCGAATTCTTCTCCATTCTCGACACGCGCCCGACGGTCGCCGATCGCGAGGATGCGCGCGACATGGGCCGGCTCGAAGGCGCCGTCGCTTTCGAGAATGTGAGCTTTTCTTATGGCGGCGAGCGTCTCGCGCTGCGCGACGTCTCCTTCTCGGCGCGGCCGGGCGAGACCATTGCGCTGGTCGGCGCGACAGGCTCGGGCAAATCGACGACGCTCGGCCTCTTGCATCGCGTCTTCGATCCCGCGCAGGGCCGGGTGACGATCGACGGAATCGACATTCGCGACATGACGCTGACCTCGCTCCGCCGCAACATTGGCGTCGTGTTTCAGGAGCCCATGCTGTTCGCCCGCTCGATCGAGGAGAATCTGCGCGTCGGCAAGCCGGATGCGAACGAAGAAGAGATCGCCCGCGCGGTGGAGCTGGCGCAGGCGCGCGATCTGGTGGCGCGCCAGAGCGAGGGGCTTTCGACGCTGGTTGGCGAGCGCGGCCGCACATTGTCGGGCGGCGAGCGTCAGCGGCTCTCCATCGCCCGCGCGCTGCTGAAGGACCCGCCGATCATGATCTTCGACGAGGCGACCAGCGCGCTGGACGCGACCACAGAGCGTCAGTTGCAAAAGGCGCTGGAGGCGGCGACGGCGGGCCGCACCACTTTCATCATCGCCCATCGCCTGGCGACGGTGCGCCATGCGGATCGCATATTGGTTCTGGATCGCGGCGCGATCGTCGAGAGCGGGACCTTCGACGGACTGGTGGCCAAAGGCGGGCTGTTCGCCGAGCTCGCCAAGGCGCAATTCATCGCCGCGGGGGCGTGAGCTTCAGAAGGCGGGGGCATGAAGCTTCCCTCGCCCTTCGAGATGCGGCCCCGCGTCCACCCATCAGGATGAAGCTCCGCCCGTCGCTCGTGGCGAGGTTCCGCCTCCACAACATATCGCGGTCCTGTTCTTGCCTTCCCCGCTATTTTGTGGCGCTCTTGCCGCCATGAAATTCCAGCGGCTCCGACTTCTCGGCTTCAAGAGCTTCTGCGAGGCCACAGATTTTCTGATCGAGCCCGGCCTGACCGGCGTCGTCGGGCCGAATGGCTGCGGCAAGTCCAATCTCGTCGAGGCCCTGCGCTGGGTCATGGGCGAGAACTCCTATAAGAACATGCGCGGCTCGGGGATGGATGACGTCATCTTCTCCGGCGGCGGCTCGCGCCCGGCCCGCAATGTCGCGGAAGTCGGCCTCGTGCTGGACAATAGCTCCCGCACCGCCCCAGCGGCCTTCAACGACGCCGAGACTTTGGAAGTCACCCGCCGCATCGAGCGCGAGGCCGGCTCTACCTATAGGATCAATGGCCGCGAGGTGCGCGCCAAGGATGTGCAGCTGCTCTTCGCCGACGCCGCCACCGGCGCGCGCTCGCCGGCCTTGGTGCGCCAGGGGCAGATCGGCGAGATCATCTCGGCCAAGCCGCAGGCGCGCCGCCGCATTTTGGAGGACGCCGCCGGCGTCGCCGGCCTGCATTCCCGCCGTCACGAGGCCGAGCTGCGGCTGACCGCGGCCGCCGAAAATCTCACCCGCCTCGAGGATGTGCTGAAGCAGGTCGACGGCCAGACCGAGAGCCTGCGCCGCCAAGCGCGGCAGGCGCAGCGCTATCGCGCCGTGGCGGCGGAAATCCGCAAGAATGAGGCGCTCGCCGCCTATATCGCGCATCGCCAGGCGAGCGAGCAGCTGACCGCCGCCGAGCGCAAGCTGGAAGAAGATACAAAGCTCGTCGAGGAGCGCACGTTGCAGCAGGCCGAGGCCGCGCGGCTACAGGCCATCGCCGCCTTCGAGCTGCCCAGGCTCCGCGACAAGGAGGCCGAGGCCGGCGCGGCGCTGCATCGGCTGATCATGGCCCGCGAGGCGCTGGACGGCGAGGAGAAGCGCGCCAAGGAGCGCATCGCCGAGCTGACCCGCCACGCCGAGCAATTCGCCCGCGACGTCGAGCGCGAGCGCGCGCTGATCGACGACGCAGCCGAGGTGACGCAGCGGCTCGAGGACGAGCGCGGCGAGCTGGCCGAGCAGGACGCCATCGGCGCCGAGCGCGAGGCGGCGGCGCGCGAGCGTCTCGCCGAGATAGAGGAAGCGCTGGCCCGCACCGAGGCCGAGCTCTCCGAGGCGCAGCAATCGCTGGCCGGCGTCAACGCCCAGCGCGGCGCGCTGGAGGCGGCGCTGCGCGAGGAGACGCAGCGCGTCTCCCGTTTCGAGGCCGAGCTGACCCGCGTCGAGACCGAATTCGCGCTGATCGCCGGCCAGGGCGGCGCGGCGGAGGAGGTGGAGCGCCTCGCCGAATCGCTGGAAATGGCCAATGAAGCCGCCCGCGAGGCCGATGAGACGGCGCTGATGGCCGAGGAAGCGGCGATCGAGGCGCGCGAGGCCGAGAGCTTGTCGCGCCAGCCGCTGGCGGAGGCGGAGAAGCGCGCCGGCCGGCTCGAGACCGAGACGCGCACGCTGGAGAAACTGCTGGAATCGGGCGGCGGCGATCTCTGGGCGCCGATCGTCGAGAGCGTCACGGTCGAGAAAGGCTATGAGACGGCGCTCGGCGCCGCGCTCGGCGACGATCTCGACGCCTCCATCGAGACCTCCGCCCCGGCCCATTGGGCGCTCACCTCCGGCGCCGGCGATCCCTCGCTGCCGCCGGCCGTGCGCACGCTCGCCGAGATGGTGCAGGCCCCGCCGGCGCTGGCCCGGCGCCTCGCGCAGATCGGCGTCGTGCTGCGCAGCGAGGGCGCAGCATTGCGCTCCATGCTGAAGCCCGGCCAGCGCCTCGTCTCCAAGGAGGGCGACCTCTGGCGCTGGGACGGATTCACCCAGGCGGCCGAGGCGCCGACGCCCGCGGCGCGCCGCCTCGCCGAGAAGAACCGCCTCGCCGATCTTCGTCTCGAGGCCGCCGCCGCCCGCGAGGCCGCCGACGCGCTGGCCGACGAGGCGCAGACGGCGCAGGAGCAGGCCCGCGCCGCCGCCCTCGCCGAGAGCGCCGCGCGCGAGGGGCAGCGCCGCGCCCGCGCCGCGCTGGAAGAAGCCCGCGAGCGCCATGTCGTGGCGGAGCGCCGCCTCGGCCAGATCGCCCAGCGCCTCTCGGCGCTCGAGGAGGCCAAGGCGCAAATCCTCGCCAATCGCGACGAGGCGGCGATGAAGCGCGAGAGCGCCGCGCGCGCGCTGGACGATTTGGACGAGCCCGCCTCGCTCGCCGGCGCGATGGAGCATGTGCGCTCCCGCGCCGCCGCCGAGCGCGCCCAGGCCGGAGACGCGCGCGCCGCGCTCACCTCGCTGCGCCATCAGGCCGAGACGCGCGCCGCCCGCAAAGCGGCGATCCTGCGCGAGAACGCTTCCTGGATGGAGCGGCGCGACCGCGCCCAGGACCGCATCGCCGAATTGGAGCGCCGCCTCGAGGATTCGCGTGACGAGCAGGAGCGGCTGATCGATTCGCCGGAGACTTTTCTGCTCCAGCGCCGCAATCTTCTCTCGGCGATCGAGGAGGCCGAGGCCGCCCGCCGCGCCGCCGCCGATGCGCGCACGACCGGCGAGACGGCGCAGGCGGAATCCGATCGCGCCGCCCGCATGGCGCTGGAGGCGATGAGCGCCGCGCGCGAGGAGAAAGCCCGCAGCGAGGCGCAGCTCGAGGCCGCGCGCCGCCGCGCCGCCGATGTGGAGCACGCCATCGCCATGGAATTGGAGAGCGAGGAGCATTCGCTCGCAGAGCTCGCCGGCGTCACCGGCGAGGAGACGCAGCTCCCCTCCATCCCCGATATCGAGCGCAAGCTCGAAGGGCTGAAGGCGGATCGCGAAAGATTGGGCGCGGTGAATCTGCGCGCCGAGGAGGAACTCGGCGAGATCGAGACGCAGCGCGACAAGATGATGGCCGAGCGCGAAGACCTCGCCGAGGCGATCAAGAAATTGCGCGGCGCCATCGCCAGCCTCAACAAGGAGGGCCGCGAGCGCCTGCTCGTCGCCTTCGAGCAGGTGAACGCGCATTTCAAGGAGCTGTTCAGCCTGCTGTTCGGCGGCGGCACGGCGGAATTGCAGCTCATCGAGAGCGACGATCCGCTGGAGGCCGGGCTCGACATTCTCGCGCGCCCGCCGGGCAAGAAGCCGCAGACGATGACGCTGCTCTCCGGCGGCGAGCAGGCGCTGACCGCAATGTCGCTGATCTTCGCGGTCTTCCTCACCAATCCGTCGCCGATCTGCGTGCTCGACGAGGTGGACGCGCCGCTCGACGATTACAATGTCGAGCGCTTCTGCGCCCTGCTCGAGGATATGCGCAAGAAGACCGACACGCGCTTCGTCGCCATCACGCACAACCCCATCACAATGGCGCGCATGGATCGCCTGTTCGGCGTGACGCAGGCGGAGCGCGGTATTTCGCAGCTCGTCTCCGTCGATCTCGAGCAGGCCGAGAGATACGCGCAGGCGAGCTGAGCCGCTCGAGGTCGCGTCAGCCCGCCGCCTCCTCGCGCGCTGTCTCGACGAGGCGCTTCAAATCGGAGAGGCCCTGCTCGAAGGCCCCGCCGACCATCTTCTCCGGCTTCATGACGAGGCTGAACAGTTTGCCGACGAAGGGCTGGCGACCCTTCATGTCCCAGGTGACGAGCGAGCCGCCATCCTGCGGCGCAATGGTGAATTCGACGCGATTCTCGCATCTCATCGGCCGATCCAACCGCAAGGCGACGACCACTTTCGACGGCGCGACGGATTCGACGATCTCGACTCGTCCGGCGCCGACTTTTGCATCGCCTTCGAAATCGCAAGCCGCGCCGACGCCGCGCTCCGGGCCGGCATAGGAGAGCTTCACGCTCTCGTCCTTCACGAAAGGACTCCATTCATTGGTGGCGCGCGGATCGTCGACGAGCGGGAAAACGCGCTCCGGCGGCGCGGCGACGAATATGGAGCGCGCGATATGGCAAATGTCCGGCTGGCGCGCCGCCAGCACGAGAATAATGGCGATGATGAGGGCGACGCCGGCGCCGATGATTTCCAACATGTCCAACCTCGTGAAGGGGCGGAGCGGCGCCTGCTTTCCCGCAGGCGCCGCGCGCCGTCATTGCGGCACGACCACCATCCAGGGAACGCCGAAGCGATCGGTGAGTATGCCGAAAGCGGGTGAGAAGAAGGTCTTGGTCAAGCGCATCTGCGTCTCGCCGCCATCGGCGAGCGCCGTGAAGACGCGTTCGGCCTCCTCGAGCGTCTTGGCGCTGTAGGAGAGCGAGAAGCCTTTGAAGCCGCCGCTCTCGGCGCCGTCGCCATCCGAGCCGAAGACAACGGCGTCGCCGATCTTCAGCGCCATATGCATCACCTTGGCGTTCCAGCCCGGCGGCATCATGTCCGCCGGCGGCGCCAGAGGCGAATCCTTGTAGCGCATCAGCATCTGAACCTGCGCCCCGAGCGCTTTCTCATAGAAGGCGGCGGCTTCCTCGGCGCGGCCGTCGAAGATGAGATAGGGTTGAATTGTCATCACATGTCTCCCCGCGAGCGCCGCGGAAGTGCGCTCGTTTCG
The DNA here is from genome assembly GCF_009936375.1 of Methylosinus sp. C49. Taxonomy (GTDB): domain Bacteria; phylum Pseudomonadota; class Alphaproteobacteria; order Rhizobiales; family Beijerinckiaceae; genus Methylosinus. The sequence continues at coordinate 313,575 of NZ_AP022332.1, read as the reverse complement.
TGAGGGGAGATCATGTCCGCGCGGGGCGCTTCGTCAACCGTCGTCATCGACCGCTATTTGGGAACGATGATCATCCACAGCACGCCGAAGCGATCGACCGCCATGCCGAAGCTCGTCGCGAAAAAGGTCTCGCCCAAGGGCATGCGCGCTTCGCCCCCGTCGAGGAGCGCGGCATAGAAGCCCTCCGCCTGCGCCGCGCTCTGCGCCTCGAGCGAGACGCCGAAGCCCTCGAAGCGAGCGGAGTCGGTTCCGCAGCCGTCCGAAAGGAAAATTTCCGAATCGCCGATCCGCAGGCAGGAATGCATGATCTTCCGTCCCCAATCGGGCGCGAGCGCGCCGGGCGGCGGCGGCTCGGGGCTCTCGTCGAAGCGCAACAAGAATTGAACCTCGGCGCCGAGCGCTTTCTGGTAGAAAGCGATGGCTTCATCGGCGCGGCCGGAAAAGAACAGATAAGGCTTCATCGTCATCGAATGCTCCTTTGCTTCGAATGATTTTGGAAACTGGCTCAGCCCTGGACGAGATAGTTCTCGAGCTGCTCGAATGTCCCTGCCCACCCATCGCTCATGGCGTCGAGCGCGCCGGCGAAAGTCGCGATCTCCTCGGCGCTCGCCTCGAAGGGCCGCGCGCGCAGCGTCAGCTCGCTGGCGCCGTCGCTGTCCGTGAATCGATAGGTCGTCTCGACCTTCAGCGGCCAAGTCGCGCTCAGCGGATGCCGCGCCAGCCCGCGATTCGCGTCGGAGAAGGAGGCGATGAGCGTGAAGCGCGCGGGCGCCTCGATCTCGCGATATTCGAAGAGCCCCCATATGGCGCCGCCGTCCGGCGTCCGCAGCCCATAGTGATAGGAGCCGCCGGGACGAAAATCCATTTGCGACGCGACGACGGGAATCCCTTTCGGTCCGAACCATTGCGCCATGCGCTCCGGCTCCGCGAACGCCTTCCACAAGAGCTCGCGCGAGGCGGCGAAGCGGCGTGACGCGACGAAGACGGGACCCGCCGATTCCTCGACGAAATCGCCGAGCCGTCCGAGATTTTCGGCAAGGCCGATGGCGGCGCCATAGTCGCGCTCGACACGATCGCGCTCGGAGAGCGAGGGAAAGCGCATTCGCCATTCGATGCGCGTCTTCTCGCCTTCCTGCGAGAGGGCGATGACCGTCTCCATTCGCACCGGCTCGACAGTCTCGTCATCGCCTGGATGAAAATAGGCGATACGCTCTGGCCGCAGGATTTCGCGAAAGACGATCTTATTCTCATAATCGCGCCCGTCCGGGCCGTGCATGACGAAGCGCCAGACGCCGCCCGGCGCGAATTCGAAAGCTTGCGTCGTGAGCGAAAAACCCTTCGGCCCGAACCATCGCGCCAGTCGATCGGGCGCGGCGAAAGCGTCGAAAACAAGCGCGCGCGGCGCATCGAAGAGACGCGTCCCGGAAATCTCGGGCGCGTCCGAAGGGACTGAAATGCGAGCATCGTCGGACATGACGCCTCCTCACTGATCGCTTGTCGCCAGCTCGCGCGCGAGCTCGGCGAGATAGTCGAATGCGCCGGTCCAGCCATGCTGGTGCGAGGCAGCGGACTCCGCGGTGGCGAGGCCGCTCTGCACGAAGATCATCTCGGTCTTGCCGCCCTGCTCGGTGAGCTCCACCTCGATCGTCGTCAGCGCTTTCGGCTCGAGATGATTGCGCTCCCATTGATGCGTCAGCACGAGACGCGAAGGCGCGTCGATCTCGAGATATTCGCCATGATGGATGAACTCCTCGCCCTCCGGCGAGCGCATTCCGGCGCGCCATTTGCCGCCGATTCGCAGATCATTCTCGACAAACAGCACATTGAATATCGCGGGGCAGAGCCAACGCATCATATGCTGCGGCTCGGTCCAGCATTTGAAGACGAGCGCGCGGGGCGCCTCGAATGTGCGCAGCAGAATGAGCCGATGCGGCGCATCCGCTTCGCCGGTCTCACGCGCGAGGCCCTCGAGAATTCCGGTCCAGCCGGAACGGAAAGCGAGGGATTTCGTCGCCCATTCCGGGGTGAGAAATTGCGTCAGCGTCAAGAGGCTTCCGGCGCCGTCGGGACGAATGTCGATCTCGACGCGCGTGAACGGCCCTTCGCGCTGCCCGCCGAAAGTGAAGACGAGACGGCTCGGGCGTTCGATCTCGAGATATTCGCCGAAATGCGTCGCGAGGATATCGCCGCGCTGCTCGTGGATGGCGAAGCCGCCGCCGATGCGCGCGTCGATCTCGACATGCGCGGATTGGCCATTCGGCGTACGGAACAGCCAGCCGCCGACCGCCTTCGGATCGAGCCAGGCGTCGAAGAGCAGCGCCGGCGGCGCGGCGAAGCGCCGCGTGATCGTGAGCGGCGGGATGGCGTCGTCAATTCTTCGGAGCATCGGGGTCGCCCTTTTGCAATTGCGCGAGATAGGCGTCGAGCCGATCGAAGCTCTCCTCCCAAAAACGCCGATAGGTCTCGAGCCAATCGGAAACTTCGCGCAGCCGCGCCGCGTCCAGCTTGCAGGGACGCGATTGCGCGGCGCGGCCGCGAGTGATGAGGCCAGCCTGCTCGAGCACCTTCAAATGCTTCGAGACTGCCGGCTGGCTGATGGAAAAAGGCGCGGCGAGCTCGCCGACCGAGGCTTCGCCCTGCGCGAGCCGGGCGAGGATCGCGCGGCGCGTCGGGTCCGCGAGAGCGGCGAAGGTAGCGCTGAGGGGATCCTGCATCTATTACCTGTTAGATATTTAACTTAGTAGTTATATAACTGACTCAGAAAAAGGCTGTCAAGCTCCCCGATCTCGAAAAGGGCGGCAAGGTTCGGGATTTCCATGGCGGCGGGCGCCGCGCATGCCGCGCATACGCTCGATCGATCGCCCCCGCTCAGCTCTTGCGAAGAATCTTGTCGAGCGCCTTCCCGCGCGCCAGCTCGTCGATCAATTTATCCAAATATCTTATTTCCCGCATGATCGGCTCCGCGATTTCCTCCACTCGAACGCCGCAGACGACGCCTTTGACGGAGGCGCGCAAAGGATTGAGCTTTGGAGCGAGCGCAAAAAATGTCTCGAAGTCGGCCTGCGCGTTCAGTCGATCCTGAAGCCCCGCTCGATCATAGCCTGTCACCCAAGAGATGATCTGATCGACCTCCTCCTTGGTGCGCCCCTTCTTCTCGGCTTTTGCGACATAGAGAGGATAGACGCTCGCAAAGCTCGTCGTATAAATTCGGCGTTTCGTCATGGGTTTGGTCTCCGAAAATCATCGACGGCGCGCGACGCGACGGCCATTCGCCGCCCGCCCCGAGCCTTGCCTCTGAATTTGCGCTCGCCTATAAGCCGCAGCAGCGCGCCGGCATCCGACACCCCTGGAGGCGAAAGGCGCGCTTTCTCTTTGAAAAAAGGACACCGAAATGGCCGAGATCAAGAAGCTCGCGGCCACGGTGCGCAGCGGGACAGGCAAGGGGGCCGCCCGCAGCGTTCGCCGTGAGGGCCGTATACCAGGAGTCATCTATGGCGGCGGCGAGGCGCCGACGCCGCTGTCGCTCGACAAGAAAGAGCTGACCAAGCTCATCTACGCCGGGCATTTCCTCACGACGATCTTCGAGCTCGACATCGACGGCAAGCCCGAGCGCGTCATTCCGCGCGACTATCAGCTCGATGTCGTCAAGGACTTCCCGCTGCATGTCGACTTCCTGCGGCTGAAGGCCGGCTCGCGCCTGCGCGTCGACGTGCCGGTGCATTTCGTCAATCATGAAGCGGCGCCCGGCATCAAGCGCGGCGGCTCGCTCAACATCGTCTTCCACGCGATCGAGATGTGGGTGCCGGCCGACAATATCCCCGACGCCATCACCGCCGATCTCACCGGCCTCGACTTCAACGATTCGCTGCAGATTTCGGCTTTCACCCTGCCGGCGAACTGCAAGCCGACCAATCCCGACAAGAACTTCACCGTGGCGTCGATCGCGCCGCCGGTGATCACGGCCGAGGAGATCGCGGCCGCTGCGGCGGCGGCCGCGGCTCCGGTCAAGGGCAAGGGCGGCAAGGCCGCCCCGGCAGCCAAGGCCGCTCCGGCCGCCAAGGCTCCCGAGAAAAAGAAGTAAGGCGACGGGCGATCGGCGCGCGCCGCCGATCGCCCTCCTTCGGCTCGGAGCCAAAAGGCCATGCTGCTTTTCGTCGGCCTCGGCAATCCCGGCCGCGAATATGCCGGGAACCGGCACAATATCGGCTTCATGGCGGTCGAAAAGATCGCCGACGCCCATGGCTTCTCTGCGTCGCGCGCGCGTTTCCAGGGCCTCGTCCGCGAGGGGACGATCGCCGGCGAGCGCGTGCTCGCGCTGCTGCCGCAGACCTATATGAACGAATCGGGCCGCTCGGTCGGCGAGGCGCTGCGCTTTCACAAGATCGCGCTGTCGGATGTCGTCGTCTTCCATGACGAGCTCGATCTCGCCCCCGCCAAATGCCGCGTGAAGATCGGCGGCGGCGCGGCCGGACACAATGGCCTGCGCTCCATCGGCGCCCATATCGGGCAGGATTTCAAGCGCATGCGGCTCGGCATCGGCCATCCGGGCGACAAGGCGCGCGTGCATTCTTACGTTTTGGGCGATTTCGCCAAGAGCGAGGAGCCCTGGGTGAAGGCGCTCTGCGGCGCGCTGGCCGACAATGCCGCGCTGATCGTCAAAGGCGACGACGCCGGCCTGCAGAACAAGATTCATCTCGCCATGGACGCCGCCGGCTTCGCCGCGCCCAAGCGCGTGGGCGAGAAGCGCGTGGGCGAGGCGTGATCGCGCGCGCGGCCGTCGCCCTCGCGCTGCTCGGCGCGAGCATGGCCTTCGCCGCAGAGGAAAAGCCGTCTCAGGCCTATGGCGAGGATCATCCCGCCTGCCTCGAATGGACCGACGGCTGCCTGGTCTGCGCTCGCCTCGAGGATGGGTCGGCCGGCTGCTCCATGGTGGGCGCGGCCTGCGTGCCGGCCGCCGTCTCCTGCCTGAAAAGCAAATGAAGCCCGGGCTCGGCGGGGTGAATTTCAGGTGAACGCCGCATTCAAAACGGGTTCAGCGCGAGCACGGCATGATGCGCAAGTCGATCGGGGAAATGTCCCGGTCCCAAGGAGACAGCCATCATGAAGACCAACGCCATTCTCGCCATCGCCCTTTTCGCTTCCGCTCCGGCTTTCGCCCAGACCGCGACCGTCCCCGGCGCGAAGCCCCCGGCCGGCCCCGCCGCCGCCGCGACCACCGCGACTGCGCCGGTCAAGCAGGTCGTCGCCGTCTCCCAGCCGCTCGACATCAATTCCGCGACGGTGGAGCAGCTCTCCGGCGTGAAAGGCCTCACCCACACTCTGGCCGAGGCGATCGTCAAGGGCCGCCCTTATAAGACCACGGACGAGCTGGTGAAGAACCGCATTCTCACCGACGCCCTGTTCGCCCAGGTCAAGGATGGGCTGACCGTCAAGGATGGCCAGGCCATCAAGCACAACTGATCCGAGGCCGGCCGTCCCTCCCCGTAGGCCGCTCGCGAAACGCCCGTCGATCCTCGGCGGGCGTTTTCGCGCGTTTTAGAAAAAGAATTCGTAAATTCAAATCATTACAACGCTCGCGCGGATGCGGTGCGTTCAATCTGCGCGAGAAAGTCGGGGAGATCGGCGCCGCTTTGCCCCGCAGCCCCTTTCCGCATCGGCCCTTAATGCGTATATTGTGAGCTGCCGACCTTCGGGACGGCTATGGCGATAAACGAACTCCGTAATAAACCTATCGGACCCGGGGGCGGTACCCGGCGCCTCCACCAGAGGCCGTCACGCGAGCGCGAATTTGGCGCGACGGCTTGTGGCGGGGGCGAAATAGGATCGACGAGGGCGTAAAGGGTGCTTTTTCGCTCGGCATGATACCGCCGTTATCGGGTCAAACCTTATAGTTGCCAACGACAACTATGCTCCGGTGGCCGTCGCTGCGTAATGCAGTGAAGGTACTGGGATTCAAGCCCTAGGGGGTAGCACTTCTAGGCGGGGCTCGGAGGCGCCTGGCAACAGAAGCCTCCACTTTCGTCCCGACAGGGCAGAGCGAACAGGGGTTCTCGGCGAGCGTCATGTCCACCGACCTCATCAGATACGATCTTCTCGTCCAGGACGCACTTCGCGGCGTCATGCGCAAGGTTCTCGCCGATGCATCGGCCGCGGGCCGTCTGCCGGGCGACCATCATTTCACCATCAGCTTTCGCACCAAGGCGCCGGGGGTCCGAATTTCCAAGCGCCTCGCGGAGCAATGGCCGCAGGAGATGACCATCATCCTGCAGCATCAATATTCCAATCTCATCGTCGATGAGCGCGGCTTCTCGGTCGGCCTGTCCTTCCGCAGCATTCCCGAGCAGCTCTATGTGCCCTTCGAGGCGGTGACTGTCTTCTCTGATCCTTCCGTCGATTTCGGCCTCAAATGGGAGGTCGACGAGCTCGCCCCCGCCCGCGAGGAAGAGGAGCCGGCCCGTTTCCCGGCGCGGCCGCAGCCCGCCGCCGGCGAGACGACGCCCGTCCGGCCCGGCCCGCGCGTCGCCCGCAGCGAGAAGCGTCAGGAGCCGGCGCCCATGACCGAGGAGAGCGGCGGCGACGCCGCCAAGATCGTCTCCATCGACGCCTTCCGCAAGAAGACCTGATTCGCCATGAGCGAGATCGTCAATCTGCGACGCGCTCGCAAGCTCAGGGACAAGCGCTCCAAAGAGGCGGAGGCGGAAGCCAATCGCATCGCGCATGGCCGCACCAAGGCCGAGCGAGAACTCAGCGAAGCGACCGCGCGTCTCGAGAAAGAAAAGCTCGACGCGCATCGGCTGGAAGAGTCGCGATCAGAGCCGGAGTGAAAACATCCAACCCCTTGTCCTGAGGCGCTTTTTGCGCAGCAAAAAGCCTCGAAGGACGCTCCAGCGCCCACGCAGCGGCGACCCTTCGAGACGCCCGCACCCAAGTCGGGCTTGCCCGACTTGGGCATTATCATGCCGATCTCGGGTAAACCCGAGATCGATGCGGGCTCCTCAGGGCGAGGGACTGATGGCGGCGCCCTAGACGATCGGCCAGCCTCATGCGAACAGCCATTGCTTGAGCGAGAAGCCCGAGCTCAGCGCTTTCCGATAATGCTCATAGAGCGCCAAATGGCCGGTCGCGGGCTTGGGCAGCTCGCTCTTCTTCAGCTTGCGGAAGAAAGGGCCGAGAATATCCTCGAAATTCTGCGTGGTGTAGCGGCCGCCATAGCGGTCCGAGACGCGCTCGGCGACATTGGCGAAGAGCAGGATCAGCGCCTTGAACAGCGCCGGATTGGCGATATTCGCCTCCGCGCCATGATAGCGCAGGCCGTTGAGGCAGGCGCGCAGATAGGCGTTGAGCACCTGATAGACATCCTGCGCCGAGGCGTCGACGAAAGCGCCGTCGATGGATTTCAGCGCGGCGTTGAAGGTCACGCGCGAGATCTTGCCTTTGCGCCGCTCCGAGGGGCTCAGCAGGCCGGAGAGCACACTCTTCTCGTCATTGGAGAAGAGATCGAAGACATTGTGCAGCAGCGCCTCGGCCTCGGTCTCCGATTCGGAGAGACGGCGAATGTCCAGCAGCAGCTCCGGCGGCACCGGACGCTGCTTGGTGTTGATGTCCATGAACAGCTGACATTCCTGCGATCGCGTCAGCCTATTGTAGACGACGACCGGCACTTTCACGCTCTTGGCCGCCAGATTGAAGCCATAGACGCGATGCTGCCCGTCGATGATGAGGAAGGAGCGCGGATCCTTGCGGAAGGTCAGCTCGCCGCTCTTGCGGTCGAATTGCAGCTGCGCGCGCGGCTGCGCGGAGAGAATGATCGCGCTCGGCACGCTGCCGAAGCCGCTGTCGATATAATCGGCGATCTCGCGCGCGCGTTTTTTGTCGAGCAGGCGCTGGAAGCCGTCGATCGGATTGTCGAGCCGCGCCTCCACCGTGCAAGTGGCGGCCAGCAGATCGCTCGGCAGAACCAGGGTGTAGAAGCGATGCTTGCCCTGGGTGACGAGCAGAGCCGGGGCGTTGGCGAAGCCGGCGCCCGTCCGTCCCGGAGCATCCGACGCCTCGTCGCGCTCGCCGGGAAGCGCAGCTTCGAGCGCAGGCTCGACCTGGCTCGGCTCGGCATGATCGGAAGGCGGCGCGTCGATCGGATTTTCCATGTTCAGATCCTTCGGGAAAGCGCGCCGGAAGGGCCGGCGAATCGTCGCATTGAACCGAATCGAACAGGTAACGGGCCGAATCCTAGCCGCGAGGCGGCAAAGAACAAGGCGAATCGCAATCGGGCGACAAAAAAACCGGCCCCTTTCGGAGCCGGCTTGTTTTTCTTTCAGCTTTGCGCGTCGCTCAATATTTGGCGAGCACGGGCTGCAGCAGGCCGCCGCCGAAGCGATAGGTGACGCCCGCCGAGACGACGATCGGGTTGATCGGCAGCGACACTTTGACCGGAACGAAGATCGGGCCGAGCGCCGGCGCCCCCGGCACGAAAGCGACGGCCGTCGCGTGAACCATCGGATGAATGCCGATATATTTGACGTCGACGTTCACGCCCCAATGCTCGTTGAACATATAGTCGAAGCCGGCCTGGCCGACCACGCCCCAAGAGGGAGCGACAGTCGCCCATTGGAAGGTGGCGAGCGCTCCGGGCAGGCCGAGACCGGCCAGCGCCGAGCCCGGCGCGAAGGGGATGCCCCAGACGTCGTTGTTGACGCGCGTGCCCCAGAAGGCCGTGAAATTCGCGCCGACGCCGAGATAGGGCTGGAACTGGCCGAAGTTGGTGAAGTGATACTGCGCCATCAGGGACGGCGGGAACACCCAGGAGCGCGCGAAGTCGCTGGCGATGGTGCCGGTGCCCTGAATGTGATGCGGCGCGATGCAGCAGATCGCCTCGATCGCCCAGTTCTTCGTGAGGTAATAGGCGACGTCGAGCATGGGAATGATCGACGTCGAGGTATTGGTGCTGGCGCCGGAGATCACGCCATTCGCGCCGGTGAGGCCCGAGAGGCGGCCGATGGAGCCGAGCGCCGGATGGCCGATGCCCTGGTCATAGACAGTGCCATGGCCGTCCAGCGGAATGACGCTGCCGACCTTCAGGCGAACCTGGAAGGGCTGATAGCTGTCGACGAAGGCCGGCGGCGGCGGCTCCTTGAGCGACGACAGGCCGTCGGCGCGCGAGACGAGGCCGGGCGCGAAGGGGTCGAAGTGCCAGTTGAGGCCGACGCGGACATTGTGGAAGCGGGTCGGCGAATTCTGCGTCGCGGCGAAGACGGGCGTCGTCGTGCCGAGGATCGCCGCCGTGCCGCCGTTCAGAGAGACGGAATTGGCGTTGGTCGAGCCGAGATCGACATAGAGATATTCGGCTTTGACCGACCAGTTCGGGATCGGCGACCATTCGACGCCGCCGCCCGCCGTCCAGCCGGTGCGCGTGTCGTCCGAATAGCCATGGCCGACCGCGCCGCCCAGGAAGCCGGCGCCCGCGGCGGCGAAATTATCCGCGAAGCCGACATTGTGGATCACCTGGCCATACGCGAAGCCGCCCGTGCCATAGATCATCAGATTGGGAATGGACGGAAGCACGAAGCCGACGCGGCCGCGCACAGTGCCGAACCAGTCGACGCCCTTGGTCGAATCGGCGCTCTGCAGATGCGCGCCATTGCCGTCGAAGACGCCGACCGCCGATTTCGCCTTGCTCTCCACGTCCGTGGCCTGAATATCGGCCTCGAGGCCGAGAACCAGCCAGGGGTTGACCTGATGATTATAGCCGACCTGTCCGCCGCCGATGACGCCGTGCAGATCCTGCGAGGCGCCCCAGGCGGAGCCCAGCGGCGTGACCGGCGCGAGCGAGCCCGCCGAAATATAGCCGAGACCACCCGTCTCCCGGCTGGAATCGCCGAAGCCATAGCCGATGTTGATACCGCCGTAGAGGCCGGTCCAGCTGAAAGCCGGTGGCGGCGGCGGCAGCGGCGCGCTCTTCATCGAAGGAAGATCGGCCGCCTGAACCGTAGCGCTCGCTGCGGTCAACACGGATGCGGCGAGCGCGCCGCGCAAAACACTTCTCATCAGGCTCCCCCGTCGATTGCTCTTTAGGACGGCGCGTGACGCGCCTATCCGAGTCGGCGCTCAAATTGCTCCGATTTTCGACAGGATGACTTGATCTAGATCAAAGACTGCCTCGTCTCACAATTCTTTCTCTCCGGCTGTGACTCTTTGGCAACAGCCCGCGGCAGTTGCCATTGCGCGGCGATCCTATTAATCGGAAGGCGAAGCGCCGGATTTTGCGGCCTTTCTGGGGCGAAACGGCAGAATAGCGGGAGATTCGTCGGCGCCGCCCGTTCTGAAAGCTCTGTCGCGGCTGCGACAATTCGACTTACCCGAAACACGAGCCGAAATCCGCGGCGAGGCCGCGTCCGGCGGGGGAGACACAATGCTCGAAGCGGCCTTGGCGCATGGGCTGAAACAAGATGAATATGAGCGCATCGTCGCGCTGATCGGCCGTGCGCCGAGCCTCACCGAGCTCGGAATATTCTCGGCAATGTGGAACGAGCATTGTTCCTACAAGTCTTCGCGCATTCATCTGCGCAAGCTGCCGACCAAAGCGCCATGGGTCATCAAGGGGCCGGGCGAGAATGCCGGCGTTATCGACATCGGCGGGGGCGACGCCTGCGTCTTCAAGATGGAGAGCCATAACCATCCGTCTTTCATCGAGCCTTATCAAGGCGCGGCGACCGGCGTCGGCGGCATTTTGCGCGACGTCTTCACAATGGGCGCGCGGCCGATCGCCTGTTTGAATCTGCTGCGCTTCGGCAAGCCGGCGCATCCCAAGACGCGGCGCCTCGTCGCCGGCGTGGTCGCGGGCGTCGGCGGCTATGGCAATTCCTTCGGTGTGCCGACAGTGGGCGGCTCGACGGAATTCGACGAATCCTATGACGGCAATATTCTCGTCAACGCCATGGCGGTCGGCCTCGCCCGCACGGATTCGATCTTCTATTCGGCGGCGGCGGGCGTCGGCAATCCGATCGTCTATCTCGGCTCCAAGACCGGCCGCGACGGCATTCACGGCGCCAGCATGGCCTCCGCCTCCTTCGAGGCCGACGCCGAGGAGAAGCGCCCGACCGTGCAGGTCGGCGACCCCTTCTCGGAGAAGCTTCTGCTCGAGGCCTGTCTCGAGCTGATGGCCTCGGGCGCCGTCATCGCGATCCAAGACATGGGCGCGGCGGGCCTCACCTCATCGGCAGTGGAGATGGGCGCCAAGGGCAATCTCGGCATAGAGCTCGATCTCGACGCCCTGCCCTGCCGCGAAGAAGGCATGACCGCCTATGAGATGATGCTCTCGGAGAGCCAGGAGCGCATGCTCATGGTGCTGAAGCCCGAGCAGGAGAAAGAGGCCGAGGCCATTTTCGTGAAATGGGGCCTCGATTTCGCGATCATCGGCAAGACTACCGACAACCTGCGTTTCGTGGTCAAGCACAAGGGCGTCGTCGAGGCCGATCTGCCGATCAAGGAGCTCGGCGACGAGGCGCCGGTCTATGACCGGCCCCATGTCCCGACGCCCAAGCCGCCAGTTCTCGACGCCGCTTCGATCGCGCCGGTCGGCTCCAATGCGCGCGCGCTGCTCGCCCTGCTGGCGACGCCGGACCTCTGCTCCAAGCGCTGGGTCTGGGAGCAATATGACCATCTGATCCTCGGCAATACGGTGCGCGCGCCGGGCGGCGACGCCGCCGTGGTGCGCATCCGCGAGGGGCGCAAGGGATTGGTGCTGACCACCGACGTGACCGCGCGCTATTGCGCGGCCGATCCGGTCGAAGGCGGCCGCCAAGCCGTGGCGGAGGCCTGGCGCAATATTTCCGCGCGCGGCGGCCAGCCTCTGGCGCTCACCGACAATCTCAATTTCGGCAATCCCGAAAAGCCCGAGATCATGGGCCAGTTCGTCGGCTGCCTGCAAGGCATCGGCGAGGCGGCGCATGCGCTCGACTTCCCGATCGTCTCCGGCAATGTCTCGCTCTACAATGAGACGCAGGGGACGGGCATTCTGCCGACGCCGGCGATCGGCGGCGTCGGCGTGATATCGGATGTCGCGCTCGCCTCCACCATCGCTTTGCCCGCGGACGGCAAGACCATTCTGCTCATCGGCGAAACGAAAGGCTGGCTCGGCCAATCGCTCTATCTGCGCGATCTTTCCGGCCGCCGCGACGGCGCGCCGCCGCCGGTCGATCTCGAGGCCGAGAAGCGCAATGGCGATTTCGTGCGCGCGCTCGTGCTCGCGCAGCGGGCGCTCGCCGTTCATGATCTCTCGGATGGCGGCCTCGCCGTGGCTCTGGCGGAAATGGCGATCGCCGGCGGCGTCGGCGCGACCCTGGACCGCCTGCCGGAAGGCCCGGCCCATGCGATCCTCTTCGGCGAGGATCAGGCGCGCTATCTGGTCGTGGTCGAGCCGGCGGAAGCGGCGGCGATCGAGGCGGATGCGAAGGCCGCCGGCGTGGCGGTTCTCGCTCTCGGCGCCACGGGCGGAAACGAGTTGCATCTGCCCGGTGAGGCGCCGATATTGCTTTGCGACGTGCAACATGCGCAGCAGGCGCCGTTGCCGGCCTATATGGCCGGGGACGACAGCGTCTTCGCTCGAGGCTTTTAGGAGGTCGAAGCGCAATGGCGATGGAAAGAAGTGAAATCGAGCGTCTCATCAAGGCGGCCATACCGGACGCCGTGATCGAGATCACCGCGCTCGCCGACGACGGCGATCATTGGGCCGCCTCGGTGAAGTCGGAGACGTTTCGCGGCAAGAGCCGCGTGCAGCAGCATCAGATGGTCAACAAGGCTTTCGGCGAGCGCCTCGGCGGCGAGCTGCATGCTCTGGCGCTGACCACGATCGCTCTCTAAAAATCGTTTCTACGCCCGGCGGCGCTCGCCGGACCGCCTGCAACGGAACCTTGAATTCCGCTAGACGAGGTAATCCCCATGTCCGACTCCACCACTACCGCGATCAAGAACGAGATCGACAGCGCCGACGTCGTGCTGTTCATGAAGGGCACGCCCGCTGCGCCGCAGTGCGGCTTCTCCATGCAGGTCTGCCAGATTCTCGGCCATGTCGGCGTTCCCTTCAAGAGCGTCAATGTGCTGGCCGACCCGTTCATTCGCGACGGCATCAAGGCCTATTCGCAATGGCCGACCATTCCCCAGCTCTATGTGAAGGGCGAGTTCATCGGCGGCTGTGACATCACCCGCGAGATGTTCCAGTCCGGCGAGCTGACCGCGCTCTTCGATAAGGAAGGCATTCCGCACGGGCAGGCGGCCAAGGCCTGACGTCTCGGCGTTTCCCTTCTCCCGCTCGCGGGAGAAGGTGGCCCTCGCCATAGGGCCGTCGAGAACAGTGATGGGCAGAGGTCGCGTCGCGGTCTCGGATGGCCCTCATCCGACCCGGCTGCGCTAGGCCGCCTTCTCCCACAAGTGGGAGAATGTGAATCTAACCGCCGATCTTGACGCCTTTCGTCTGCGCCAAGGCGATGGCCAGCAGCGCAACATGCTGGCTGTTGATGATTTCCCCGCCGAGCGCCAAGGCCAGCGCCTCGCGCCAGGGGACACGTTCGACGCGAATATCCTCGCCGCTGTCGAGCTTCAGAGGCGCCACCTCTTTCGCGCCCTCGCCGTAGAGGACGTGAATCCAATTGGCGTGGCTCGCCGGATTGGGCGAAAGACGCGCCAAATGTCGCAATGATGGCGCGGCGTGTCCGGTTTCTTCCAGCAGCTCGCGCGCCCCTGTGGCGACGGGATCGCTCTCATGCGGGTCCATTCTGCCGCCCGGCAGCTCCAGCGACGCTACGCCGGCGCCATGGCGATATTGGCGCACCATGAGCAGACGGTCCTCCTCGTCCAGCGCGACGACATGGACCCAATCGGAATATTCCAGCACGTAATAGGGATCGAGCGAGACGCCGCGCTGCGTCACGCAATGATCCGCGCGCAGCGTGAGCCAGGAATCCTGCACGAGCGTCTGCGAGGAGCGGACCTTCCAGGGCCGCAATATGTCGTCGGTCAAAGCATCATCCTCAGGGCGTCGGCCGCGAGGAGAGCTCCGCCGTACGCGTCACCAGAGAGCGGCCTTCTTCCGAATCCCAATTGGCCGGACCCTGCATCAGGCCGATCTGGCAGCCGGAGCCGTCGATCAAAAAGGTCGTCGGCAGGCCGAGCGCCTGGCCGCTCTGACGCAGCTGGAAGAAGATTTCCGCCTTGGGATCGGCGTAATAGGCGAGATTCTTCGCGCCGATCTCGCCGAGAAACGCCTTGGGCCGCTCGAGCCTGGAGGTGTCGACATTGATCGTCACCACCTCGAACTTGTCCGAGCCGGCCGACGCCTGCAGCCGGTCGAGCGCGGCCATCTCGCTGCGGCAGGGCACGCACCATGTGGCCCAGAGGTTGAGCAGCACGGTCTTGCCCTTGAAATCCTCGAGCTTGCGCGGCTTTCCGTCCGGGCCGGTGAAGGTCACTTCCGGCATGGGCTCGGGCGCATTGGTGATCGACATGGCCGCGACCTCGCCCTTGGCGAGGGCCGAAACGCGCTGAGAGGTGTCGCGGGAGGCGGCGCAGGCCTGGCTCACCACGCTCGTCTTGCCGCTGCCGCCGCCGTTCACGTATAGAACGCCGGCGATGGCGGCGACAGCGAGAGTCGCGCCCGCGATTTTCGGCAGATTGCCTCGGCTGGAGCTTTCCATCTGGTCGGTCATCGATCCCTGTTCCGCGAGGAGTTATGACGAGCAAAATATGGGGGGGCCGCTTTCAGAGCGCAACCGACGCGATCCTGGAGGCGATCAACGTCTCCATCGATTTCGACAAGCGCCTCGGCCCACAGGATGTGCGGGGCTCCCTCGCGCATGTCGCCATGCTGGCCGAAACCGGCATAATCTCGGCCGAGGACGCCGCCGCCATCACGCGGGGTCTAGAGCAAATCCGCGGCGAAATCGAGGAGGGGCGCTTCACCTTCTCGCGCGCGCTCGAGGACATTCATATGAATGTCGAGCAGCGCCTCGCCGAGCTAATCGGCCCGGCGGCCGGGCGTCTGCATACGGCGCGCTCGCGCAACGACCAGGTGGCGACCGATTTCCGCCTCTATGTGCGCGACGCGATCGACGACATAGACGCGCAATTGGCCGATCTCCAGCTCGCCCTCGCCGAGAAGGCGCTGGAGGAGGCCGGCAGCGTGATGCCCGGCTTCACCCATCTGCAATCGGCCCAGCCCGTCACTTTCGGCCATCATCTGCTCGCCTATGTCGAAATGCTCTCGCGCGACCGCGGCCGCTTCGCCGACGCCCGCGCGCGGCTGAACGAATCTCCGCTCGGCGCGGCGGCGCTGGCCGGCACGTCTTTCCCTATCGATCGCGAGAAGACGGCCAAGGCGCTCGGCTTCGCGCGGCCGACGGCCAATTCGCTGGACAGCGTCTCCGATCGCGATTTCGTGCTGGAGACACTTTCCGCAATGGCGATCGCGGCGACGCATCTCTCGCGTTTCGCGGAGGAGATCGTGCTGTGGACGACCTCGCAATTCGCCTTTGTCGCGCTCTCCGACAAATTCACCACCGGCTCCTCCATCATGCCGCAG
This sequence comes from Methylosinus sp. C49, assembly GCF_009936375.1. Classification (GTDB taxonomy): domain Bacteria; phylum Pseudomonadota; class Alphaproteobacteria; order Rhizobiales; family Beijerinckiaceae; genus Methylosinus. The sequence continues at coordinate 298,007 of NZ_AP022332.1, read as the reverse complement.
AAGCGCAATCCCGATGCGGCCGAGCTGGTGCGCGGCAAGACGGGACGCATCATCGGCGCGCTGCAGGCGATGCTCATCGTGATGAAGGGCCTGCCACTCGCTTACTCCAAGGATATGCAGGAGGATAAGGAAGGCACATTCGACGCGCTCGACAATTTCGCGCTCTGCGTGGCGGCGATGGCCGGCATGATTCGCGACATGAGCGTCGATCGCCCCCGAATGCGCAAGGCGGCGGGCGCCGGCTACGCCACCGCCACCGATCTCGCCGATTGGCTGGTGCGCGCGTTGGGGCTGCCGTTCCGCGAGGCGCATCATGTGACCGGCCGCATCGTCGGTCTCGCCGCCGAGCGCAATATCGGCCTCGAGAAGCTGCCGCTGGAGACGATGCAGGAGGTCGAGCCGCGCATCACCGAGGATGTGTTCAGCGTGCTCGGCGTGGAGAAATCGGTGAAGAGCCGCACGAGCTATGGCGGCACGGCGCCGGAGAATGTGCGCAAGCAGGCGCGGCGCTGGCTGAAGCAATTGGCGAAGAAATGAGAGTGAGCGTGCGGTCTCGTCATCCGCGCGCTTTCGTCTATAGTGCCGCGAACTTTCACCCTCCCCTAGAGGGGGAGGGTCGGACCGCGAAGCGGTCCGGGGTGGGGTGTCCCCGAGACTGGGGGTATCACCCCCTCCCGCTCGCCTTCGGCGATCGACCTCCTCCCTCGAGGGGGAGGTGAGCGCCCTTCCGTCACGGCTCCGATGGATGAGACCTATGGCTGATCTGCTCCGGCCGCGTTCGGCGGCGACGCTTCTGATTCTCGCGCTCGCGCTCTCCGGCTGCGGGCGGCGCGGCCCGCTCGACTATCCGCCGGAGGTCGCGGCGCGGCCCAAGGCCGTCGTCGTGCAGAAGACGACGCTGACGCCGGTCGGCGGCAAGACGCCGGTCGCCGAGGATGTGAAGGCGGTGGAATATATCCCCGGCACGCCGGGCTATCGGCCGCCCGAGCAATATCCCTTCATCCTCGATCCGCTTCTCGACTAGATAAGAGCGACATGCATCACTTCGACTATCGCGCCGGCGCGCTCTACGCCGACGATGTTCCGTTGGCAAAGATCGCCGAGCAGGTCGGAACGCCCTTCTACTGCTATTCGGCGACGACGATCCGCCGGCATTTCCAGGTCTTCTCGGCGGCCTTCGCCGGGCTCGACGCGCTGGTCTGCTATGCGCTGAAGGCCAATTCCAATCAGGCCGTGCTGACGCTGCTGGCCGGCCTCGGCGCGGGGATGGATGTCGTGTCCGGCGGCGAGCTGAAGCGCGCCCGCGCCGCCGGCGTTCCCGCGAGCAAGATCACCTTCTCCGGCGTTGGCAAGACGCAGGCGGAGATCGCGCTCGCCATAGACGAGGGCATTTTCTGCTTCAATGTAGAATCCGAGCCCGAGCTCGCCGAGATTTCCCGCATCGCCTCCGCTAAGGCCAAGCGCGCGCATATCTCGCTGCGCGTCAATCCCGACGTCGACGCCAAGACCCACGCCAAGATTTCGACCGGCCTCGCCGAGAATAAATTCGGCGTGCCGCTGTCGCGCGCGCGCGAAATCTACGCCCATGCGGCGAAGCTGCCGGGCATAGAGGTCACGGGCGTCGATATGCATATCGGCTCGCAGATCACCGATCTTTCGCCCTTCGACGAGGCTTTCTCGCTGCTCGCCGAGCTGGTCGCGGGGCTGCGCGCCGATGGGCACAAAATCTCCCATGTCGATCTCGGCGGCGGCCTCGGCATTCCCTATCACGAGGGCGAGGACCCGGCCTCTTATCATCCCGATCGCTACGCCGAAATCGTGCGCCGCCATATGGCCGGGCTCGGGTGCAAATTGCTGTTCGAGCCGGGGCGGCTCATCGTCGGCAATTCGGGAATATTGGTCACGCGCGTGCTCTATGTGAAGCAGGGCGAGGCCAAGTCTTTCGTCATCGTCGACGCCGGCATGAATGACCTCGTCCGCCCGACGCTCTATGACGCATGGCACGAGCTGATCCCGGTCGCCGAGGCGGCGCCGTCGCATCCGCGCATCATCGCCGACGTCGTCGGGCCGGTGTGCGAGACGGGCGATTACATCGCGCTCGGCCGCTCCATCCCCGAGCCGGCGCAGGGCGATCTATTGGCCATTCTGACGGCCGGCGCCTATGGCGCGGTGCAGGCGGGCACCTACAACAGCCGCCCGCTCGCGCCGGAGGTTCTCGTCGACGGCGCTGAGTGGGCCGTGGTGCGCGAGCGCCCGAGCGTGGAGCAGCTGATCGCGCTGGATTCTGTGCCGGAGTGGTTGCGGAAGTAAGGGGCTTCGCGTCGTATTTTGAAAGGCGCAAACATGCGGCGTTTTTCGTCTTTTGGATTGCCGGCGTCGGTGCTACTCAGGCGTCGACCGAGCGTGGCCGCGCAAAAGCCATAGCGAAGGTGGCAAAGGAATGTTTTTGACGGGTCTTTCGGCTCAGGCCCGGCTCAGCGCAGGAACTTCAGCGCCGCGAGCAGGAACCCGCCCAGCGCCATCTGCGTGACCACGAGCCAGCGGAGAATATCGACCTTGAGGTTGGCGGAAGAGGTCTCGATCTTCGATTCGAGCTTCAGCTCGACCTCGCGTAGATCCGCCTTCGTAGCGAGCGAGCCGGCGTCGATCTCTCGAAAAGCTTCGACCACGCCAGTGGCTTGCTCTTCCGAGAAGCCTCTCTTGCGCAGAATTTGCACGATAGCGAGTGAGTCGAGCGTCAGAGCGGTCATGGACGCTAAGATAGCATGTCGGCGGCTCCGTTCAACTTTCCCGCGACGACATTCGTCCTGACGATCCCGAGCCCGCCTGGGACGGGGGATTTAAGCCCGCCCCTCCACGCTCTTCTCGATGATCTGCGCGAGGTCGGTCATGATCGCGTTGAGATCGTAATTCTTCGGCGTGTAGACGGCGGCCACGCCATTGTCGCGCAGCAGCTTCTCGTCCGCCGGCGGGATGATGCCGCCGACGACGAGCGGAACTTCGCCGAGGCCCTTCTCCTTCATCAGCCGCAGCACCTCATGGGCGAGCGTCACATGCGAGCCGGAGAGGATGGAGAGGCCGACGCAATGCGCGCCTTCCTTCTGCGCCGTCTCGACCAGTTCCGCGGGCGTCGAGCGAATGCCGGCATAGATCACGTCGAAGCCGGCGTCGCGGGCGCGCACGGCGATCTGCTCGGCGCCGTTGGAATGGCCGTCGAGGCCCGGCTTGCCGACCAAGAACTTGGCGCGCGTGCCGATCTTGGTGGAGACGCGCTGCACCTCCTCGCGCACCGCGTCGAGCTGGCCGCCGACCTGCCGCGCCGTGGCGGAGACGCCGGTCGGCGCGCGATATTCGCCGAACACGCCGCGCAGCACGGTTCCCCATTCGCCGGTCGTGACGCCGGCCTTGGCGGCGGCGATCGAGGGCTCGACCATATTGCGGCCTTCCTTCGCGGCGCGCACCAATGCGTCCAGCGCCGCCTGCGCGGCCTTGGCGTCGCGCTGCGCGCGCCAGGCGTTCAGCCGGGCGATCTGCTCGGCCTCGACATGCTCCGGCACGACCATGATCTGATTGTCGCCGGCGGTGAGCGGCGAGGGCTCGCCCTCGGTGAATTTATTGACGCCGACGACGATCTGCTCGCCGGCCTCGATCGCCTCGAGCCGCGCGGTATTGCTTTCGACGAGCTTCGATTTCATATAGCCGGCCTCGACCGCCGCGGCGGCGCCGCCCAGCTCGTCGATCTTCCTCAGCTCGGCGACGGCCTCCTCCTTCAGCGCCGCGACCTTTTTGGCGATCGCCGGATTGCCGTCGAATATGTCGCCATATTCCAGAAGATCGGTCTCATAGGCCATGATCTGCTGCATGCGCAGCGACCATTGCTGATCGAAGGGCCGCGGCAGGCCGAGCGCCTCGTTCCAGGCCGGCAGCTGCACGGCGCGGGCGCGCGCGTTCTTCGACAGCACGACGGCCAGCGACTCGATCAAAATGCGATAGACGTTGTTCTCCGGCTGCTGCTCGGTGAGGCCGAGAGAATTCACCTGCACGCCATAGCGGAAGCGGCGGGATTTCTCGTCCGTCACGCCATAGCGGTCGCGGGTGATCTCGTCCCACAGCTCGACGAAAGCGCGCATCTTGCACAGCTCGGTGACGAAGCGCATCCCGGCGTTGACGAAGAAGGAGATACGGCCGACGACCTCGGCGAAATCCTTTTCCGAGAGGCCGGCGGTCTTCACCCCGTCGAGAATGGCGCAAGCGGTGGCGAGCGCATAGGCCAGCTCCTGCGCCGGCGTCGCGCCGGCCTCCTGCAGATGGTAGGAGCAGACATTCATCGGATTGAACTTCGGACACTCTTTCGTCGTGAAGAGAATGAGGTCCTGCGTCAGCCGCAGCGATTGCGCCGGCGGAAACACATAAGAGCCGCGCGAAAGATATTCCTTGATGATGTCGTTCTGCGTCGTGCCTTGCAGCTTTGCGCGCGGCGCGCCCTGCTGGTCCGCCGCCGCGATGTAGAGCGCGAACAGCCAGACGGCGGTGGCGTTGATGGTCATCGACGTGTTCATATCCGCGATCGGAATGCCGTCGAACAAAGTGCGCATGTCGCCGAGATGCGACACCGGCACGCCGACCTTGCCGACCTCGCCGCGCGAAAGGATGTGGTCGCTGTCATAGCCGGTCTGGGTCGGCAGATCGAAAGCGATGGAGAGACCCGTCTGGCCCTTGGCGAGGTTGGAGCGATAGAGAAGATTCGACTCCTTGGCCGTGGAATGGCCGGCATAGGTGCGGAACAGCCAGGGCTTGTCGCGACGGGGTGCGGATTCGGTCATGTGTTCGGTCCCTCCGGGACTTGCGATAACATAAGACGCAGGCGGGACGGAAGCGGGCGCAATGGCGATCGGATGAACGAGAAGCGGCGCCCGGAAAGGCGTTTCCACCTCTCCCTCGAGGGGGGAGGTCGAGCGCCGAAGGCGATCGGGAGGGGGTGAACGCCCCGAGTCTTTCGCGTGGAACCCAACCCCGGATGGCTGCGCCATCCGACCCTCCCCCTGAAGGGGAGGGTGAGCGCGCCTTTTGGGGCGTTCGCCTGATCGGCCCAGGTCAGCCGCTCTTGCGGCCGAGCGCCCGCTCCATGGCGTAGACGCGCAAAGCCGAGGAGAGATTGGCGCGGCCGCGGCCGGCGTCTATGCGCGCGACGAGGGCGGCGAGCGAGCAGCCCTCCTCCTCGGACGCCGCCTTCAGCGCCTCCCAGAAAATGCGCTCCAGCGACACGCTGGTGCTGTGGCCGGCGATGACCAGCGAATGCTTGGCGACGGTCGAGGCTTTGCCGTCCTCGGCCGCCGGCTCGGGGTGCGCGGCCCTGCTCGAGGGCGCGCGCGCGCGTCTGCTTGTCATGGTCTCATCGGTTCCGCGCTCCGGCGATCGGGAAATGCTCTGTCTTGTCCCAATAGAATGGCCTGACGCACAGCTCGCGCAAGGCGCGCCAGGAGGCGAGGGACAGCATCAGGCTCCACAGCGGCCAGCGCAGCAGCGCCGGCCAGAGCCAGAGAATATCCGCCTCGCCCATGGCGACCGCGCGCGGCCAGACGCTGGCCGAGAGGCCGCCGGCGGCGATGAGGCAGAAGAGACCGCTGGCGAGGCCGTCGACGAGCGTCTTCGGCGCCAGCAGAGCGCCGAAACCCGCATCATGGACGAGGAAGAAGAGAAAGATCGGCCCATGCAGCGGCGCGATGAAGCCGCCCGCCAATAGCGCCAGCACTACTGCGCCGCGCGCGGCGCCGAGATCGGCGAAATAGGCGGAAGGGTCGCGGCAGTGGACCAGCGCCGTCTGCATCCAGCCTTTCATCCAACGGCTGCGCTGCGCCACCAGCGCGGCAAAGCGCGTCGGCGCCTGCTCCTGCGTGCGCGAGGCGAAAGTGCGGACCCTATAGCCGCGCCGCGCCAGCCGCAGGCCGAGATCGGCGTCCTCCGTCACATTGAATGCATCCCAGGCGCCGACGGCGCGCAGCGCGGACAGGCGAAAATGATTGGAGGAGCCGCCGAGGAAAAAGGGCAGGCCGGCCGCCGAGGCGCCTCTGTCGATCACATCGAACAGGACGGCATAGTCGATGCAGAACATGGCCGTCATCCAGCTGCGCCGGTGATTATGGATGAACAGGCTGGCCTGCAGGCAGGCGAGATTTTCATCCGCGGCGGCGAATAGCGCCGCGGCGTCGCGCAGCTGGCCGCGGTCGGGCAGATCTTCCGCGTCGAAAACGGCGACGAGGGAGCCGCGCAGAAAAGGCGTCGCCACATTGAGCGCGCGCGGCTTGGTGCGCGGCGCGCCGGGCGGCGCGACGATGATCTCCCACCCCGGCCGCAGATGCGCGGCGCGCAGCGCGGCGGCGGTCGCGGCGTCGTCGCTTTCGACCACGAATTTGACGTCCAGCTTGGCGCGTGGATAGTCGATCGCGTCCAGCGCCTCGGTCAATTGCGGAACCACACCGGCTTCGTCGTAGAGCGCCACGATGATGGAATAGAGCGGCAGATCGCGCTCTTCCAACGCCGGCGCGGCGCCGCGCGCCGCTTTGCGGATCGCGCAGAAATAGAGGCGCAGCCCGATATTGGCGAGGAACAGCAGAGCGAGCAGCGCCGCGGCGGCGCGCGAGAGCGAGCCGGCCGGCGAGAGCCAGGCCGCGAGCAGAATGAGATTGCCGAGCGCGAAAGCGATGGGCGCGCGGCCGCCGAGCGCCCGCCGCGCCGCCAGCTCCGGCGCGACGCGCTCCACCGAATAGGCGGCCGCCTCGGCCAGCCGACGCGCCGAGGAGCGGCGCAGCGCCTCCTCGAAATGGGAGGGGCGCGTGATGGCGAAGAGCGGCCGCCCGGCGGAAGAGCGCGTGACGCCGACGAGACGGGCGATGTCGTCGCCGCGCGGCGCGAACAGCCAGCGCATCCCTCGCGGCTCCTCGGCGAGGCGGGCGTAGCCGCGCGCGGCGTCCTGCTCCAGGCTTTCGGACGGCTCCAGCGCGGGCGGCGCGTCGAGATAGGGGACGCGCAGCTCGGCCGCCAGAATGCGATAGAAGCGCTCCTCCGGGATCAGCCCTTCGGCGATCAGCGCGGCGTCGGCTTTCACGCCCTGCCGCCGGGCGATGGTCGCGCCATATTGCAGCATGACCAGCGGCGCGCCATGGGCGGCGAGAAAGGCGATCTCCGGGGGAAGCGGCCGGCCGGCGCCTAGCGCGGGCGTCTCCGGCGCCGGGCGGGCGCGCTGGCGGGCGAGCGTCGACTCCGGCTCGCGGCGGCGCGGGAAAACGGCGCTTTCGTCGCGATGGGGCGCCGGCGGATACGGCGAAACCCTATCGACCGGATTCACGCTCATACGCTAATCTCCGCGACGCGCGGGCTCTGCCGCGCCGGGCGGCTGCGAGGCCTCGAATGATATGCGAGAAAAGAACTGTGGCTGAAGCTTGGCGCAGAAGCGAAACTTTGACAAGCTTACGCTGCGCGCTCGCAGCGGTCATGGTGTCCGTCACCGCGCCGGCCTCCGCTGCGGACAGCGTCGTCGCGGCGGCGCCCTCCTTCTGGGACCCGGCCCGCAAGCTGGAGAAGCCCGACCTCTCGACGATCAAGCAGATCCGCTTTCTCACCGAGGATGATTTTCCGCCCTTCGATTTCGCTCTGCCGGACGGAACCATCGCCGGCTTCAACGTCGATCTGGCGCGCGCCATTTGCGAGGAGCTGGAGATCACCTGCACCATTCAGCGCCGGCGCTGGGACACGCTCGTCGCCGCTCTGGACGAGAACGCCGGCGACGCCGCCATCGCCTCTTTCGCCATCACGCCCGAGATGCGCAAAAAGGTGGATTTCACCCAGCCCTATTACACGACGCCGGGCCGCTTCGTGGTGCGCAAGGATTCCGTGCTGTCCGGCGCGACGCCGGAAGCGCTCGCCGACCGGACCATAGCGGTCGCCGCCGACAGCGCGCATGAGGCCTATTTGAAGAAGTTCTTCCCCGCCTCCACTCTGGCGACCTATCCCAGCGCGCAGCAGGCGCGCACGGCGCTGAAGGAGGGCCGCGCCCATGCGATGTTCGGCGACGCCATCTCGCTGGCCTTTTGGCTGAACGGCGCCGACGCGGCCGATTGCTGCATGTTCAAGGACGGGCCTTACGCCGATCCCGCCTTTTTCGGCGATGGCGTCGGCGTCGCGGTGCGCAGGAACAATGTGGCCCTGCGCCGTGCGCTGGATTACGCGCTGGCGCGCGTCGCGCAAAAGGGCGTCTACGCCGAGCTCTATCTGAAATATTTTCCCGTGGGGCCTTACTGAAAAGCCCCGTCCCCTCGCCGCCGAAGACGCGCGAGGGGCGGAAGCCGAATGCTCATCCTTCCGCGCGGAACTCGCGCGCGAGGGCCTTCTCGATCTCGGGCAGAGGATGGCGGGTCAAATCCTTGTCCAGCTCGCCCTTCACCTTGCTCTTGGCCTTATGGCTCAGCTCCTGGCGCAGCTCGCCGAGCACGCGCGGCGGGGCGATGATGACGACCTCGCTCAATTCGCCGGATTCCGCGGCGGTATTGATGCGCTCGGCGATCGCTCGAGCGAAATGCTCCTTTTCCAGCTCGTGCCAATCGGCGTTCTCCACGGCGCTGCGCGGCGCTCCCGCCGTGCCATAAGCGCGGCCCGGCGCGTCGCTGCCCTGCTCGCGGGTCGGCGGATTTTCGTCCACCCTCGCCTCGACGACGCGCAGATCGAGCAGATCGGGATCGCCGTGATTTTGCAGAAACAGGGCTCTACGGCCGTCGCCGACGAGAACCCAGGCCCCATTGTGAACGGCAATATTGGTCATGTTGTTCTTCTTTCGTTGAAGACCCACACGACTCCATTTGGGAAGGGGAAGGGACGACGGCAACCGTGGTCGATTGCCGCGTTTCAGCCGGGCGCGGCTCGCGCTCGCGAGGGCGGAAAAAGGCCTCGGCGCGCCAAAGGCGGATGGAAAATCGATTATGAGAGAGTGTGGCGCATCGTGGCCCGACCGCCGCCTTCCACCTCCCCGTTAACGCGGTAACGCAGAGGCCGCGAGGAGTCTGGGCATGCTCGCCGGTCCTAGGCGGCCGCCTGCTTGCGCTTCGTCTGATCGCCGCGACCTGCGAGCAGGCCCGGTATGGAGATATCCTCGTCGAGCGCGTCCCAGTGCAGGCCCTCGTCGCTGATCGTGAAAGCGAGGCGCTGCTCTCCGGTCGCGTGCAGCAGCCGAGGAAACCATGTGAGCGGAACGCCGAGCGTGCGCCCATCCGATAGCTCGACCCAGAAGCTGTCGTCATCGAAGCGCACGGATTTAGCCGAAATGCTCACGCCAAGCCCTCCCGATGTCGTCGGCCCGATCTTGAACGATCTGTTCCAACTCGCGCAAGGCCCGCGCATCCAGGCGCGCGCTCTGCGCGAGGCTGACCGGCTCCAGCCAAAACTTCGCTGTGCAACCGTCCTTCAGCACATGAATATGCATCGGCTCGCGAGGATCGCCCTCGTTCGAGTAGAAGAAGAACCTGTACCCGCTCTGGCGAAAAACAACCGGCATCGGGTTCGGTCCTTCTCCATCTCGCCAATTTCCCGCCTCAGCCTTCCAGCAGACGCCTAGCGATGACCTGCGCCTGAATCTCCGCCGCGCCCTCGAAAATATTGAGGATGCGCGCGTCGCAGAGGACGCGGGAGACCGGATATTCCAGGGCGAAGCCATTGCCGCCGTGAATCTGCAGCGCATCGTCCGCCGCGGCCCAGGCGACGCGCGCGCCGAGTAGCTTGGCCATGCCGGCCTCGAGATCGCAGCGCTTGCCTTCGTCTTTTTCCCGCGCGGCGAAATAGGTGATCTGGCGGGCGACGTGAATCTCGATCGCCATTGTGACGATCTTGTCGAAGACGCGCGGGAAAGCGAACAGCGGCTTGCCGAATTGCACGCGCTCCTTGGCGTAGCGCAGGCCGAGATCGAGCGCCGCCTGGGCGACGCCGAGCGCGCGCGCCGCCGTCTGAATGCGGGCGGATTCGAAGGTCTCCATCAGCTGCTTGAAGCCCTTGCCCTCCTCGCCGCCGAGAAGATTTTCGGCCGGCACCTCGAAATTGTCGAAGCCGATCTCGAACTCCTTCATGCCGCGATAGCCGAGCACCTCGATCTCGCCGCCGGTCATGCCCTTGGCCGGGAAGGGCGTCTCATCCGTGCCGCGCGGCTTTTCGGCGAGCAGCATGGAGAGGCCTTTGTAGCCCTTCTCGTTCGGATTGGTGCGGACCAGCAGCGTCATCACATCGGCGCGCACGGGATGGGTGATCCAGGTCTTGTTGCCGACGACCTTGTAGACATCGCCCTCGCGCGTCGCGCGGGTGCGCAGATTGGCGAGATCGGAGCCATTGTTCGGCTCGGTGAAGACGGCGGTAGGCAGGATTTCGCCGGTGGCGATCTTGGGCAGATATTTCTGCTTCTGCTCTTCCGTGCCGCCGACGAGGATCAGCTCGCCCGCGATCTCCGAGCGCGTGCCGAGCGAGCCGACGCCGATGTAAGCGCGCGACAGCTCCTCCGAGACGACGCACATGGCGATCTTGCCGAGGCCCGATCCGCCGTACTCTTCGGGAATGGTGAGGCCGAAGACGCCCAGCTCCGCGAGGCCGGAAATGACCTCCAGCGGAATATAGTCGTTCTTCAAATGCCACTCATGCGCATGCGGCGTGACATTGTCGCCGGCGAATTTGCGCATCTCGCTGCGGATGGCCTCCAGCGTCTCGTCGAGGCCGGTGGCGCCGATCGTCTCGGCGGCGCCGTTGTGGTCGATCAGCTCGGCGAGGCGGGCGCGATTGGCGCTGGTGAGGCCGGAGGCGATGAGGCTGTCCACCTGCGGAATATGGGCGGCGGCGACATCGGCGGGCGAGAGGCCGAAATCGGAGAGGCGGACGAATTCGCCCTGGCTCATCGGAATGCCGCCGAAGACCTGCGCCAGATATTCGGCGAAGGCGATGCGGGTGAGCAGATTCTCCACCTCGCCATAGGCGCCCTCGGCCTGGAGCCGGTCGGCGTAGGCGAGCAGCTCGCGCAGGCCCTGCACATAGGTGGCGAACCAGGAGAGGCCGTGCGCGGCGTGCTGCTCCACCTCGATCAGCTCATTGGAGAGCTTGCCGTCCTTGGTGACGCGGGCGCGGACGGCGGCGAGCGCGCGGCCGTAAAGCGCCTCCACGGAGGCGAAAGCCGCCTTGGCGTCGGGCAGCCAGTTCGTGGAGGTGGTCTCGGTCGCGCTCATTCTCTCTCGCTCTTTCTGGGACAGGCCCGGCGGGGCCGGGGGTGACAGGATTTTTTCTAAATGCCGCCAATCGCGGGAGGACGCAACTATTCCGCGTCCGGGCCGGCTCCCAGGGCTGGATCGGGCGGGGCGGAGGCGCCGGCCTAGAGATCCCAGGGCGATCGGGCGAACGCGAAGTCAAGATCGAAGAGGCGTGTCCACCTCCCCCTCGAGGGGGGAGGTCGAGCGCCGCAGGCGATCGGGAGGGGGTGACGCCCCGAGTCTTCGCCGCGGAACCCCACCCCGTCCGGCCGTAGGGCGTTCTGAAAGAACGCCCGTCGCGAGCGCCGGGCTGTCGCCGGCCGACCCTCCCCCTGAAGGGGAGGGTGAGCGCGCCCCTTTCGGCAATCGCCCGATTGTCCTGCTCGCGAGATCACAGAAAAAGCGAATTTCGCTCCGATAGCGTCGGACCGCCGAGCTCGTTCATTGCGGAGGCCTTGCATGTTTCACGATCCCGATTTCACCCCCTTCACGCCGCGCGAGAAGCCGTCCTATCTGGCGGTGACGCGCAATTACCTCGAGAATTACGCGCCCGAGGCCTATCGCACCGATTTTTTCACCGCCAAAGGCCTGTGGCCCTTTTTCCCGCGCATGCACTATGTCGTGAAACCGGAGCTGATCGAGGAGTTGCTGGTCTCGCGCGCCGAGGCCTTTCGCCGCGACGACATCGCCGCCGCGGCGCTGCGCGGGCCGATCGAGGGCGACACGCTCTTCTTCTCGGAAGGCGCGGAATGGAAATGGCAGCGGCGCGCCATTTCGCCGGCCTTTCGCTACGAAAATATTCTGGCGCTGGTTCCCTTCTTCGTCCGCTGCGCGCAGGCGCAGGCCGAAGAGTGGCGGCGTCTCGGCGGCGGCGCCGAGGTGGACATCACCGAGGCCATGTCGCGCACGACCTTCGCCGTCATCGAGAAGGCGGTGTTCGGCGCCTCGGAGAGTTTCGACGGCGAGCGCTTCATCGCGGCGCTGCGGCCGGTGCTCGGCAGCTTCGCCTGGCGCATGCTGGCCGTGATGTTCCGCCTGCCGCCGGATTGGACGCCCTATCCGGGCCTGCTCTCGGCGCGCGCCGGCTCGCGCTTCGTGCATGAGGAGACGGTGAAGCTGCTCGCCGAGCGCCGCGCCCGGAAAGAGGAGACGCGAGATATTCTCGGCCTTCTGCTCTCGGCCAAGGACCCGGAGAGCGGGCGCGTGATGACCGACGCGGAGCTCGTCGCCAATCTCCACGGCTTTCTGCTCGCCGGCCATGAGACCTCCGCCGTCGCGCTGGCCTGGACCTTCTGGCTGCTGGCCAAGGATCAGGCGAGCCAGCAACGCGCCCGCGAGGAGGCGGAGCGCGTCGCCGGAGACGGCGAGATCACGCCGGAGACGGTCGAAAATCTCGCCTTCACGCGGCAGGTCCTGCAGGAGTCGATGCGGCTCTTCCCGCCCTTCGCCGCGCTCGGCCGCCAGCCGCGCGAGGACACGACGCTCGGCCCCTATCGCGTGGGCGCGAAGGAGCCCATCTATGTGCTGACCTGGTGCCTGCATCGGCACGAGAAGCTGTGGGAGCAGCCGACCGCCTTCGACCCCGACCGCTTCTCGCCGGAGCGGGCGAAGGCGCGCCATCGCTACGCCTATCTGCCCTTCGGCGCCGGGCCGCGCATCTGCGTCGGCATGGGCTTCGCGCTGACGGAGATGGCGACCATCGTCGCGACGCTGCTGCGCGAGTTCCGCTTCGAGACCGTCCCCGGCCATCGTCTGGAGCTGGCGCCGACCTTCGCCATGCGGCCGAAAGGCGCGCTGCCGCTGCGCCTGACGCCGCTCGCGAAACATGCGCCGGCCCAGCGGGCGGCGCATGACGCAGGGGTTTCGTGACTCAGGCCGCGGCCTTCAGCGCGGAATCGAGATCGGCGAGAATATCGTCGATATGCTCTATGCCGATGGCGAGACGCACATAGCCGGGCGTGACGCCGGTCGCGAGCTGCGCTTCCGGCGACAGCTGCGAATGCGTCGTCGTCGCCGGATGGATCGCGAGGCTGCGCGCGTCGCCGATATTGGCGACATGATAGAAGAGCTTCAGCGCATCGATGAAGCGCCGGCCGGCCTCGAGGCCGCCGGCGAGCTCGAAGCCGACCAGCGCGCCATATTTTCCCTTCAGATATTTATCGGCGCGCTCGCGCTCCGCGCCGCTCTGGCGCGAGGGATGAATGACCTTCGTCACCTCGGCGCGCTTCGACAGAAAATCCGCGACCGCCTGCGCATTGGAGACGTGACGCTCTATGCGCAGCGGCAGAGTCTCTATGCCCTGCAGAGTGAGAAAGGCGTTGAAGGGCGAAACCGCGGAGCCGAGATCGCGCAGCAATGTCGTGCGCGCCTTGATGATATAGGCGACGGGGCCGAGCGGCTTGACCGCCTCCACCCAGACGGCGCCGTGATAGCTCGCGTCCGGCGTGTTGAGCGCGGGCTGACGCTCGGGAAACTTCTCCCAATCGAAATTGCCGCCGTCGATGATGGCGCCGCCGATCGACGTGCCATGGCCGCCGATATATTTGGTCGTCGAATAGACGACGATCGCCGCGCCATGCTCGAGCGGCTTCACCAATAGCGGCGCAGCGGTATTGTCGGCAATGAGCGGAACGCCATATTCGCGGCCGATCGCCGCGACTTCCGCAATGGGGAAGACGGTGAGCTTGGGATTGGGCAGCGTCTCGGCGTAATAGGCGCGCGTACGATCGTCGGTGGCGCGGCGGAAATTCTCCGGGTCGCTCGGATCGACGAAGCGCACCTCGAGGCCCTGGTCCTTCAGCGTATTGGCGAAGAGATTCCAAGTGCCGCCATAAAGATCGGTGGAGGCGACGACATTGTCGCCGGCGCGCGCCAGATTTTGCAGCGCGAAAGCCGAGGCCGCTTGGCCGGAAGAAAGCGCCAGCGCCGCGACGCCGCCCTCGAGCGCGGCGAGACGCTCCTCGAGGATGCCGGTCGTCGGATTGCCGATGCGCGTGTAGATATTGCCCAGCTCCTTGAGCGCGAAGAGATTTGCGGCGTGCTCCGTGTCGCGGAACTGGTAGGAGGTCGTCTGATAGATGGGCGGCGCGACGGCGCCGGTCGCCGGATCGGAACGCCAGCCGGCGTGGAGGGCCAGTGTCTCGGGATGCTTGCTGTCGATCGGCATTTCCGTCCTCGTTTTTTGGCGCCGCGGCGCGCTCGCGGGCCGGATTAAACCGGATTATTAGTCTACGGGCAATGTCGGGTTAAAGGCGTCGCCGGTGGCCTTCCGCGCGACGATCCGTCGCGAGCGGAAGCGTCTCGCAACGCCCCGCGGTAAATTGAAACGATTCTTGCTTACCCCCATCTGTCGCGTCGAGACGCGCGGCGCCGTTTCGCGGGCGCCGCGTCCCAAAACGATCGGGGAGAGTATTATGGCCTTGAAGATTATCGCGTCGCAATGCACCGTCTGCGGCGCCTGCGAGTTCGACTGTCCGACCGCCGCCATTCGCATGAAGGGCGACACCTATATCATCGACCCCAAGAAGTGCACGGAATGCGACGGCGAGTCTCCGCATTGCGCCGAGGTTTGTCCGGTTCCCGACACTTGCGTCCCCGCGTGACGCCAGACGCGACCAGATAGTCGGCGACGAGAGCAGCCCTCCCCGGCGGGGTTTCCCCCGGGGAGACCGACAAAATGCTGCGTGCGTCGTTTTCCGATGAGAACGTGAATTTTCAACTCAACTTTATGTCCGTTATATCGCATACAGTTAGACCGTTGACTTTTAATCCCTGCGCCAGCACTCCATTCAAAACTGGGCAGACAAAGAATAAGTCTCGATGTACATGTTCTGCACGGTGATCGAGCACGTACGCGAGCGCTCGAAGATAAATAACGGGAGATCGGAATAAGTAGACGCCGGCGGAGGCTTCTTCCGAAATAACGCGTTTCTCCGCCGCCTCGACAACATTGCCCGCGGCGTCTCTGCGTAAGTATGAATAGGCGGGGTGATTAGAAGGGAACGTTAAACCGACTGCGCCAACCGACATATCTGTGAAAGGCGAGAGTGCGCTAGTGCGTTCTTCGAACAGGATGTCCGCCAGATCGAAACATAAAATCTCTTCCGCGTGGCCAACGAGCGCAACTCCGGCGAGAACCGTCAGGGCTGCGCCTCGTGTGTAATCCGACAAAAAAACTTGGCGCGCATTAGGATACCACTGCGCCAATTTATCCGATGCAAACCGCCGGCTTACAAAACTGTCACGCAAGACGAAGATCAAGTCGGAATCTGTTACCTGACCGCTGCGCCACCATGCACGACTTTCTATCGCTAAACGTAGCAAAGGCGTCCCGTGCACCTCGAATTCCGATTTGACGCGACCATCCGACTGCTCGAAATCAGGCCCGGCTAGGGGGACAATGACTTGCATCGGATGCCCCTTTCAACGCGGCGCATCGGCGGATGCGGGCGCACCAATTTTGGTCAGATAGGCATGAAGATCAGATGGGGTGCCGAGCCCGTGCATTGCTGCTGCCGGAATCTCATATACGCCGATTCGAGCGCCATTCCGGATCATATGATTATAAACTGGACATGTATAAAATTCGTTGTTAATTCTGTCGTTCTCTACGAACATATCAATCGTTGCATTTAACAAATCTCGCGCACGACGGAAAAAGTATATCCCAACAGTTGCAAGATTCGAAATCGGCTTTTTTTCCGCAACCTCCAATACAAGGCCGCCTGTGTCAAGACGAGCAAACGACCACTTGGGGTCGCAAGCGGCATCTTGAAATACAAGGATGGAGCCATCTAGGTTACGGTCGATACAATCCTGGACATAATGGTCGACCGAGAACTCGACGACCTGATCTGAGTTTGCAACCAAGATAGAGTCTTCGTCGTTGAACAATCGGCGCGCGAGCATGATAGTGCAAAGCGTACCCTCGGTAAGACGGTCGACAGAAACTATCTCTGAGTGTTCCGAGAGACGGTTAATGATAGAATCTTGGCCATAGGTATGCTCTTTTCGGACAAGCACAATTGTCCTTGAGTCAGCCAGCTTTACATTTTGAAGGACGTGTTCGATCATAGGTCGACCAGCGACGTCTATAAACGGCTTCGGTCGCGCCCACCCCGATTTTGCGAATCTGCTGCCTTCTCCCGCAGCAGGCACCACGACCGTCACTCGGGGAACGACGGCTCCCGAGCGACGAGAGCGCAATCGCAGATCGACGAAATCTTTCACTTTTTGTGGCGAGTAAAAACTATAGTAATCTGTCGAGGGAATCGGAATGTTCACAATACGTCTATTCTTCAAAATAAGTTGATTGAGACTTGGGGCAATAAAAAACTGATCGCCGACCTTGTCGTCTGCTATTATTGTCGCCATTGCTGCGTCAATAAAATCCTGTGCTTTCCTAAAATAGTATAGACCAGCGATAGCATGCTCACTGATCACGGACTTTTCTGCTGCCTGAACAACATCCCCATTATTGTCAAGACGAACGTAGGACCAGCGGGGGTGCACTGAACGGAAAGTAACGACACCGGCCGCCCCGGATGATGCCTCGAAGCTCGCCAGTATGGTAGCTATGTCGACATCAAGAACCTGATCGCCATTGCAGACCAGCAAAGGCGCGTCCTTATCCAGCGCGTCGACTGCCAATAGGCAGGTACAAAGAGCGCCTTTTGTCGACGTCGCGAGCGGAATAACTACTGCATTCTCGCCAGCCCGCAGTCGAAGAATAGAATCGAGGGAGAATTTGACGACGTCCTCCCGACAGACAAGGAAAATGAAACGCGCGTCAGGAACTGCTCTTTTCAGAGGTGCTAGGACGTGTTCGATCATCGTCTCGCCATCGATATCAATCAACGGCTTAGGGAAATGGTATTCGCTTGGATCGAAGAAGATAGACTCGCCAGCTAGCGGTATTAAAATCTGAAGCTTCGAGTTCATAAACTTTCCCTAGTCTCGCTCGTTGATAGCCGTAATGAGCGTTGCAACCTTTTCGTAAGTGACATCTGACACGCTGCCCACCACCATCAAGTGACCTTTGCTGGCCTGCGCTGCAGCGATTCCGTGTTCATTGTCTTCGAGAATCAAACAGTTTTCGGGAGAAATCCCGAAACGAGCCATCGCAGTTTCGTACATTTCGGGATCTGGCTTGGCTCGCGATACATCCTGGTTCGAAATAATGAGATCGATATACTGGTCGAGCTTCGATAAGCGCATCATCAGCTCGATAGAGCTGCGCACAGAATTCGAGCAGACCGCCAGTTTGAGACCATCCAATTTCAACCGCGATAGTGTCCGTTGATGGACGAAATTTGGCTTGCAGAGAGCGTGAGCCAGCTCGATCGTGTAGCTTTGCTTCAGATCATTCAGAAAGGGATGGAGTCCTACCGGCAGTCCCTTCGATTTCGTCAAAATCTCCAACTTACGCCGTGTTGGCAGGCCATCGTAGGTTGCGAGGTGAGCGTCCCGATCGATCGCCTTGCCGAAAAGGGCTAGCGCACGGTTCAGCGCCTCATAGTGCCAATCTTTCGCGTCGATCAGCACGCCATCCATGTCGAAAAGAACAGCCTTTATCATCGGTCCTCCTGAAAGAACGATAAGGCTTCAGCTGGAAAATCAGTACAGATCATCACATTGTCGTTTTGCGCGGGGTTCAGTCTCGTACGCCATTCGCTCCACGCTTCGAGATGTGGACGAGTGTGAAGCTCGGGCGAGACTAGTGCGATCGACTTTCCGTCGGCAAGCGCCTTATGCCCCCACTCGGAGGGACTGTGGGGAATCTCGAAAGAATCGAGCCACACACCCGCGCACTTGTTATAGAACGCGGGGTGCGTCTCGGCATCGCTGAGACGACAAAACACGCGAGCTCTCGAATTGAAATAGCTCCGCATATCCGGGACCGACATATCGAATACGAAAGCTGTCTCGATCGCGTAATCTTTCAAAAGCGCATTTAGCGCCAGCGCCAACCCATCGGCTTTGATATTGAGCGCCAAGCGGCCTGTCGCGTTCATGCGTCGGTAGAGCGCGAATAGCTTGTCAACGGGCAAGGCAAGACCAGATCGTGGCGGATCGTGAGAAACGACAAGAACATTATCGAGGTCACGGATGTCCGTTTCCACTCCGAAGCCAGCGGCAAACGCTCTCTCGAACGCCTCTAGGCAATTTTTTTCGGACACGGAGGTCCAAGCCCCGCGATGGGCGAGGATTTGCGCTTTCATCTCTATATGCCCCCCGAGGCTGGTTGAAACCAGATCAACGGCCATCAAAGGCGCCTCCTACCCATACCGACGGGGATCAAGCACCCATTGCTCGGTGGGCGCAGACCTTGATTTCAGGCCAGCCTTTTCGAGCATCATTCGAAGTGGGTCCTCAGCAATATTCGAACAGCCTATCAGAGTTCCCAGCTCTTCCAAAGTTCCATAATTCCATGCAGCGAGCATATCCTGAGGAGTCGCGACGCCAAATTGGTCGTTTATAATGCCATTCCCGTCGGGAGGGATATCGTGAATTGTAGTATAATGACCCGCCTCGAACCAGTGATGATAGTATGCGCCTAACCGGATATCCATATCCGGCCTCGAATGAATAACAAAGTCGAATAAGCCTAAACTGTCTACAACTTGCAATCCAACCTTCGAAAGATAGTATTGATAGAACATATTCCTGGTGGGATTCCCACCAGGAAGCCGCTCCATACCACATAGTGCATAGATAATTTGATCACTGGGCGGTTCGATGAGCAGGGCGTGATCTACATCCGGCTGATGCATAAGGGCCGTAGCATACGCTCTATCTTCGAGGAGCCATGTGGCAAAAAACAAGGCAGGTTGATCGCCGTTTGCTCTGACCTCATCAACTAGCGCCCGAGCGCGCCTGAGGCTAGAGTCAAGATTTGGGCGAAAGGGCCCCCTCATAAAAATCGCAACCCGCATTTTTGTAGCCCTTGATCTAAAATGCTTTCGATTTTGCGTGATGCAGGCCAGTTGCTTCGAGGCCGAGACGCCGTTCAACTCAGCGAGATAACGCCGAGCCCCATTGTTTTCGAGAACTCGGCAGTTTTTGTGAAGTCCGGGTATTGTTCAATAAACTCTCTGTATCTCGACGTAGGCAAAACCTCTTTCAATCTTTTCCAGACAGCGGCAACACCAGGCGTAAGCTCATTGACGACATCATGGAAAGCGATGAGCCGCGCAAACTCTTTCGCCATGAGGTAATCGCGCCAACATCCTTCTTCTGTGTGGTCAGCGTCGATGAGCACTAGATCCCACTTTCTGCTCATCACCGTGTTTGCCGCCTTGGGTTCTGTGGTATTAGCGACTAAATATCGAAAATTTCCGCCGTTTTCTGAGTACCAATCAAGATGCTCGCCGGGAGGGTTCATGTCGATGACCATCGCGTCTATCTCACCGTTGAATCGCTTTAAATATTCAACAGTAAGAACAAACGTCCCACCCATCGCAACGCCGATTTCCAGGTAACTATTTATCTTTTTGCTGGAAAGGTAGGCAAGATACTTAGATAGCTGGATAGGCATCTGGCATGCCATGAAATTTTTGCCGCAATACTGGCGAATATTTTCTGGATAATGTTCTGCTATAAACCTATCCAGTCCGATCTTCGGAATCACCACATGCTCAAGAAACAAAGGATTCCTAAGATCGTCTAAATCTGCCCTCTTAATCAAATCAATCGTCGCAGCCCGATCGAAGTCATCACTAACTGTAAAAATAGCCCTATTCGTTTCGCCAGTGGAGATAAGCTTGTCCATGCTAGCCATCATTGTCTCATCGCCGATTACATGATCTCAAGTTGATAGACGTGCGCCCAACGGGCGTCAAGCCACGCTTATAACCCCAACGGAAATCTCCCCTCGCTTGACTCTCCCCCTCAGCGGAGTCAGCATGAGAACAAATAGGCAACAATCTGGAGATCGGGGACCCGATGTCGCGCAGCGGCTCATCGGAACGCATTGTTTTTTTGCGTCGTCGGATCGCCGCGCTGGAGGCGGGCGGCGCGCCCGCGCCTGCGGCCGTTCCGCGGGACGAGGGGCTGTCGCGCCTGCTCGATCCCGGCCGCGGCGGCCTGCGCGAGGCCTTGCCGGCGCGGCCGACCGATGCGGCGGCGGCGGCCGGCTTCGCCTTCGCCCTGGCGCTGAGCCGGCTGCGCCTGCGGCCGCAAGGCGGGATCGTCTGGATCGCCGAGGATATGGCGGCGCGCGAGCTGGGCCTGCCCTATGGGCGCGGCCTGCAGGCGGCGGGCCTGCCGCCGGAGCTTCTGGTGCTGGCGCGCACGCGCCGCCCGCGCGAGACGCTCTGGGCCATGGAGGAGGCGCTGAAGAGCGGCGCCGCCGTCGTCATCGCCGAGAGCTGGGCCGATGCGGGCGCCTATGACCTCACCGCCTCGCGCCGGCTGGCGCTCGCCGCCCGCCGCGGGGATTGCGCCGGCCTGCTGCTGCTGCCGCGCGCGGCCGGCGCCGCGCAAAGATTCGCCAGCGCCGCCGAGGCGCGCTTCGAGATCGCCGCCGGCGCGCCGCCGCCGCGGGCCGAGGGCGCGCCGCGGCCCCTGCCCGGCCCGCCCATTTTCCGCCTGCGCGTCGTCAAGGCGCGCGGCCTCGTCGGCGCCTTCGACGCGCAGGCCTGGCGCGACATTGTTTTCGACCATCAGGAGGCCGAGTTCCATGGGGCGCCTTTCCATGCGTTGCCTCGCCGTGCATCTGCCGCGCCTGTCGACCGACCGGCTCTCGCGCAAAAGCGCGCCTTCGCCTGATGAGGCGGAGGCGCCCTTCGCCGTCTGGGCCAAGCTCGGCGGCGCCGAGCGGCTGACCGCCGTGGACGTGCGCGCCGAGGCGGCCGGGCTCGTCCCCGGCATGGCGGTCGCCGACGCGCGCGCCATGCGCCCCGCGCTGCGGCTGGCCGAGGCCGACCTCAAAGCCGACGCCGAGCTGCTGGGGCGGATCGCCGATTGGTGCCGTCGCTTCACCCCGCTCGCCGCGGCCGATCCGCCGAATGGGCTGCTCCTGGATATTTCGGGAGCGGCGCATCTCTTCGGCGGCGAGGCGGCGCTGCTGGCGGAGGTCGAGCGCCGCCTCGCCACCCAGGGCTTTGCGGCGCGAGGGGCGATCGCCCCCGGCCCGGCGCTGGCGCGCGCGTTGGCGCGCTTCTCCCGCCGGCGCCATGTGGCGGAGGGCGCGAGCGGGGAGGAACTGGAGGCGATCGCCGCCGGCCTGCCCATCGCCGCGCTCGATCTCGACGCGGCGGCGCGGCAAAGGCTGGACCGCGCCGGCCTGCGCAGCCTCGGCGATCTGCTGGCGCGGCCGCGCGCGCCGCTCACGGCGCGGCTCGGGGAGGAGGCCATGGCGCGGCTCGACGCCATCGCCTGCCGCCGCCGCGAGCCGATCTCGCCGCGCTTCGAGGCCCCGGATTTCATGGCCGAGCGCCGCTTTCCCGAAGGGCTCACGCGGCAGGAGGACATTGAGCGCACGCTGCGCGGCCTCGCCCGCGAGCTGTGCCTGCTGCTCGAGCGCCATGGCGTCGGCGCGCGGGAGCTGGAGGCGGTCTTCTACCGCGTCGACGGCGCCGTCGCGCATATAGAGACGGGAACCAGCCGGCCGCTGCGCGATCCAGACACGATCGCCCTGCTGCTGCGCGAGCGCCTCGCCGTGCTGGCGGAGGAGGGGCTCGACACGGGCTATGGCTATGACGTGCTGCGGCTCGGCGCCGCGCGGGTCGAGCGCTGCGATGCGCCGCAGGAGGACCTCGGCCTCGGAAAAATCGATCTGGCCGGACGGGAAAACGCGCGGGAAAATGCGCATGACGCGCGGCTGGACGATCTCGTCGATCGGCTCGGCGCGCGGCTCGGGCCGCGCCGCGTGCTGCGGGCCTATCCGCAGGCCTCGCATATTCCAGAGCTCGCCGTCGCGCTGCGGCCCGCCTCCGGCCCCGCCCCCGCGGCGGTGGAAGAAGCCGCGCCGCCTCCCTATCTCCGCGCGGGCGTCCCGGCGCGGCCTCTGCGGCTGTTCGAGCGGCCGGAGCCGATCGAGGCGGTGGCGCTCACGCCCGACGGGCCGCCGCTGCGCTTTCGCTGGCGCCGGCTGCTGCACGAGCTCGCGGCCTATGAGGGGCCGGAGCGCATCGCCCCACAATGGTGGAGCGCGCCGGAAAACGCCGCCACCCGCGACTATTTCTATGTGGAGGATCGGGAGGGCGGACGCTTCTGGCTGTTTCGCGAGGAGCTCCTCGGCCGCGAGAGCCGGCCGCCGCGCTGGTTCGTGCATGGCTTGTTCTGACGGCCCGTTCTCATGACAGTCCGCGCCGCCGCGTCATCTTATCGTCACGCTTCGGGGCGAAACCGAACCATGCTCTCCTCGCGACGTTCTCTTGCGACGCGCGGATGAACGATGGGCGGGCTCCGCGCTGGCGTCTCATCCCGCCGCCCGCGGGCGCGCGCAACAGGAACGAACGAGATTCCTATGAACGGACGCCGCGAGGCCCGCCGATCGCCTTTGAACTCCGCCGCCCGACGTCGTATCGAAGAAGCCTACTCCGCGCATATTCGGCGACGCATCGAGGAAAGAGCGAAATTGAAGCGGCCAGACAGCGATCTTTCGGAGGCCGGCGTCGATGCGCCGGTCGAGGAGAAGCACAGCGCGAGCCAAAACGCGGGCCTCGATCTGTTGGCGACGGCGCGCCGCTATATCGCGCCCAATCTCGGCAAGGCGCTCGGCGGAATCGCCAGCCTCGCTGTATTCGCGCTCGCCGGTTTCGCCCTCGCCAGCGCGATCTCCAGCGTCAAATTCTCCGACGTCCGCGCCGCCATAGCGGCGATGAGCGCCGAGCAGATTTTCGCCGCTCTGCTGCTCACCGCGCTCTCCTATGTCGCGCTCACCGGCTATGACGCGCTGGCGCTGCGGCAATTGCGGCTGCATGTGCCCTATCGCATCGCCGCGCTGGCCTCCTTCGCGAGCTACGCCTTCTCCTTCAATCTCGGCTTTCCCGTCGTCACCGCGGCGGCCGTCCGCTATTGGATCTATGCGCGCGTCGGCGTCACCGCCGTTCAAGTGGCCAATGTCACCGTCATAGCGGGCGTCACCTTCTGGCTCGGCATGACCTCTGTGGTCGGCGTCGGCCTCATGGCGCGCGCCGGCGAGCTCGGCGCCATAGACAAGCTGCCGGCTTTCCTCAATTTCGGGCTCGGCCTCGCGACCTGCGCGGGCGTCGGCTATTATGTCGTCTGGGTGTCGCTGCGCCGGCGCCGGGTGCGGCTGCGCGGGCATTTCTTCGAGCTGCCCGGCCTCGCGCCCACCGGCGGCCAGACTCTGCTCGGCGTCGCCGATCTCTGCTGCGCCGCGGCCGCGCTCTATGCGCTGCTGCCGCATGACGTCGATCTCGATTTCGCGACTTTCGTCTCGGTCTATGTCTTCGCCTGCATTCTCGGCGTCATCAGCCATGCGCCGGGCGGCATCGGCGTTTTCGAGGCGACGATGCTGAACGCGCTGCCGTCGCATTCGCAGGAGAGCCTGCTGGCCTCGCTGCTGCTGTTCCGCGTCATCTATTATTTTCTGCCCTTCATCTTCGCGCTCGCGCTGCTCGGCGCAGACGAGGGCTCGCGGCGCTGGAACAGCCTGCGCGAGACCATCGCCCGTATATTGGAGACACGCGAGTAACGACGTTTCCTCACCCAATGCACGAGACGACGAGAGGACCGATGCCGGATCTACGCCGACGCTATCAGGGCGAAGCTCTGCTCGGCCTCGTGATCGACGCGCTGCCGGAGGCGGTCTTCGTCATCGATTCGGAGGCGCGCATCGTCGCCTCCAATCGCGCCGCGCGCTCCGTGCTGCCCTCGCTGCGGCCCAATGATCCGCTGGCGCGCAGCCTGCGCTCGCCGGATGTGCTGGACGCGCTGGACCGCGTGCTGCGCGGCGGCCAGCCGGAGAAGGTCATCTGGCTCGAGCGCCTGCCGGTGGAATGCTGGTTCGAGGTGCATATCGCGCCGCTGCGCCTCGAGGGCTATGAGAACGCCGCCGTGGTGAGCCTGCGCGACCTCACCGAATCGCGCCGCGTCGAGCGCATGCGCGTCGATTTCGTCGCCAACGCCAGCCATGAGCTGCGCACGCCGCTCGCCTCGCTGCTCGGCTTCGTGGAGACGCTGCAAGGTCCTGCCCGCGACGATTCCAAGGCGCGCGACCGCTTTCTCTCGATCATGCGCGATCAGGCGCAGCGCATGTCGCGCCTCGTCGACGATCTGCTCTCCCTCTCGCGCATCGAGCAGCATCTGCATCTGCGCCCGGACACGCCGGTCGATCTCGGAATTCTCGTCGCCCATATCGTCGACACGCTCGCGCCCATGGCGGAGGATGGCGACATAGAGCTGAAGCTCGACATAGAGGGCACGGTCGTCGTGCCGGGCGACCGCGACGAACTCGCCCGCGTCGCCGAAAATCTCATCGAGAATTCGATCAAATATGGAGCCGGCCCGGTGGAGATCACGCTCTCCCCGCTCGGCGCCTCCGCCGTCTTCTCGGTGCGCGACCACGGCCTCGGCATCCCGCCGGAACATTTGCCGCGCCTCACCGAGCGTTTCTATCGCGTGGACGCCGGCAAGAGCCGCGCCAAGGGCGGCACGGGACTCGGCTTGGCGATCGTCAAGCACATCGTCGCTCGCCACCGCGGCAGGCTCGCCATAGATTCCGCGCCAGGAAAAGGCGCCACTTTCCGCGTATTTTTGCCATTGATCGACCCAGAAAAGCCCGATGGAGCCTGATCTACCTCATATTTTTAAATAAATTCAGACTGTTAATGTGTCATGTGACAGTCATCTAGCTGTCGTAAAACTCTCGTCGGTCGCCTCTAGTGTGCGCGCCGCTGGGGCGCTGAACGCGCGCCGACACAGTGAACCTCGAGCTCGAAAGAGACCGAACATGCTTTCCAAAGTTCTCCATCGTGTCGCTCTGGCGACGACCCTGGCCGTGGCGACGGCGGGCGCCGCTCTCGCGATCGACATCTCCGGCGCCGGCGCCACCTTCCCCTATCCGATTTACGCCAAATGGGCGGACAGCTATAAGAAAGAGACCGGCAACGGCCTCAATTATCAGTCGATCGGCTCGGGCGGCGGCATCAAGCAGATCAAGGCGCGCACCGTGACCTTCGGCGCCTCCGACCAGCCGCTGAAGGCCGACGATCTGGAGGCCGCCGGCCTCACCCAATGGCCGCAGGTGATCGGCGGCATCGTGCCGGTCGTCAATCTGGACGGCGTCGCCTCTGGCGATCTCGTCCTCGACGGCAAGACGCTCGGCGCCATCTTCCTCGGCGAGATCAAGAGCTGGGACGACGCCGCGATCAAGAAGCTGAACCCGAAGGCCAAGCTCCCCTCGGCCGCGATCGCCGTCGTGCATCGTTCGGATGGATCGGGCACGACCTTCAACTTCACCAATTATCTGTCCAAGGTCAGCGCGGACTGGAAGGCCAAGGTCGGCGAGAACGCCTCGGTCGAATGGCCGGTCGGCATCGGCGCCAAGGGCAATGAGGGCGTCGCCAACAATGTCGCCAACACCAAGGGCGCCATCGGCTATGTCGAATACGCCTACGCCAAGCAGAACAAGCTGACCTACACCAAGCTCGTCAACAAGGACGGCAAGACCGTCGCGCCGACGACGCCGACCTTCCAGGCCGCGGCCTCCAACGCCGATTGGGCCAATGCGCCGGGCTTCTATCAGATCCTCACCGACCAGCCGGGCGCGCAGTCCTGGCCGATCACCGCCGCCACCTTCATTCTGCTGCCCAAGGCGCCGCAGGATGTGGCCGCGGCCGGCGAGGCGCTGAAATTCTTCGGTTGGGCCTTCGCCAAGGGCAATAAGGCGGCCGAGGAGCTGGATTATATCCCGCTGCCGGCCAATGTGGTGGCTCTCATCAAGAAGAGCTGGGCCGCCAATGTGAAGGATGCGAGCGGCAAGCCGCTGGCGTCGAACTAAGCGCATAGACGCGCGCCGGCGATATATCTTCGAGGATATGTCGCCGGCGCCCCTCGACATGAGGGGCCGAGATGGCGGAATGGCGCGAGACGCGCCGCGTGAGGACGAGCTTCCCCGCTTCTTTTTGGCGCGGGATGTCTGGGCGCGGTGAGTTCCCTCGAGACCTGCGCTATGACCACAAATGAGAATCCGTCTTCGGGAGCGCGCAATGGACGTCGGCTTCAACCGCCAAACGAGAGACAATAGCGTGTCGGACCTAGCAATCGTAGAAGCGTCGCCCAGCGCCGCTGAAGTCGACCGCCGGCAAATTCTCGGCCGCATGGCCCTGTTCGACTTCTTCTTTCATAATTTGACCCGCGCCGCCGCGGTGCTCGTTCTCGTGATTCTCGGCGGCGTGATCTTCTCGCTCGTCTATGGATCGTTGCCCGCGATCAAAGCCTTCGGCTTCGGCTTTTTGACGACGGAATCGTGGAATCCCGTCACCGAGAAATTCGGCGCCGTCGCGCCCATCTACGGCACGCTGGTGACATCGACTATCGCCATGGCCATCGCCGTGCCGCTGGGTCTCGGCATCGCCATCTTCCTCACCGAGCTCTGCCCCCATGCGCTGCGTCGGCCGATCGGCGTCGCCATCGAGCTGCTCGCGGGCATTCCGTCGATCATCTACGGCATCTGGGGCCTGTTCGTGCTCGCGCCCTTCCTGCAGCAGCATGTGCAGCCGGCGCTGATCTCGCTCACCGGCGACGTTCCCGTGCTGTCGAGCCTCTTCGCCGGACCTCCCTATGGCATCGGCATGCTGACGGCAGGCTTCATTCTGGCGATCATGGTGCTGCCCTTCATCACCTCCATCTCGCGCGACGTGTTCGACACGGTTCCGCCGGTGCTGAAGGAGGCCGCCTCGGGCGTCGGCTGCACGACCTGGGAGGTGATGCGCTATGTCGTCATTCCCTACACGCGCGTCGGCGTCATCGGCGGCGTCATGCTCGGCCTCGGCCGCGCGCTCGGCGAGACGATGGCCGTCACTTTCGTCATCGGCAACGCCCATAAGGTGTCGAGCTCGCTGCTCGCGCCGGGCACGACCATCTCGGCGACCATCGCCAATGAATTCACCGAGGCTGTCGGCGATCTCTACACTTCCGCGCTGATCGAGCTCGGCCTCATCCTCTTCGTCATCACCTTCTTCGTGCTGGCGGCGGCGCGCTTCATGCTGATGCGCATCGAGCAGAAATCGGGAGCCTGACCCTTGTCCCTCTATTCCTCTCGCCGCCGCATCAATGTCGTCGCCACCACGCTGTGCTGGACCGGCACCATCTTCGGCCTCGCCTGGCTGGTGCTGATCCTCGGCGCGCTGATCTATGAAGGCGCGCGCGGCCTCTCGCCCGCCGTCTTCACCGAGATGACGCCGCCCCCCGGCGCAACTGGCGGCCTGCTCAACGCCATCGCCGGCTCGCTGGTGATGACGGTGATCGGCGTGCTGCTCGGCACCCCGCTCGGAATGCTCGCCGGCACCTTCATGGCCGAATATGGCCGCTACTCGAAGCTCAGCACGGTGGTGCGCTTCATCAACGACATTCTGCTCAGCGCGCCCTCCATCGTCATCGGCCTCTTCGTCTACACGGTGGTGGTGGCGCAGGTCGGGCATTTCTCCGGCATAGCGGGCGCTCTAGCGCTGGCCGTGCTGGTGGTGCCTGTCGTCGTGCGCACCACGGAGGACATGCTGCTGCTGGTGCCGCTGCCTCTGCGCGAGGCGGCGACGGCGCTCGGCCTGCCGCGCTCCCATATGCTGATGCGCGTCGCCTATCGGGCGGCGAAGTCCGGCATCGTCACCGGCGTGCTGCTGGCCATTGCGCGCGTCTCCGGCGAGACGGCGCCGCTGCTCTTCACCTCGCTCAACAATCAGTTCTGGAGCACGGATCTCAACGCGCCGGTCTCCAGCCTGCCCGTCGTCATCTTCCAATTCGCGCTCTCGCCCTACAAGGACTGGCAGCAGCTCGCCTGGACCGGCGCTCTGCTCGTCACCATCGCCGTCCTTCTGCTCTCCATCACCGCGCGCGCGCTCAGCAGCCAGGGAAAACACAAATGACCGCCATGCCGGTTGTCGAAGCAACCATTCCGACGAAAGTCTCGGTTCGCGATCTGGATTTCTATTACGGGTCGTCGAAGGCGCTGAAATCGATCTCGCTGCCGCTCTACACCAATAAGGTGACGGCCTTCATCGGCCCGTCCGGCTGCGGCAAATCGACTCTGCTGCGCATATTGAACCGAATGTACGACCTCTATCCCAAGCAGCGCGCCGAGGGAGAGGTGCTGCTCGACGGCGAGAATATTCTCGACCCGCGCGTCGATCTGAACCTGCTGCGCTCGCGCGTCGGCATGGTGTTCCAGAAGCCGACGCCCTTCCCCATGTCGATCTACGACAATATCGCTTTCGGCATTCGCCTCTATGAGAAGCTCTCGCGCAGCGAGCTGGACGGGCGCGTCGAGGCGGCGCTGCGCGGCGCGGCGCTGTGGGACGAGGTGCGCGACAAGCTGAACTCCAGCGGCCTCGGCCTCTCGGGCGGCCAGCAGCAGCGCCTGTGCATCGCGCGCACCGTCGCCATTCAGCCGGAGGTGATCCTGTTCGACGAGCCCTGCTCGGCGCTGGACCCCATCTCCACGGCGAAGATCGAGGAGCTCATCGACGAAATGTCGGAGCGTTACACGATCGCAATCGTGACCCACAACATGCAGCAGGCGGCGCGCGTCTCCGACTACACGGCCTTCATGTATCTCGGCGATCTCGTCGAGTTCGGCGAGACCAATAATCTCTTCACCGCGCCGCAGAACAAGAAGACGCAGGACTATATCACCGGCCGCTTCGGCTGAGCGCGCATCGCGCACGAGGACATTGAGACCATGAGCGAACATATCGTCAGCTCCTATGACCGCGACCTCGAAGTGCTCGGCCGTCGTATCGCCGAGATGGGAGGCATCGCCGAGAAAATGCTCGCCGAAGCCATGGATGCGCTCGCCAATTTCGACATCGAGCTCGCCCATCGCGTCGTCGCCACCGATCAGCGCCTCGACGCGCTGCAGCGGGAGATAGAGGAGAGCGCCATCCTCACCATCGCGCGGCGCCAGCCGCTCGCCATCGATCTGCGCGAGTGCATCGCCGCCATGCGCATCGCCGCCGATCTCGAGCGCGTCGGCGATCTCGCCAAGAGCATCGCCAAGCGCACGGTGAAAATCCTCTCCGAGGCGCGGGTGCCGCGCGCCGTCATCGGCCTCAAGACGATGGCGGAAGTCGCCGCCATACAGCTGAAGGACGTGCTCGACGCCTACGCCCAGCGCGACGTCGAGCGCGCAAGAGCCGTGTGGACCAATGACAGCGAGCTCGATGCGCTGGAAGATTCCGTGTTCCGCGATCTCCTCACCTTCATGATGGAGGACCCGCGCAACATCTCTTTCTGCACGCATCTGCTCTTCTGCTCGAAGAACATAGAGCGCATCGGCGACCACACCACAAATGTCGCCGAGACGATCGTCTATCTCGTCACTGGCGAGGCGATGCCGACCGATCGGCCGAAGGGCAGATCGGCGAGCCTTTCCGCCAGCGCGGAACCGGATGAGCCCGCAAAATGAATGAAATCCGCGTCGCCGCTCCGCGCGAGGCGCCGCATGACCGAGCGCCGCGCATTCTCGTCGTCGAGGACGATGCGGCGCTGGCGCTGCTGCTCGGCTATAATCTCGAGGCCGAGGGCTTTCTCGTCGAGCATATAGAGCGTGGCGACGAGGCGGAAATCCGCCTCGCCGAATCGCAGCCCGATCTCGTCATTCTCGACTGGATGCTGCCCGGCGTCTCCGGCCTCGAGATCTGTCGGCGCCTTCGCGCGCGCGACGACACGCGCAGCATGCCGGTGATCATGCTCACCGCGCGCGGCGACGAGAATGAGCGTGTGCGCGGCCTCTCCATCGGCGCCGACGATTATGTGGTGAAGCCCTTCTCGCCGCCGGAGCTGATGGCGCGTGTCCATGCGCTGCTGCGCCGCGCGCGGCCGGAGCGGGTGGCGACGCGGCTCGTCGCCGGCGACATAGACCTCGACCGCGAGACGCGCCGCGTCAAGCGCGGCGGGCGCGAGATTCATCTCGGTCCGACGGAGTTCCGCCTGCTGGAATATCTGATGGAAAAGCCCGGCCGCGTCTTCTCGCGCGCGCAATTGCTGGACAGCGTGTGGGGCCTCTCGGCGGAGATCGACGAGCGCACCGTCGACGTGCATGTCGGGCGTCTGCGCAAGGCGATCATCCGCGGCCGCGAGAAGGACCCGATCCGCACCGTGCGCGGCACCGGCTATTCCTTCGACGAGACTTTCGGGAGGAATTGAGGAGGCGTTCTCGGCGTTGTGAGCGACGCCCCCTCCCGCTCACGCGGGAGAGGGAAGGCGGCAGGCGTTTCGCGAACTCTCGATGACGCGCCGAATCTGCTCCCTCTCCCGCAAAGCGGGGGAGGGCCGGGGAGGGGGCCGCCCGGGCGTTACGACCGCGCCGCCAGCTCCGCCGCGCGATAGCCCGACCTTATCGCCCCTTCGATCGTCGCCGGAAGGCCTGTCGCTGTCCAATCGCCGGCGAGGAGGAGATTGCGCCAGCGCGTCACAGCGCTGGGGCGACGCTGCTGCTGCGCCGGCGTCGCGGCGAAAGTGGCGCGCTTTTCCTTCACGATCTGCCAGGCCGGCAACTGCGTCGGCAGGCCGGTCGCCGCGGCGACCTCGGCCCAGATGCGCTCGGCGAGGCTCTCGCGGGACTCGTCCATCAGCCGATCGGCGCCGCTGATCGTCACCGAGAGCCTGTCCTCGAAAGCGAACAGCCATTCGGTGAGCGAGCCGATCATGCCGAGCAGCGCCGGCTGGCCCGGCGGCGGCGCGATCTTGAAATGCGCATTGACGATGCCGCGGAAGTCATCCGGCGCCACGAGACCCGGAACGAGCTCCTGCGCCGACCAGGGCGGGACGGCGAGAACGATGCGATCATTTGCGCCGAGCGTGATTTTCTCGTCGCCGAAATCGAGCGCTGTGGCGCGCTCGCCGGAAAATTCGATTCCCTTCAGCCGCGCGGCGAAGCGCGGCGCGGCGCCCCGCGCGGCGAGCGCGCTCAGCGCCGGCTCGATGAAAGCCGTCCCGAGCCCGCGCCGCGCGACCAGCGGACGGCAGGCGGCGCCGCCGGCGGCCAAAGTCTCGCGCAGCACGGCGGCGGCGAGAGCGGCGGAGGAGCAGCGCGGCTCCGTATTGAGCGCGGAGAGCAGCACCGGCCCCCACAGACGCTCATAGAGCACGCCCGAGCAATTCATCGCCTCGCCGATGGTCGCGCCCTTTTTGGCGAGGAGAATGCCGATCGCGCCGAGGTAATCGCCCGGCGCCGTGCCGGGCGCGCGGCGATCTTCAACGAAAATCCACCAGGGCAGGCGCGAAGAATTGGGCCGCATGCGCCAGCGCGTTCCGTCGCGCATATCTAAAAAGTCGAAGGCGCATTCCTTCGGCCCGACCAGCTCCTCCGCCGAGCCGATGCGGCGGGCGTAATCCAGCGCCGTGGAATTGCCGGAGAGCAGCAGATGATTGCCATTGTCGATGGTGAGATCGAGGCTGGAATCATAATAGGAGCGGCAGCGCCCGCCCGCCATGCGCGCGGCCTCGTAGAGCGAGAGGCTGTGGCCCTCGTCGGTCAGGCGAATGGCGCAGGAGAGGCCCGCGAGGCCGGCGCCGATGATATGGGTGGTTCCGCTCACGTCAGCGCGAATCTCAGCAGGGCCAGCAGGACCTTTGTCCGCGAGGCGGAGACCGGCGCCCGTGGCGGCGCGAAGCCGCGCGCCACCAGACGGTCGAGAACCGAGCGATAGGCCGTCGCCATCAGATAGGGCGCCTTCACCGCGCGCTGCGGCGAGACGCGCATCAGCAGCTCCGATTCCGCATAATGCTTGCGCGCGCGCTCGGCCACTGCAGCGCAGACTTGCTGAAGGCCGGGGTGCGCCAGCACTGCGCCGCGCGCGAAATCGGTGACGCCTGCGGCCTCCAACGCCTCGCGCGGCAGATAGAGCCGACCGCGCGCCTCGTCCTCGTCGAGATCGCGCAGAATATTGGTGAGCTGCAAGGCGCGGCCCATGTGATAGGCGAGCATTCGCGCCTTGGTCGGCAGCGCGCCGGCGGCGCAATCCGCCTCGTCGGCGAGACCGAAGACGCGCACGGAGAGCCGCCCCACGGCGCTCGCGACATGATCGCAATAGAGATCGAGCCGATCCCATTCCGGCGCGCGAATGTCCTCGACGACATCCATCGCCATCCCGTCTATGACCGCCTCGAAATCGGCGCGCTCGAGGCCGAAGCGGCGCACCGGCCGCGCCAGATCGGCGCAACGCTTATGCGTGCGGCCGGCGTAGAGCGCATCGAGATCGCGCCGCCAATCGTCGAGCTGGGAGAGGCGCAAGGCGCGGTCGCCCTCCTCATCCGCGATATCGTCGACGGCGCGGCAGAAGCCGTAGATCGCATACATCGCATCGCGCCGCTCGGGCTCGAGAATGCGCATGGCGAGATAGAAAGAGCTTTTCGCGGCGACCCGCGGCGCCTCGGGGGCGATCGTCTCGACGCTCATCGCGCGACGCTCGCGGCGACGACGCGCGGCGATATGAGCCGGCGCAGCAGAGTGGTCCCGGCGCCGGCGAGCGCCGTGAGCAGATATTGGCGCTTGGAGGCGTGGACCTTCTCGCTCAGCGGATCGGCGACGCGCAGCCGCGCGGTGAGCGTCTCGGCGAGGCGCTGGATCGCGCCCACTTCCATGGCGAGGCGCGTGTCGACGATGAGATCGGCGAAGGGCGCGCTCTCCTTCAGCAGCCCCTGCGTGCGCTCGGCCAGCGCGCGCAATGTCGCGGCGAGCTGCGGCGAGGCGCGATCGGCGGCGAGCATCTCGACGCCCGCGCCATTGGCGGCGAGCATGTCCTGCGGCAGATAGACGCGATCGAGATTGCGATAATCTTTCGCGCAATCCTGCAGATGATTGATGATCTGCAGCGCCGCGCAGAGGGCGTCATTGGCCGCCCATGTCCGCGCGCGATCCTCGCCATGGACGTCCAGCACGAAGCGGCCGACCGGCATGGCCGAATAGCGGCAATAATCAATGAGATCGTCCCAGTCGCGATAGCGCAATTGCGTCACATCGCGGCGAAAGGCAATGAGCAGATCCTGCGCATGGCGGGGCTCGAGGCCGCGCGCGGCCAGCTCGGCGCGCAGCTTTGCTGCGACGGGGATATCCTCGCCGGAGCCGAGCAGCGCCGCCTCCATGCGGTCCAGCATGGCGATCTTCTGATCGGCCGGGAGCGTCGCATGGTCGGAGATATCGTCCGCCGCGCGCACGAAATCGTAGAAAGCCAGCACGGCCGCGCGATGGCGCGGCGCGAAGAGAGAGGCGACGGGGAAATTCTCGTCCTTATGGCCCTTCCCCGAAGCGGCGGCGGCGATGTCGCTCATGTGATCGCTCATCCTCCTCAGGGGGCCTGATAGCGGCCCTTCCACGCGCCGCCGCGCCCGCGTGTGTGCCGCCAAGCGGACAATAGCGTGAACCACGTATAGCAGGCGGCGACCGCCGGCAAGGCGAAGGCGCCCAGCCGATTGCGTCCGTAGAAACGCAGAGACGGCATATAGGACTGCGCCATCAATAGATAGGCGACGAGCGCGATATAGGCCGCCGGCTCTGGCGCCGCGAAGGCGAGAATGGGCGGCGCGAGATAGACGAGGCCCATGCCGAGAACCGCGCCGGCGAGACGCCAGGGAGAATAGCCCAATTGCGCATAGGCCGAGCGCGTCACCATCTGCTCTATATCGCGCAAATACGGATAGGGCCGCAGGCTCCAAGCGTCGTCGGTGAGGCCGAGCCAGATCGGCCCCTGCTTCTTCATGAGCTTGCCGAGCGCGCAATCGTCGATCAGCGCGCCGCGGATTTGTTGCAGGCCGCCGGCCTCCTCCAGCGCCGCCGGGCGCACCAGCATCACCCCGCCGGCCGCCCCGGCGACCGGGCTTTTCGGGTCGTTCACGCGCGGGAAGGGGTAGAGCATTTGGAAGAAGAAGACGAAAGCCGGCACGAACCAGCGCTCGGCGAGGCTCTCGCAGCGCAGCTTGACCATCAGCGAGGAGAGCACCGTCCCGCGCGCCGCCGCCCCGGCGACCAGCCGCTCGACGAGGCCCGGTGCGAAGGCGATGTCGGCGTCGCAGAACAGCACGAAATCGGGCGAGACGCCGGAGGAGAGCACATGGGCGAAGCCGCGGTCCATGGCCGCGAGCTTGCCGGTCCAGCCCTGCTCCGGGCGCCCCTGGAGCACGGTGAGCCGATCCTCGGCGCCCTCCTCGCGGGCGCAGGTGCGGGCGACCTCGGCCGTGCCGTCGGAGCTCTCGTCATCGACGAGGACGATCTCGAGCCGGCCCGAAAACTCCTGGCGGAACAAGGATCGAAGGCCGATGGCGACGACATCCGCCTCATCGCGCGCCGGAATGACGGCGACGACGCGGACGCCCTTGGGAGCCTGCGCGCCCTTGGGGACGAAACGGCGGTCGTGCTCAGTGAGGCGCCAGAAGCCGCCATTGCCGAGCAGGAGATAGAGCCAGACGAGGAGGCCGACGCCTCCGAGGACAATCGCGATCATATTCCGAGCGTTCGCGTCGCCGGGGTCGCCGGGGACGATGTGACGAGGGCTCGGCCATAGCATCGCCGCGGCCGCGAGGCCAGCCCGGCCGGCGGCCGGCGCGCCGCAACCGCCCGCGTCTACGGGATTTTCCTCAGAAATGGCCGGCGGCGGCTTCTCTTCTATCTGGAACAGGCGTATATCGCCGCGCCGGCGCAGCCGGGTCCGAGCATGCCGAACAGCATGTCGAGGGACCGGCGGCGCGCCCGCGCATTCCGATGTCATTCGAGGAAATTTCCATGGATCCCAATGTGGCGCGTGACGCGGCGGGCTCTTCCTCTCGATGCGACGCGGAGGGCGCGTCGGCGACGCAGCCGGCGCCCGTCGCCGAGGGACACGGCTCGGCGAACGCCGCCGGCCTCATCATCGGCTCGATCGGCGTCGTCTATGGCGATATCGGCACCAGCCCGCTCTATGCGCTGCGCGAGTCGCTCGCCCACGCCAAATCCGGCGGGCTCGGCGAGGATGTCGTCATCGGCACGATCTCGCTGCTCATTTTCGCGCTGATCTTCACCGTCACCGCGAAATATGTGTTCTTCCTGATGCGCGCCGACAATCGCGGCGAGGGCGGCATTCTCTCGCTGATGGCGCTGGCGCAGAGCGCGCTGGGCCGGCGCGCGACCCCTGTCTTCCTGCTCGGCGTCGCCGGCGCGGCGCTGTTCTCTGGCGACGCCATCATCACGCCGGCCATCTCCGTGCTATCGGCGGTCGAGGGCCTCGAGATCGTCAATCCGAAATTCGGCGAGTTCGTCTTCCCCATCACCGTCGCGATTCTCGTCTCGCTGTTCTGGGGGCAGAGCCATGGCACGGCGCGCGTCGCCGCGCTGTTCGGCCCGGTGATGGCGATCTTCTTCATCGTGATGGCGGCGCTCGGCGCCTCCCATATCGGCGATGCCCCGCAGGTGCTGCGCGCCTTCGATCCGCGCCATGGCTTCATGTTTCTGCTGACCCATGGCTGGATCGGCTTCGCCGTGCTGGGCTCGGTCTTCCTCGTCGTCACCGGCGCCGAGGCGCTCTACGCCGATATGGGCCATTTCGGCCGCGCGCCGATCCAGATCGCCTGGATCTTCTTCGTGCTGCCGGCCCTGTTCCTCAATTATCTCGGCCAGGGCGCGTTGATCCTCGCCGATCCCAAGGCGATCGAGAATCCCTTCTTCCTGCTGGCGCCGGACTGGGCGCTGCTGCCGCTGGTCATTCTCTCGACGCTCGCCACCGTCATCGCCAGCCAGGCGGTCATCACCGGCGCCTTCTCCATCGTGCGCCAGGCGATACAACTCGGCCTGCTGCCGCGCCTCGAGATCACCCACACTTCCGCGACGCAGGAGGGGCAGATCTATATCGGCCGCGTCAATCGGCTGCTGCTGATCGGCGTGCTGGTGCTGGTCACGGCCTTCAAGAGCTCGAGCGCGCTCGCCTCCGCCTATGGCATCGCCGTGACCGGCACGATGGTGACGACGACGGCGCTCGCCTTTATCGTCGTGTGGCGCAAATGGCATTGGCCGCTGTGGGCGGCGTCGCTGTTCATCCTGGCCTTCCTCACCGTCGATCTCGCCTTTCTGGCCGCCAATCTGATGAAGGTGGTCGAGGGCGGCTGGGTTCCGTTGCTGCTCGGCGGCGGCTCCATGGTGGTGATGTGGACCTGGGTGCGCGGCACCTCGCTGCTCGCGGAGAAGACGCATCGCGATTCGATCCCCATCCGCGATCTCATCGCCATGCTGGAGAAATCCAAGCCGACGCGCGTGCCCGGCACGGCCGTCTTCCTGACCAGCGACCCGGAGGTCGCGCCCACCGCGCTGCTGCATAATCTCAAGCACAATAAGGTGCTGCACGAGCGCGTGCTGGTCATATGCGTGAACACGGAGGACACGCCGCGCGTGCCGCCGGAAAAGCGCTTCGAGATCGAGAAGCTCGCGCCCGACTTCACCCGCGCGACTCTGCACTTCGGCTTCATGGAGAGCCCGCGCGTGCCGGCGGCGCTGGCGGCGATGCGCAAGGCGGGGGTCAAATACGATATTATGACCACCTCCTTCTTCCTCGGCCGGCGCTCGATCAAGGAGAGCCCGGCCTCGGAAATGCCGGTCTGGCAGGACAGGCTCTATGTCGCGCTGACCCGGCAATCGGCCAACGCCACGGACTTCTTCTCCATACCGACCGACCGTGTGGTGGAACTCGGCGCTCAGCTGACGATCTGACGCCTCGCCGAGCAGCGCGGGCGCGAGCGCGATTACGTGGTTTCCACGATTTGCGCGCGCGCCGCGCATTTCCGAGAATCGCGCCAGCGAGCAGCGTCGCGTGCGCGTAGCCTCGGAGGGCCGCCTCCCACGCGCCGCGACCGGCGGGAGGATGCGATGGCCAATCTGAATTTCGACGATTTTCGTGATCTCGGAAAATATCAGCTCGACGCCTTCAACACCGCGACCAGTTCCACCGCCAAGAGCCTGCGCGCCATAGCGGAGGAGGCGACCGACTACTCCAAGCAATCGCTCGACAATAGCCGCAATTATTTCGAGAAGCTGATGCGCGTGCAGAAAATCGACGACATCGTGCAATTGCAGTCGGAGTTCTACCGCAACGCCTATGGCGATTTCTTCGCCCGCGCCTCGCGCGTCGGCGAGCTGTGCTCCAATCTCGCCAAAGAGGCTTTCGTCTCCGCCCAGAGCGCGAGCGAGCAGGCCACCAAGGCGAGCCAGGAGGCGGCCGGCAAGATCATCGCCGACATCAGCGAGCAGACCGAGAAGCTCGCCGCCAAGGCGCGCGAGGTGGGCAAGGGGGAGCATTAGCAAAGGCGCTCTTGCGCCGGCGCGCGAGTTTTGCCACATAGGGCGCGGGAGGTTGGCGGTGGACGCTCCACTCGCCAACCGGGTCAGGTCCGGAAGGAAGCAGCCCTAACGAGTTCCGGGCGGGTCTTCGTCCAGCCTCCCACTTTTTGCGCCGCCGCCCCGGCGCCGACCAAAGGGCGGACCCCCTCCGGGCGATAAGATGGACGACGAGCATTCTGCGCCATCCGACGCCCTTTTTCCCGCCGAGCCGCAGGCCAAGCGCGAGGGGCAGGCCGCCTATCGCGTGCTGGCGCGCAAATATCGTCCCTCCGGCTTCGCCGATCTCATCGGCCAGGAGCCGATGGTGCGCACGCTCGAGAACGCCTTCGAGCTGAACCGTATCCATCAGGCCTATCTCTTGACCGGCGTGCGCGGCGTCGGCAAGACGACCACCGCGCGCATTCTCGCCCGCGCCTTCAATTACGAGCTTCCCGCGCGGGACGGCCGCCCCGCCGTCGATCGCCCGACGATCCATATGGACGCGCTCGGCGCGCATTGTCAGGCGATCATCGATTCGCGCCACCCGGACGTGCTGGAGATGGACGCCGCCTCGCACACCGGCATCGACGATATTCGCGAGATCATCGAGAATGCGCGCTATCGGCCGGTGATGGCGCGCGTCAAAGTCTACATCATCGACGAAGTGCACATGCTCTCCAAGGCCGCGTTCAACGGCCTGCTGAAGACGCTGGAAGAGCCGCCGGAACATGTGAAATTCATCTTCGCGACGACGGAGATCGACAAGGTTCCCGTCACCGTGCGCTCGCGCTGCCAGCGCTTCGATCTGCGCCGCATAGACGCGGGCCTGCTCGCGGCGCATTTGCGCAAGATCTGCGATCTCGAGAGCGTGACGATCGAGGACGAGGCGCTGGCCATGGTCGCCCGCGCGGCGGAAGGCTCGGCGCGCGACGCGCTGTCGCTGCTCGATCAGGCCATCGCCCACGGCGCGGCGGGCGGCGGCGCGATCGCCGCGCAGGATTTGCGGCTGATGCTCGGCGTCGCCGACAAATCCCGCGTCATCGATCTCTTCGAGGCGGCGATGAAGGGCGAGATCGCCGCCGCCATCGCTTTGCTTCAGGACCAATACGACGGCGGCGCCGATCCGGCGCAAGTGCTGCTGGAGCTCGCTGAATTCACCCATCTGGTGACGCGGCTGAAGCTCGCGCCGGACGCCGCGCAATCCAATGCGCTGACGGAAGAGGAGCGCCGCCGCGGCGGCGACGCCGCGGGAACGCTCTCCATTTCCGTGCTGACGCGGGCGTGGCAGATTTTGATGAAGGGCGTCGACGAGCTGCGCAGTTCGCCGCGTCCTCTCGCCAGCGCCGATATGGTGCTGGTGCGTCTGACCCACGCCGCCGAAATGCCCTCGCCGGAGGAGGCGCTGCGCAAGCTCGGCTTCGGCCAAGGCGGCGCGCCGCGTCCCGCGCCGGGCTCGGCCCCCGCGGCGGCGCCCGGCGGCGAGCGGCCCCCGGTCGCGCTCGCGCCGGCGCCCAAGCCCGCAGCTTTCTCGCCCGCGCCTTCCGTGGTCGCGACCAGCGCCGCGCCGGCCCAGCGCCGCGCCGCGGAGCCATCCCCGGCGGCGGGGGTGAAAATCGCCGATTTCCGCGCCCTCGTTGCCCTGGCCGGCGAGAAGCGCGACATACAATTGAAGATCGCGCTCGAGACGGAAGTGCGGCTCGTGCGCTTCGAGCAGGGACGCATCGAGTTCGAGCTGACGCCGGGCGGCTCGGCGCGGCTGCCGCAGCTCTTGATGCAGAAGCTGCAGGACTGGACCGGGACGCGCTGGCTGGTGGCGCTCGCCGCCGGCGGCGCGCCGACGCTGCGCGAGGAAGCCGTGGCCCGCGAGAGCGAGAAGCGCTCCGGGATCGAGGCCGATCCGCTGGTGGCGAGCATTTTGGCGCGGTTTCCCGGCGCGGAGATCGTCGCCGTGCGCGGCAAGGAGACGGAGCAGGCCGCGACGGCCGGCGCCGAATTGGCTTATGACGACGAGGAGCCGGACGACGTCTGAAGCGTCGCCGCGCGGGGAGAGAGACATGCTCGACTTCATGGGACTGATGAAGCAGGCGCAGGCCATGCAATCGAAAATGGCCGAGCTGCAAGGGCAGCTCGACCAGACTCTGGTGGAAGGCGAGGCCGGCGGCGGGCTGGTGCGCGTGACGATGACCGCCAAAGGCGCGCTGCAGCGCCTCGCCATCGATCCGAGCCTTTTGAAACCGGAGGAGAGCGACATTCTCGAGGATCTGATCGTCACCGCCCATGCGCAGGCGCGCGCCAAGGCGGAGGAGACGCTCGCCGAGAAGATGAAGGAAGTGACCGGCGGATTGCAGCTGCCGCCGGGTCTGAAGCTGCCGTTCTGAGCGCTTCGAGCGAAACAAAGTGGCCGAACGCATCGCTGGACCCGAGATCGAGCGCCTCGTGCAATTGCTGGCGCGATTGCCCGGGCTCGGGCCGCGCTCGGCGCGGCGCGCCGTGCTGCATCTGATGCGCAAGCGCGAGGAATTGCTCGGCCCGCTCGGCGAGGCGATGCGCGTCGCGCATGAGCGCATTCTCACCTGCACGACCTGCGGCAATATCGACACCAGCGACCCTTGCGCCATCTGCCGCGACACACGCCGCGACGCGGGCATTCTGGTCATTGTCGAGACGGTGGCCGATCTCTGGGCGCTGGAGCGCGCCGGGCTGCTGGCGGCGCGCTATCATGTGCTCGGCGGCGTGCTGTCGCCCCTGGATGGCGTCGGCCCCAATGAGCTGAACATTGCGAGCCTGATGCAGCGCGTGAGCGAGGGCTCCGTGCGCGAGGCGATCATCGCGGTGAACGCCACTGTCGACGGGCAGACGACGGCGCATTATCTCGCCGATCTTCTGGCGCCGCTCGGCGTGAAAACGACGCGCCTCGCCCATGGCGTGCCGGTCGGCGGCGAGCTGGATTATCTCGACGAAGGCACTCTGGCCGCAGCGCTGGAACGCCGCACGGCGTTTTGATTCGCGGAGCTTTCCCCGAATAAAAAACCGGGTCGCCGGCGCGCCTGGGGAGGGTTTGCGCCGACGACCCGTAGTCGGGCCAAGTCGAGGATGCGTGAAAAGTCGAGGATGCGTGAAAAGTCGGGGCGGCTCGAAACTGGTCAGCGAAGAAAAAGCGCAGGCAGATTCGATTGGCTTCCGGCGGATCGGCTCGCGCGGCCTTCGCCGCATTCCTTCTCCCCGCGTGCGGGGAGAAGGCGAATACGATCAAGGCGCGGGGGCGGATTTCGCGCCGCCCGTCGGCGCCTCGGAGACCAGCGCCACCTTGGTGTAGCCGGCGGCGTTGATCGCCCCCATGGCCTCGACGACGCGGCCGTAGGGCACGGTCTTGTCGGCGCGCACATGGATGCGGCGATCCTTGCTGTTTTCGCTGCCGTCGCTGAGCGCGGCGAGCAATCCGTCCGCCGGAACCTCGCGCTTGTCGACGAAGAAGCCTCCGCCCGCGTCGACGCTGACGACGATCGGCGGCTTCTGATCGTTGAGCTGCTTGGCGGGCGCCTTCGGCAGATCGACCGGAATGCCGGAGGTCATCAGCGGCGCGGCGACCATGAAGACGATGAGCAGGACGAGCATCACATCGACGAGCGGCGTGACATTGATATCGGCGATCGGCTGGGAATCGAATTCCGAATCGTGCTTACGCAACGCGAAGGCCATGACGCTCCCCTTTGCGCGAAAGATGACGGGACAGCTCGACCTCGAAGACGCCGATGAAGGCGGTCACGCGCTTGCCGTAAGCGCCGATGTCGCCGCTGATGCGGTTGTAGAAGATCACCGCCGGAATAGCGGCGACGAGGCCGAGCGCGGTGGCGAACAGCGCCTCGGCGATGCCGGGCGCGACCACGGCGAGGCTGGTGTTGTTGGAGGCGGCGATGCCCTGGAAGGAGTTCATAATGCCCCAAACCGTGCCGAACAGGCCGACGAAAGGCCCGACGGCGCCGATGGTGGCGAGCCCCGGCAGACGCTGCTGAAGCTGATCGATCGCGGCGGCGCTGGCCAGCACGCAGACGCGATGCACGCGCTCCTGCAGAGCGTCGCGCTGGCCCTCGGAGGCGACGAGATCGGACGAGCGCTGATACTCCTCCACCGCGGCCTTATAGACCTGCGCCAGAGGATCGCTGGCCGGCGCGGCGAGGAAGGCGGGCGCGACCTCCGTCACCGGAAGATCGTTCTGAACGCTCTCGATGAGCGCGCTGGCGCGGCGATGCAGCAGCGACAGGCGAATGAGCTTCTCGGCGATCACGGCCCAACCCCAGGCCGAAGCGAGCAGCAGCAGCACGATGACGGTCTTGACGATCGAATCCGCCTGCAGAAACAGCTCGACCGGCGAGAGGGCGTGGGCGACGGCGGCGGAAGCCGCGCCGATTGCTGGATCACTCATCTTGATTTTCGTCCTTTGTCGGCGAGAGAGACGTTTGCGGCGAACGAGTTAGAAGACGACGCCGCCGCTGACGGCGAAGACGCGTCCGATCGCCGGCAGCGAGCCGCAGCGCGAGCCGACGCGCGTCGCTATGGCGTCCAGCGTGGCGTTGCCGGAGGAGGAGACGATGTTGAATCCCGTCATCGCGCCGCCGGCGCTGAATGTCGCCCGATAGGCGACGCGGCCATGCTTGGGTATCGGCCCGTCCGGCGCCGCGTTGCGCGCCGAGCGCTGCATGCAGGACAGGAATTGATTGGCGGCGATAGATTGCTGCGCATTGGCGTTGGCCGTCGCGGCCTGCGCCGGCGCGGCGTCCTGGCGCGCGGCGGTGGCGGGGCGCGGCGTCGGCGGCTTTTTCTCCACCACTTTGGGAACGGGCTTGGGCGCCGGCGGCTTCGGCGGCTCGATCGGCGCGACAGGCTCGATCGCCTCGGGCGGCGGCGGCGTGTCGTCGATCTCCTCGGGCTGCGGAATCTCCTCCGGCGGCGGCTGATCGACCGCAGGGCTCGGGACGACGACCAGCTCGAGCGGCTCTTCCGTCGTCGGCTCCGTATGCGGCAGCGCGAAATTCACCGCCGCGGTCAGGAGCAGCGCATAGGCGAGCGCCGCCGCGACGCCAACCGCATAGTTGGGGCGGCCGCCGTCGGGCAGCAGAAGCGATTGGGTGGTGCGAAACTCTCCCGTCGTCGTGATCGTTTCCGGCGCCGCAATGAACGCCTCCGCAGCCGCAGCCGTCATGGAATGATCCCCCTCGTGCGAAACATTACCCGCCATTAAAGATTATAATTCCTATAGAAGCAATGGGCTTAGTTGCGACTTTTGTCGATTCGGCGAAATTCGCTCGCCGGCGCCGATCCCACAGAAACGATGTGCTACGGCAGAGGAAAGCGAGAGGTCGTCATTTCGGCTCCGCCAGTCCGAGGCGCCACGCAACGCCGCGCGCCGCCACGAAAGCGCTCGAAAAGCTCGCCTGAAGCAGATAGCCGCCGGTGGGCGCGTCGAAATCCAGCATCTCGCCGGCGACGAAGACGCCGGGAAGCTTTTTCAGCATCAGATCGTCGTCGAGCGCCGCGAAGCGCACGCCGCCGGCGGTGGAGATCGCCCGCTCGAGGCCCGCCGTCGCGACAATGGCGAGCGGCAGATTTTTCACGCGCTCCGCCAGCGCGTCCGGCGCCTGCGGCAATGGCCCGCAGAGGCGCAGCAGCGCGATCTCCAATTTCGTCAGCCGCAGCGTCTTGCACAAAAATGTCGCGAGCGATTGCTTTTCACGCGGGCGCGCGAGCCTTTGCGCGAGCGTTTCCGCCGTGCTGCTGGGGCGCAGATCGACATGCAGTGTGGCGCCCTCGCCGCGCGCGAGCGCGCGTCCGAGCGCGGAAGCGAGCGCATAGACGGGACCGCCCTCGATTCCCCTTCGCGTGACGACGATATCGCCGAGACTGCGCGCCTCGCCATGACGTAGAGCGATCGTCTTCAGCGGCGTCCCCTCGAAGGCCTTTGCGAAATCGGCGGGCCAATCGATGACGACGGCGCAATTGGCGGGAAGGAGCGGCGCGATCTCGACGCCCTTCGCCCGCAGCGTTTCGACCCAGCCGCCATCGGCGCCGAGCCGCGGCCAGGAGGCGCCGCCCAGCGCCAGAATCACGGCCTCGGCGGCGATCTCGCGGCGCGCGCCGCTCGCATCCGCGATCAGCGATGCGCCGCTCTCGGCAAAGCCCTCGAAACTGGCGCGCGTCTCGATGCGCACGCCATTGGCGGCGAGCCGCCCGAGCAGCGCCCGCAACAGAGGCGAGGCCTTGAAGCTCTTTGGGAAGACGCGCCCGCTCGAGCCGACGAAGGTTTCCTCTCCCAGCTCCGCGCAATAATCGCGCAGGCTCTGCGGCGGAAAGGCTCCGATGATCGGGCCGAGCCGATCTGCAGCTTCGCCATAACGGGCGATAAATCTATCGAGCGGCTCGCTATGCGTGATATTGAGGCCGCCGCGCCCGGCCATCAGAAATTTGCGGGCGACGCTCGGCTTGCGCTCATAGACGGTCACGCTCGCGCCTTGCCGCGAGAGCAGGTCCGCGGCGAACAGGCCGGCCGGTCCGCCGCCGATGACGACGCATTTCGGCGAGGAAGGGGCGGGCGTTATGGCGCGGGCTCCGATGCGAAAACGAGGACAGGCGCGCTGGTTAGCACGCCGACAGCACGAGAAGGAAATCCATGCGCGAAGGCGCCGCAGAAATCGCTTTGATCGAAGAGGAAGACGATATTCTGTTCTCCTTCGAGGTTCCGCCGGAGGCGGCGGGGGCGCGGCTCGACCGCTTCCTCGCCGAGCGGCCGGAGCTCGTCGCCGCCCATCTCTCCCGCACGCGGCTGAAAGCGCTGATCGAGGATGGACGGCTGACGATCGGCGCCGCAGCCGCGCGCGACGCCAGCCGGCGTCTCGCCGCAGGCGATTCCGTCACCCTCGCCGTGCCGCCGCCAGAGCCCGCCGAGCCGCAGCCCGAGAATATTCCGCTGAATGTCGTGTTCGAGGACGCGCATCTTCTGGTCGTCGACAAGCCCGCCGGGCTGGTGGTGCATCCCGCCCATGGCCATGAGACGG
This sequence comes from Methylosinus sp. C49, assembly GCF_009936375.1. Classification (GTDB taxonomy): domain Bacteria; phylum Pseudomonadota; class Alphaproteobacteria; order Rhizobiales; family Beijerinckiaceae; genus Methylosinus. Next base: position 253,227 of record NZ_AP022332.1, on the reverse strand, counting down.
GAACGCTGGTCAACGCGCTGCTCGCCCATTGCGGCGCGAGCCTCTCGGGCATAGGCGGCGTCAAAAAGCCCGGCATCGTGCATCGCATCGACAAGGACACCTCCGGCCTGCTGGTCGTCGCCAAGACCGACGCCGCGCATAAGGGCCTGTCGCGCCTCTTCGAGGATCATGGCCGCAAGCTGCATCTGGTGCGCGAATATCTCGCCTTTGTCTGGGGCGCGCCGGAGCGCCGCCATGGCGTGATCGAGGCGCCCATCGGCCGCCACTCGACCCAACGCGAGAAAATGGCCGTCGTGCCCGAGGAGCGCGGTCGCGAGGCGGTGACGCATTGGGAGCTGGTCGAGAGCTTCGGACCCGCTTCGCTGGTGGCCTGCCAGCTGGAGACCGGCCGCACGCATCAGATTCGCGTGCATATGGCCCATATCGGTCATCCGTTGATCGGCGACGCTGCCTATGGCGCCGGCTTCAAGACCAAGACCGCGCTGCTCTCCCCCGCCGCCCGCGCCGCCGTGGAAACGCTCGGCCGCCAGGCGCTGCACGCCGCCTCGCTCGGCTTCACCCATCCGGTGACGCGCGAGGAGCTGATGTTCGAGAGCGAATTGCCGGAAGACCTCACGGCTTTGCAGAGGGCGCTCGAAGCGAGCTGACCCGCTACGACGAGACGACGAGCCATGCCGATTCCGATGGAGTATCAGCACGCCTCAGAGGAGTTCGAGCGCTTCCTGCGGCTCGTCGTCGAACGAACGGGGCTGGCGACGCGCAATCAGGCCTATACGACGGCGCAGAGCGTCCTGCTGACATTCCGCCGTCGTCTCGAAATTTCTGACGCCATTCGCTTCGCCGGCGCGCTTCCTCCGGTGCTGCGCGCGATCTTCGTCGCCGATTGGGACGTGGAGGAGCCGCCGCGCGCATTCTCGTCCCGAGCGGCGCTGACCGAGGAAGTCCGATCATTGCGGCGCGACCATAATTTTTCGCCCGACAGCGCCATCGTCGATGTCGCCGGCGCTCTGCGCGCCTGCGTGGACGAGGCGGAATTCGATCGCATGCTGGCGACGCTCCCGCCCGGCGCCGCGGAGTTCTGGCGCGTCGCCCCGGCCGGTTCAGGCTTCGCTTGAAAACACTTTAGAGAGCGAGCTGGACTCTAATCGCTCGCTCGACGGCCTCCATATCGTCTCGCGATAGCTTCCCGAGGCGATCTCTGAACCGTTCCTTCGCTGCGGTCGTCAATTGATCCGCCATCGCTTTGCTCTGCTTGGCGCCGATGGAGACCACGGCTTCGCTCGGATAGAGCCTCCCGGTGTTGCTGGTCAGTGGCACGACCTGCACCCGGTTCAAGGCGGCGTTGGCGGCGTCGTTGCTGACGATGACGGCTGGCCTGAGCTTGCGTATCTCGCCCCCTTTCGAGGAGTCGAAGTCGATCCACCAAACCTCACCGCGCAGCATTGCGCGCGTCCACGATCAGAGCCTCGCTCCAGTCCAGCGCCTCCTGCTCGCGCGTCGCATCCGCCGCCATCGCGCGATAGGCGTCGGCGAGATCGTCGCTCAACACATGCGGTCGCGCCAAATCCTCGAGGAAGCGGCTGATCTTCCTTCGTCCAATGACACGGACCAAGCCGTCATAAACCGCTTCGTCGATCGTGATCGTCACCTTCTTCTGCATAGCGCAACCTCGGGTCGTTTCGACAGAGCATAGGTGGAGATTAGCATCCGCAAGAGGTAGACGCATTCGCATTCGCGCATCGTCCGCGCCTGCGCCGCCTCTGCGCGTGACACCGCGCCGCCGCGCGCTAAGTAGCGTTGGCAATCTGCGACGCCCCCTTTGCGACGCCCCTACGCATATTACAGAAATTTAACCCGGCGGCCATTTGGCGCTTAGCGAAGAGCCATCTTTCGGCCATGCTCGGATCGGTCTATATTGAGGCGTTGCGGCCGGCGCTTGCGGTCGCGCATTACGGGCTCGCCGCATAGCGGGGGCCCGTCAGGAGGTGAAAATGGCGAACGCCCTGCCCATCGTCTCCGGTGAAAGCGGCCTCGCGCGGTACCTCGCCGAGATCCGCCGGTTCCCCATGCTGGAGCCGCAGGAAGAATATATGCTCGCAAAGCGCTGGCGCGAGCACGAGGACCCACAGGCCGCGCAAAAGCTCGTCACATCCCACCTTCGGCTCGTCGCCAAGATCGCCATGGGCTATCGCGGCTATGGCCTGCCGATCGGCGAGATCGTGTCCGAGGGCAATGTCGGCTTGATGCAGGCCGTCAAGCGCTTCGAGCCGGACCGCGGCTTTCGCTTGGCCACCTACGCCATGTGGTGGATCCGCGCCTCGATTCAGGAATATATCCTGCGCTCCTGGTCGCTCGTGAAAATGGGCACCACGGCGAGCCAGAAGAAGCTGTTCTTCAATCTCCGCAAGGCCAAGAGCAAAATCTCAGCCTTCGAGGACGGCGATCTCACGCCAGAGCATGTCGCGACGATCGCCACCCGCCTCGGCGTCTCGAAGCAGGACGTCATCGAGATGAATCGCCGCATGGCCGGCGACGCCTCGCTGAACGCGCCGCTGCGCGAGGAAGGCGAAGGCGAGTGGCAGGACTGGCTGGTCGACGACGCCTCCACCGATCAGGAGCATGTGCTCATGCATCAGGAGGAGAGCGACAATCGGCTGGACGCGCTGCGCGGCGCGCTGACCGTGCTCAACCCGCGCGAGCGCCGCATCTTCGAGGCGCGCCGCCTCTCCGAAGATCCGGTGACGCTCGAGGATTTGTCCGAGGAGTTCGGCGTCTCCCGCGAGCGCGTGCGGCAGATCGAGGTCCGGGCCTTTGAGAAGGTGCAGTCCGCGGTGCGCGCCGGAATTGCCAGGCTCGAGGCGCTGCCCGCGGCCTCGCTTTGATACGAAGGCCGAGAGCGGCGTAACGCTCTCGCGCCGGATGACGAAATAGGAGCGGCGGACCCATGAGGGCCGCCGCTCTTTCTTTTCGCCCGAGGCGCAAATGCTGATTCGTCATTCGCCCGAAATCGCCCCATCCGAGATCACGCCGCGCTCCCTCTATCTGCGGCGGCGCGAGTTTCTCGCCGGATTCGGCGCGGGCCTCGCTTTCGCGGGCGCGGCGCGAGCGGCGCCGCTCGCCGCCATGCGCAGCCCTTTCTCGACGGACGAGCCGAAGACGCCGCGGGCGGATGTGCTCGCCTATAATAATTTCTATGAGTTCGGCGGCCGCAAGGGCGATCCGGCCGACAACGCCCATAGGCTCACTACCAAGCCGTGGAAGGTGCGGATCGACGGGCTCGTCGCCAAGCCGGCCGATTACCAGCTCGAGGATCTCATAAAGCCGTCCGCTCTCGAGGAGCGCGTCTATCGGATGCGCTGTGTCGAGGGCTGGTCCATGGTCATTCCCTGGATCGGCGTCCAGCTCTCCGAGATATTGAAGCGCGCTGAGCCTTTTGGCTCCGCCAAATATGTGGCGTTCGAGACTCTGGTGCGGCCGGAGGAGATGCCCGGCCAGAAGGGCCTGCTGCAGCTTCTGCCCTGGCCCTATGTCGAGGGGCTGCGGCTCGACGAGGCGCTGCATCCGCTCACAATTCTCGCCACCGGCCTCTATGGCGAGACGCTGCCCAATCAGAATGGCGCGCCGCTGCGGCTAGTGGTTCCGTGGAAATATGGCTTCAAGGGCATCAAATCCATCGTGCGCATCTCGCTGGTGGAGTCGCAGCCCAAAACGTCCTGGAACATTCAAAATCCGCGCGAATACGGCTTCTATTCCAACGTCAATCCGAACGTCGAGCATCCGCGCTGGAGCCAGGCGACGGAGCGGCGCATCGGCGAGGGCGGGCTCTTCGCCAAAAGGCGGCCGACGCTGATGTATAATGGCTATGGCGATCAGGTCGCCTCGCTCTATGGCGGCATGGACCTCGAGCGGTATTTCTGACATGCGCGCCGCTCTCCGCATCCCGAAGCTCGCCGTCTACGTCGCGGGCCTCATCCCGGCGGCCTGGACCTTCTATCTCGGCCTTCAGGACCGGCTGGGGCCGGAGCCGATCAAGACGCTCGAGCAGGGGCTCGGGCTCTGGTCGCTGCGCTTTCTGCTGCTGTGCCTGCTGATCGCGCCGCTGCGCCGCGCGGCGGGCGTCGATCTCTTGCGCTATCGCCGTGCGCTGGGACTGCTCGCCTTTTATTACGCGGCGTTGCATCTTTCCGCCTATGTCGCGTTGGACCATGGACTCGACTGGACCGCCATCGGCCGCGATATTTTGAAGCGGCCCTATGTGACGATCGGCATGGCGGCTTTCGTCATCCTCGTCCCTTTGGCCGCGACCTCCAGCAACGCCGCGATCCGTCGGCTCGGGGCCGCGGCCTGGGCGCGGCTGCACCGGCTCGTCTATGTCGCCGCCATATTGGCGGCGACGCATTTTCTGCTGATCGTGAAATCCTGGCCGGCGGAGCCCCTGCTCTACGCCGCAGCGACCGCCGCGCTATTGGCCGCGCGAGCGATTCCTGCGGCGTCGCGACGCGAGAGACGCGCGACGGAGGGCGTCGCTCCCGGCAGGCCGCAGGCCTGACTATCGAAGGGGCTGCCGCATGTGCTACATTGTGGCCCAAGGAGACGAGCCATGACCAACACCGTCGTCCGTGCGCGCATCGACGAGCATGTGAAAGAGGAAGCCGCCGCCGTGCTGGCGACCATCGGCCTGACTGTGTCCGATGCGTTCCGGCTCATGATGGTTCGGATCGCGACGGACAAGACCTTGCCGTTCGAGCTGCTCGTGCCGAACGCTGAAACGGTCGAGGCTATGAAGGCCGCTCGCCGTGGTGAGCTCGTCGATGTCGGCGCCCCTGAAAACCTGCTCCAGAGCCTGAATGCGGGCGATTAAATACACCTCGCGCTTCCGGCACGATTATCGGCGTGAACGGTCAGGGGTGCTGGGCAAGAAAATCGATCAGCTGCTTTTGGACGCCGTCAACCTTCTGGCGGCAGATCAGCCGTTGCCAGCGCGATATTGCGACCATGAATTGATCGGGGAATGGAAGGATCACAGAGATTGCCACCTTCGCCCCGACCTATTGCTCATATACCGCAAGCCTGACGCTGAAAGGCTGGAATTGGTGCGCCTCGGCTCACACAGCGAGCTCGGATTCTGAAAGCCCGGAGCATTCCGGCCGTGCGGCCTTGCTCCAGGCGTCGCCTCAGCGGGTCGGGACCGGCGTGCCGCTGCGGTAATCGTAGAAGCCGCGCTGCGTCTTGCGGCCGAGCCAGCCGGCCTCGACATATTTCACCAGCAGCGGGCAGGGCCGATATTTGGAGTCGGCCAGCCCCTCGTGCAGCACCTGCATCACCGACAGGCAGACGTCGAGGCCGATGAAATCGGCGAGCTGCAGCGGCCCCATCGGATGATTGGCGCCGAGCTTCATCGCCGTGTCGATCGCCTCCACCGAGCCGACGCCCTCATAGAGCGTGTAGATCGCCTCGTTTATCATCGGCAGCAGGATGCGATTGACGATGAAGGCCGGAAAATCCTCCGACACCGTCACCGTCTTGCCGAGCTCGCCGATGAATTGCTTGGCCGCCTCGAAGGTCTTGTCCTCGGTGGCGATGCCGCGAATCACCTCGACGAGCTGCATCTTCGGCACCGGGTTCATGAAATGAATGCCGATGAACTGCTCCGGCCGCCCCGTCACCGCGGCGAGGCGGGTGATGGAGATGGAGGAGGTGTTGGTGCCGATGAAGGCGCCCGGCCGCAGCTTGGGGCCGAGCTCGGTGAGGATGCCGCGCTTGACCTCCTCATTCTCAGTGGCGGCCTCGATCACGAGGTCGCTGTCGGAAAAAGCGGCGTAATCCTTGGCCGGATGGATGCGGGCGACGGCGGCCTTGCGGGCCTCCTCGTCGATCTGGCCGCGCTCCACCGCCTTGGCGAGATGCGTCGCTATATCGTCCAGGCCGGCGTCGATGCGGCTCTCGGAGAGGTCGTTGAGCGCCACATCGAAACCCGCGACCGCGCAGACCTGGGCAATGCCCTTGCCCATCTGCCCGGCGCCGACAATGCCGATCTTGCGAATTTCAGAGCCCATCTTTCGAACACCACCAGCGAGAAGCGGAGCGCTTCCAATTCAGTATAGCGCGCGTTCGGCCTTTGTGAAAACCGGCGTTTGCACCGCAGCGAAACAGGCCGCTTCATCGCCCTGACCTGGGAGGGCGTCAATCCCGGCGGGCCGCCGGCCCGACTGGGAATCGAGAGCGGCGCCAGATATTTGCGACGTCGCCCCCACCGGCTTCCGCCGCTCGCTGCGCGCGCGAGCGGGGAAAGAGCCCCAAACCCCTCAGCGACCGGCCTTGGCCAGCTCGGCGTCGAGCTCCTTCAAGGTCGGGAAGAGATCCGCGACGAGGCCATAGTCGGCCACCTGGAAGATCGGCGCCTCCTCGTCCTTGTTGATCGCGACGATGACCTTGGAGTCCTTCATGCCGGCGAGATGCTGGATCGCGCCGGAGATGCCGACGGCGACATAGAGGTCCGGCGCCACCACCTTGCCGGTCTGGCCGACCTGCAGATCATTGGGGGCGTAGCCGGCGTCGACGGCCGCGCGCGAGGCGCCGATCGCCGCGCCGAGGCGGGTCGCCACAGGCTCGATATATTCCTTGAAATTCTCCGAGCTCGCCAAGCCGCGGCCGCCCGAGACGATGATCTTGGCCGCCGTCAGCTCCGGCCGCTCGGATTTGGCCAGCGCCTCGCTCTTGAAGCTCGACACCGCCGGATCGGAGCCCGCGCCGATCGCCTCGATCGAAGCGGAGCCGCCCTCGCCCGTCGCCGTGAAGGAGGCGGTGCGCACGGTGATGACCTTTTTGGCGTCCTTGGAGCGCACGGTCTGAATGGCGTTGCCGGCGTAGATCGGCCGCTCGAAAATGTCGGCGGAGACGACCTTGATGATGTCCGACAGCTGCGCCACGTCGAGCAGAGCGGCGACGCGCGGCAGCACATTCTTCGAGCTGGAGGTGGAGGGCGCGAGAATGGCGTCATAGGCGCCGGCGAGGCCCACGATCAGCGCCGCCAGCGGCTCGGCCAGGTGATGGCCATAGGCCGCATTGTCGGCGATGAGCACTTTCTCGACGCCCGAGAGCTTGGCCGCGGCCTCGGCCGCCGGGCCGACATTCTCGCCCGCGACGAGAATATGAACGCCGCCGCCGATCTGCAGCGCCGCCGTCAGCGCCTTGGCGGTGGAGGGGGCGAGCGCGGACTCTGTGACTTCCGCGACGATGAGCGCCGTCATTTACAGAACTCCCGCAGTCTTGAGCTTTTCCAGCAATTCGGGGACGGAGCCGACCTTTATGCCGGCCTTGCGGGCCGGCGGCTCGGCCGTCTTCAGCACCTCGAGGCGCGGCGTGACGTCGACGCCGTAATCGGCCGGGGCCTTGGCCGCGACCTCTTTCTTCTTCGCCTTGATGATGTTCGGCAGGCTGGCGTAGCGCGGCTCGTTGAGGCGCAGATCCGTCGTCACCACGGCGGGCAGCTTCAGCGTGACCGTCTGCAGGCCGCCATCGACCTCGCGCGTCACATCCACGGAGCCCTCGGCGATCTCCACCTTGGAGGCGAAGGTGCCCTGGCCCCAGCCGAGCAGAGCGGCGAGCATCTGGCCGGTCTGATTGCTGTCGTCGTCGATCGCCTGCTTACCGAGAATGACGAGGCCAGGAGCCTCCTCGGCGACGATTTTGGCGAGAATCTTCGCCACCGCCAGCGGCTCGACCAGCTCGTCGGTCTTGACGTGAATTCCGCGGTCGGCGCCGATGGCCATGCCGGAGCGCAAAGTCTCGTCCGCCTTGGCCGGGCCGATGGTCACGAGCACGACTTCCGTCGCCTTGCCGGCCTCCTTCAGGCGAATGGCCTCCTCGACGGCGATCTCGTCGAAAGGATTCATCGAAAATTTCACATTGGCGACGTCGACGCCCGAACCGTCCGGCTTGACCCTGATCTTCACATTATAGTCGACCACCCGTTTGACGGGCACGAGAACCTTCATCGCGCAACTCCCGGCGAGATTGACCTTCGTCTCGATTGTTTCGAAAAAATCGCGCTCTGTGGCCGAAAGGCCCCGATCGGCTTTTTCGAGCGCCGCGTCGAGAACGAATTAGCGCCGCGCGGCGCGAGGCGCGCGCGGAAAGCTCGGAAGACGCTCTGGTAGCCTCGGCTCGCCGCCCTGTCAAACCCGCGCCGGCCGAAACCTCCGGCGCCGCGGGCGCTCATCCGGCGGGAAGCTCTGTCGCAGACACTGCCATTGCGGATTTGCGGGTCAGATCCACAGCCAAGGGGCGGCGACGCGGGCCAGCGCGCGCAGGCGGCGCTTGGCGCGAATGGGCGCAGAATCATAGTCGGAATTGTCCCGCGCGGCGTGGCCGGAGGCCGGGCATTCGATCGGCCAGCGCAGCGTCAGGCCGTCCTCTTCCCCCCGACCGCGCAGCGGCGCGATCAGGCGCGCGAAGAATTCTTCCAGCATCAGGGAAGGCGCGATCATCTCGTCGCGCCGCTCGAAGAAATGCTCGAGGTAGAAATCCTTCGCGAAGAGCATCAGCTCCGTGCGCGCCCGCAGAGGCGCCCCGCCTTCCTTGGAATAGGCGCGGCGAAAATCGGCGGCGAAGCGGCGATCCTCCGGCAGATGGTCCATCAGCGCGGAGAGCCGCTCGAAGGTCAGCCTGCCGGTTACTTTGAAAAAGCGCTCGCTCTGCGCGAGCAAGCGGCTGCTTCGGCAGGCGTGATCGACGATTCCGAGCTCCGAATAGCCATAATGGAGGCCCTCCGGCCGGCGATTGCCGTCGAAGCCGATGATCTCGAGCGGCCGCCCGGTCTCGCTGCGAAGCGCGTCCGCGTCCAGAAAAGCGAGATCCGCGCCGGAATTCTCGCAGAACACCACGCCTGAGATGCGCGCGTCCGGCAGCCGCATGAAAAACCGCAACGCGTTCCGGTAGTCGCTTTTTCTCACCTCGAGGTCGCGCCGCGCGATCTCGGCGGCGTAAGCGCCCGGATCGACGGTCGCGGTCAGCAGCAGGACGGTCGGCCGGATCATCATCGCCGATCGGCTCAGCCCCAGGGGCCGTGGTGGAAAGGCCGTGGGCCGAACCATTGCACGTCGCGCCGCTTGAACAGCGGCGTCAGAATGAGCCCGGCCAATATGCCGCCGATATGCGCCCACCAGCCGACCTGGCCCTGATCGTCGGTGAAGGCGTTGAACAGCTGAAACAGAATCCATGTGCCGACGAAGAGCGAGGCGGGCGCATGGATGGGGATGATCCCGGCGACGAGGCCGAAAATGGTCGAGCGCGGATAGAGCAGGATGAAGGCGGCGCAGACGCCCGAGATCGCCCCCGAGGCGCCGACGAGCGGCGTGAGGGTGAGCGGCGCGCCTACAGCGAACAGCATGGCGGCCGAGACGCCGCAGAGCAGATAGAAGACGAGATAGCCCGCGGACCCCATGGCGTCCTCGACATTATCGCCGAAGACATAGAGAAAGATCATGTTTCCCGCGAGATGGCCGAGCCCGGAATGGAAGAAGAGGCTGGTCAGCAGCGTCCATTCGGGGCCGGGCGTGACGATCCAGGGGGCGAGCTCGGCGCGGCCGAACAGCACCGCAGGTATGAGGCCGAAGCCGCGCACCACAGTGAGCGGATCGCCGAAAGATTCGCTGAACACGGCGACGAAGACGAAGATGTTGAGCGCCATCAGCGTCCAATTGACGTAAGGCCGCCGCACATAATGCAGCGGCGCGTCGTCATGTAGCGGCAGCACCATCTAGACCATTCTCCCCCGGCTGCGCCGCCCGCTCGCGCCGGGCGATCACGCCCGGCCTCGCGCCAATTTATAGCGCGGCCCGAGCTCTGGCCAATATGGGCGCGGCGCGGGAGAACGCGAGGCCGCGCATCCCGGCTATGTCGAGGGCCAGCACTGCGCCGCAATAGACGAAACCGCCGACGCCGACCTGCAGGAGCAAAGTGAGAATGCCGGGCTCGAGGCCGGCGAGCGGATGCAGCGCCAGAACCATCGCCCCGGTCGCCGCCAGCGCGCCGAGCATGTCGCGTCCGCGCGGCCATTGCGGCGAGGTGCGCGCCGCGAACAGAACCAGCGCCGCCAGCGCCGCCACATAGGCGAGGCATTGGGCGAGCGCGAGGCTGGAGGCGTCCGCGCCGCGCGGGATGACAAAGGCGAAGCAGAGGCCCGCGACCACCGCGACCGAGGCCGCGCCGATGAGCGGCGCCGTCTTCTTCTCGATCTGAAACACCGGATTGACCGCGAATTGGATGAGCCCCATGGCGAAGAGGCCGGGCAGCAGCAAATCGAGATAATGGCCGAACGGCCCACGAAATTGCGGCGGCACGATCAGCGCCTCGATCGAGGGCATTGTGAGCCAGATGCCGGCGCAGGCGGGCAGCAGAAAGGCCGCGACGATCGTCATATTGCGGGCGATCTGCTCCTTGCCCTTCTCCGCCCCGTGCCGCTCATGGGCGGCGACGGCGATCTGGAACAGCAGCACATCCAGCGCCGAGCCCATGGCGAAAATGGCGCGAATGCCGAGATCATAGGCGAGCGAGAATTGCCCCGTCTCGGCAAAGCCGTAATAGGCGGTGACGAGCGCCCGCGCCGCCAGCGGCACGGATTGGTAGAGCATGTTCGCCGCGACGATGGGCGCGCTATAGGCGATGAGCATGCGCGCCGTCGCCATGCGCGCGCCGCGCGGCGAGGCGCCGGGATCCTTCAGCGAGACGCGCGCGGTGAAGACGGCGCCGAGGAGGCTGGCGAGGCTGCCGGCGATCGCCATTCCGGCCGAATGAAAGACGAAGGCGCCGCCGCCGGTGAGAGCGAGCGCGAGAATATTCTTGGCGAGAACGACGCGGCTATAGCTCTTGTCCTCGAAACGCGCGCGCAGCAGCGCCGTGGAATAGTCGAACAGCCCATTGATCGCCGCCGTCGCCAGCGCCAGAGCGATGAGCGTATCGCCGAGCGCGAAGGGCGGCGCGATGAGGAGAAACAGACCGCCGACGACAATGACCACCGCCGTTGTCGCGAGATAGGCGAAATCGAGCGTTGCGCGTATGGCCGGCTCCGCCTCGCGCACGCGCGTCGAATAAAAGCGCGTCGCCGAAAGGCGCATCCAATCGAAAGCGCCGGTCTGAATGACGACGCCGATCGCAAAAGCCAGCGCGAAGCGGCCATATTCCTCCGGCCCGAGGAATTTCGCCACCAGCAGGCCGATGAGGAAGTTTGCGACGGTGTTGGCGAGGAAGGCGGCGAGAACCTTCAATTTTTCGAACCTCTCCCTCTCGGCGCGATTCCTTCTCCCGCTTGCGGGAGAAGGTGGCCCGGCGAAGCCGGGTCGGATGAGGGTCCCCGAGGCTTCCCGGAATCTTGCAAATCGCGGGCTGCGGCGCAGGCCCTCATCCGACCTCGCTTCGCGAGGCCACCTTCTCCCACAAGTGGGAGAAGGGAGGTCCCGCATGTTCGAAGCTAAACGGCCACTCGCCAAGAAACCCTTACGCCGGCCACTTCCCCGCCGCTGTCAGCTCCCGCAGCGCCTGCGCGTCGCGGGGGGTGACGCCGGGATAATCGGCCTGCGCCGTCGCGGGGTCGAAATATTTCCAGGAGCGGGCGCATTTGACGCCCGAAGCCCGCCGCGGAACCACGGCCACGCCCGCGACCTCGGGCAGGCGGAAGGCCTCGGCCGGCCCTTCGCTCGCGTCGATCGCTATATCCGACACGATGCAGATTTCGGCGAAGTCCACGCCCGTGAGCGTCGCGCGCAGATCGGCGTCCGCCACATGGACGACCGGCGCCGCCTCCAGCGACGAGCCGATGCGCTTTTGCGCACGCTCTATCTCCAGCGCGCCGGTCACGACGGAGCGGATGGCGCGGAGCTTCTCCCATTTTTCCGCCAGCGCCTCGTCGCGCCAGGACGCGGGCAGATCGGCGAAGCTCTCGAGATGCACGGACGCCGCATCGGGATAGCGCGACAGCCAAGCCTCTTCCGCCGTGAAGGCGAGAATGGGCGCGAGCCATGTCGTCACCGCGCGGAACATCTCCTCCACCACGGTCAGCGCCGCCTTGCGCTTCACGCTCGACGGCGGATCGCAATAGAGCGCGTCCTTGCGAATGTCGAAATAGAAAGCCGAGAGATCGCTGGTGAGGAACGGCGTCAGCAGCGCGACGACCTTCTTATAGTCGAACTCCGCATAGGCCGCGCCGACCTCCTCGCCGAGCTCCGACAGACGATGCAGCACGAGCCGCTCCAGCTCCGGCAGATCGGCATAAGCGATCTTCTCCTGCGCGCGATAATGCGCGAGCGTGCCGAGCATCCAGCGGATGGTGTTACGCAGCTTGCGGTAATTATCGGTGACGCTTTTGAGGATTTCCGGCCCGATGCGCTGATCGTCGCTGTAATCGACGCTCGCCACCCACAGGCGCAGAATATCGGCGCCGGCGTCGGCGATCACCTTTTGCGGCGCGACGACATTGCCTTTCGACTTCGACATTTTATGGCCATGCTCATCGAGCGTGAAGCCATGCGTCAGCACGATGTCATAAGGCGCGCGGCCGCGCGTGCCGCAGGATTCCAGCAGCGAGGAATGGAACCAGCCGCGATGCTGATCCGAGCCCTCGAGATAGAGCACCTCATCGGCGCCACCATCGCGCTTGCGCTTGATTCCCGCGAGGCCGGGGAAATGAACCGGGTCTTCCAGCGTGAAGGAATGCGTCGAGCCGGAATCGAACCACACGTCGAGAACATCGTCGATCTTCTCGTAATCTTCAGGGTCGTAGTCGGGCGCAAGGAAGCGCTGCGCCGCGCCCTCCTCATACCAGGCGTCGGCGCCCTCCTTCTCGAAGGCCTCCACGATGCGGGCGTTCACACGCGCATCGACGAGAATGTCGTGGCCGCCCTTCTTCACGAAGACGGCGATCGGCACGCCCCAGGCGCGCTGACGCGAGACCACCCAATCGGGACGATTGGCGATCATGCCGCGAATGCGATTCTCGCCGGCCGCGGGAACCCATTGCGTGCGGGAGATTTCATCGAGCGCGATGTCGCGCAGCGTGGGCGCATTGTCGCCGGGCGCGCCGTCGCCCTTCGCGACAGCGCCGGCGTCCTGCGCGAATTTCTTGTCGAGCGCGATGAACCATTGCGGCGTGTTGCGGAAGATGACCGGCTTCTTCGAGCGCCATGAATGCGGATATTGATGCTTCAGCCGCCCGCGCGCGACGAGATTTCCCGCCGCGACCAGCGCTTGAATCACCGCCTCATTGGCGTCGCCCTTGTCGCCCTTCTCGGTGAGCACGCGCTTGCCGGGAAAGCCCGGCGCTTCATCCGTGTAGAAGCCGTCGGCGTCGACCGTATAGGGAATGCGCGCATCGATGCCGCGCTCGGCGAGCATACGCCCGCTCGCCATCCAAATGTCGAAGTCCTCGCGGCCATGGCCGGGCGCGGTGTGGACGAAGCCGGTACCCGTGTCGTCGGTGACGTGGTCGCCATCGAGCAGCGGCACTTTGAAATCATATCCCAAAGCGCTGAGCGGATGCGACGCGACAAAGCTCGAAAGCTCTTGCGCGGGAACATCGCGCAGACGCTCGAAGCTCTCCACTTTCGCCGCTTTGAACACGTCTTCGGCGAGCTTGTCGGCGAGCACATAAGTCGCGCCGACTTTCGCCCAATTGTTCTCTGGCGCCACGGTCACGCGATAGAGGCCATAGGCGATCTTGTGCGAATAAGAGATCGCGCGATTGCCGGGCAGCGTCCAGGGAGTCGTCGTCCAGATGACGACGGCGCCCGGGCCGTCCTTCACCGGAAAGGCGACATGCACCGTGTCGCTGACATGGTCCTCATACTCCACCTCCGCTTCCGCGAGCGCGGTCTTCTCGACGACGCTCCACATCACCGGCTTCGATCCGCGATAGAGCAGCCCATTCTCGGCGAATTTCATCAGCTCGCGGGCGATATGCGCCTCGGCCGGGAAATTCATCGTGGCGTAGGGATTGGCCCAATCGCCCGTCACGCCGAGCCTTTTGAACTCCTCGCGCTGCACGGAGAGCCAATGCGCGGCATAGGCGCGGCACTCCTGGCGGAAGGCGACGATGGCGGTCGGATCGGCGAAGTCCGGCTTCTTCTTGCCCTTGGAGCGGTAGTTCTCCTCCTCGATCTTCCATTCGATCGGCAGGCCGTGGCAGTCCCAGCCGGGGACGTAATTGCTGTCCTTGCCGGCCATCTGCCGGCTGCGGGTGACGAGATCCTTGAGGATCTTGTTCAGCGCATGGCCGATGTGGATGTTGCCATTGGCGTAGGGCGGCCCGTCATGGAGCACGAATTTCGGCCGTCCCTTGGCGCTCTCGCGCAGCTTGGCGTAGAGGCCGATCTTCTCCCAGCGCGCGAGGATTTCCGGCTCGCGCTGCGGCAGGCCGGCGCGCATGGGGAAATCCGTCTGCGGCAGATAGAGGCTCTTGGAGAAATCGGGGCCTTTGTCCTCTTGGGCCTTGTCTTTGGTCTTCTCGTTCATCTTATCGGAAACCGCTGCGCTCGCGGGCTGCGCCCCGAGCCGGGGCGGCGCGCGAAAGGGGAGGGAAAACAAGCGGAAGGGCGCCTTGATCGGCGCGAGAACCCGGTCGCCGCGCGAGCTTGGATCACGCTCGAGCGCGGGCCGGGCCAATAATTCGTATGCTGCGGCGCAGGACCATGGCCCTATCTACCAGCGCCGGCCCGCTCCGCAAAGCCGGAATCTGGTCTCAGCGGCCGCGGCGGAAGGGATTGCCGCCGGCTCCGGTGAGATAGGCGATCGCCCCGACGACGAGCACGATGGGCAGCAGCACCACAAAAGCGCTGGCGAAGAAGATTAGTCCCATGGCGAGGATCACCGCGCTGGCGAGCGTCAGCAGAGCGGCGCCCACCGGCCCGACCTTGATGACCTTCACGCCATCGGTCCCGCCGATCCATATGCGCGTGCGCGAGCGGTAGCGGGGACGGCTCTCGCTCTCGGGCGGGAGGATCTCGATCTCGGCCGGCTTGTCGATATCGTGCTTCTGCGACACGGAACGCTCCACTGTGAGGCGAGTTCGATATAAGCGCTCGCCGCGCCCGCGCCAATGGAGCGGGACACAATCGCCGGGCGTCAATTCGCGGCCTGCTGTCGCCACAGATCGCTCTGCGGCGCGCGCGTCTCGCGGTCGCCGAAGCGGGCGCGATAGACGGTCAGATTCTCGATCACGCGCTGAACGTAATTGCGCGTCTCGCTGATCGGAATGCGCTCCACCCAATCGATGGGATCGACCTCCTTCTTGCGCGGATCGCCATAGGCGTCGATCCATTCCTTCACCCTTTTGCCGCCGGCGTTATAGGCGGCGAAGGCGAGAATGTAGGAGCCCTTGTGCTCCTCGAGCAGCATGCCGAGATGCGCCGCGCCGAGCCGCGCGTTGAAGGCGGGCTCGTCGATCATGCGCTTGAGATCGAAGCCGACTCCCGTCTGCTGCGCGGTGTGGCGCGCGGTGGAGGCGATCATCTGCATCAGCCCCATGGCGCCGGCGCTGGAGACGGCCTTGGGATCGAAGGCGCTCTCCTGCCGGGCGATGGCGTAGACGATCGCCCGCGAGGCCGAGCCCGGCAGCGCCGCGAAAGCGGGTATGCCGAAAGACGGAAAAGCCGCGTCGTCGATCGCAATGCCGCGATAGGAGGCGAGCTTGCCGAGGGTGAGCGAGATTTTCGCCTCGCGGCGGCGTTGCGCCACATCGGTCAGCGCCGCGAGCTGCGCCTCGCCGACCAGCGTCTTGGCGGCGTCGGCGGCGAGCTGCGCCGCCATCTCCTTCTCGCCGGCGGCGAAGAGCAGCTCCACCGCACGCACCGATTCGTCGCGGGCGTCGCCATGGGCGGGCTCGGGCGTCGGACGCAAAGGCGAGTCGAAGGCGCCGAGCCGCGCGCGGGCGAGCTGACCGTAGAAGGTCGTCGATTGCAGAGCGGCGGTCTCGTAGGAGGCGCGCGCCGCCTCGGCCGCGCCGGCGGCCTCCCGGGCGCGGGCGAGCCAATAGGCGCCGCGCGATTTTTGAATCGGCGTCTCGGCGATGCGGGCGATCTCCTCGAAATGCCGCTGCGCTTTGGCGGGATCGTTCAGGAATCGCAGCGCGATCCAGCCCGCATGAAATTCCGCCTCGACGCGATAAGAGAGCGAGCGCGCCGAATGCTGCGCGCAAAGCTCATAGGCTTGCGGGAATTGCCCGATATCCATGAGCTTGCGCGAGATGAGCCGCCGCTCCACCCACCAGGCGTCGCCATCGACGATGAGGCGCGGATCGCGCGGGGCGGAGCGCAGCAGCGCCGCCGCCTCGACGAGCTTCTTTTGATGGCGCAGCATGTGAATGCGCGCGAAGAGGATTCCCGGATCCTTCTGCGCCTCCGCCGCCAGAGCGGAGAAAGTCTTTTCCGAAGCGCTCTCATTGATCGCCAGCGCGCGGGCGCGGGCGAGATCGAGCGCATCCTTGCCGGCATGGGCGGCGATGCGCAGAGCAGGGCCGGTCTTCTCGGCGTAGAGCAGACGATCGGCGCGATATTTGTGATCGGCGACGTCGAGATAATCGCCGAACTCTTTTTTTGCGCCCGCCTCCAGCTGCTCGTTGAAATCATCCTCGCGCCACATGGGCTTGATGAGCGCCGCGACCTCCAGCGGCTCGCCACGGCGGGCCATGACGCGGGCGAGCGCCAGCCTTCCGGCCGGCGTCTTAGGCGGACGCTCGGCGAAATAATCGACGATCAGCCGATCTGGGTGCTTATCGCCATAGAGCGCCTCCTCGACGCGCTGGCGCAGCCAGGCCGAGGCCGGCCAATCGGGATGCTCGGCGAGAAATTTCGACAGGCGCGCGAAGCCGGCCTCGCGCGGATGCAGCCGCAAGCCGGCCCATTGGGCGGCGGCGCGGGCGAGCGGAGCTTCGACGCCGGCGAGCGCCTGATCGCCGGCGGAAAAATCATTGGCTTTATAGGCGGCGAGCGCGCGGCCGAAAGCGTCGTAATCGGTTCCGAGCAGAACGGCGGCCTCGGGCGGCTGCAGGACGCGCGCCTCGAGATCGAGCCCGCCATTGGGCGGCGCGTAGGAGAGCAGCTTGGACGCGTCCTCTCCCGCCGACGGCCGGCGCAGCAGGCCGGCGACGCGCGGATCGGGCGGCGCGGCGGGACCGAGGAAATCATGCAGCGCCTCGCGCGCCGAATCGCGCGGCGCCCAGGGCGCTCGAGGCGAGGAGGGCTCTGGAGGCGAGAAGGCGGCGCCGGCGGGCGGCGGATCGTCGCCGTCGCGGTCCGGCGCGCGGCGCTGCGTGGCCGGGTAGAAGGCCGCCGCCACGCCCAGGGCGGCGACGATGAGAACGAGGCGCGCGGCCCCACTGTGGCGATTCGTCATCGGCCCAACGCTCCGAACTCTTAACGTAATCCAGCCTGCGGCCATTTCGTTGCGGAACTGTCAACCAAATCGCTAAGCAGCGGCATTTTCGAATTTTTCGCTCCGCGTCGACCGGCCGCTCGAGCTGTTCGCCGATTCCGCGCGAAGGGACGCTGCGGACCCTTTTCACCCCAACGCCCAGAGGCTATGACAGTTGCCGTCTTCCCAGGGCGGAACGGCCGCCGCGAGGACGGACCGAAATTTCTCCGTACCAATCCCAGTCAGTAAGCGCGGCGATTACGGCGCCCGCGTGGCGCAGCGAAAGCGACGGCAGATGAACGACAAGCCAGTGTTCCGAGGATCCTATACCGCTCTGGTCACGCCTTTCGCCGATGGCGTGGTCGATCACGCCGCTCTGCGCGCGCTCGTCGACTGGCAGATCGAGAGCGGGACGCATGGCCTGGTTCCAGTGGGTACGACGGGCGAGAGCCCGACTTTGAGCCATGAGGAGCATCGCGCCGTCGTCGAGACCGTGATCCGGCAGGCGGCCGGCCGCGTTCCGGTGATCGCCGGCGCCGGCTCCAACAACACGCGCGAGGCGGTGGAGCTCGCCCTCCATGCCCAGCAGGCGGGGGCGGATGGCGTGCTCGTGGTCACGCCTTACTACAACAAGCCGAATCAGGAAGGCCTCTATCAGCATTTCGCCGCTGTGGCGGAGGCGGTCTCCGTTCCGATCATCGTCTACAACATCCCGCCGCGCTCGGTTGTCGACATCAGCGTCGCGACCATGGCTCGGCTGGCGGAGCTGAAGAACATTGTCGGCGTCAAGGACGCCACCGGCAATGTCGGCCGCATTCTCCAGCAGCGCGCCGCCTGCGGCGCCGAATTCGTGCAATTCTCCGGCGACGATATTCTCGCTCTGGCGAGCGTCGCCGTCGGCGCGATCGGCGTCATCTCGGTCGTCTCCAATGTCGCGCCTCGGCTCTGCGCCGATCTGCAGAACGCCGCGCTGGCCGGGGATTTCAAAACCGCGCTGGCGCTGCAGGACCGCCTCACCGCTCTGCAGCAGGCGCTCTTCCTCGAGGCCGGCGTGACCGGGGCCAAATACGGCCTCTCCCTGCTCGGCCGCGTGCGGGAGGAGGTGCGGCTGCCGCTGGTCGACTCCGCCGAGCCGACGAAAAAGGCCATTCGCGACGCGATGGTTCTCGCCGGCGTGCTGGACGCCTGAGCGGAAGCAGCAGGACGCGCGCAAGTGGCCGAGAAAGAAAAGCCCAATTTCAAGGTCGTCGCCGACAATCGGCGCGCGCGCTATGATTATGAGATCGGCGAGACCTTCGAGGCCGGTCTGTCGCTGACCGGCACGGAGGTGAAGTCGCTGCGCACCGGCAAGGCGACCATCGCCGAGAGCTACGCCCATGTCGACCGCAAGGGCGAGGCTTGGCTCGTCAACGCCACCATTCCCGAATATCTCTCCGGCAATCGCTTCAATCACGAGCCGAAAAGGCTGCGCAAGCTGCTGCTGAAGCAGCGCGAGATCGCCAAGCTGGCGCAGGGCGTCGAGCGCGAGGGCATGACCATCGTGCCGATGAAGCTCTATTTCAACGAGCGCGGCCGCGCCAAGCTGCAGATCGCGCTGGGGCGCGGCAAGAAGTTGCACGACAAGCGCGAGGTGGAGAAGAAGCGCGACTGGGGCCGCGAGAAGAGCCGGCTGCTGCGCGACCGTGGCTGAGGGAAATATTCAGCGCTATTTTTCTAAAATTTCCCGAGCCCGAGCGAAGATCGCGCTGAACATCTGCGGCGTCAACGCGCCCGTATTCGTGTTGAGACGCGAGCAATGATAGCTGTCGATAAGAATAATTCGCCTATTGCGAGTATTCGCGACGATCTCATGCTCGCGGCCATGGGCGAAGGGGAAGCCGCCGGGCTTCAGTGAGAAGGCGCGCAGCACGCCCTCATGGGCGATTCGGCCGAGCGCGACAATTAGTCTCACCCGGCTCAGCCGGCGCAAACCCGCCTCGAGAAAAGGGCGACAGGCCGAAAGCTCGGCGGAGAGCGGCTTGTTGCCGGGCGGAACGCAGCGCAGGACATTGGTGATTCGGCAATCGACGAGCGCGACGCCATCATCGGCGCGGGCGTCATAGACGCCGCGGGAAAAACCGGTTTCCGCGAGAGTGGCGTAGAGGAGACGGCCGGCGTCGTCGCCGGTGAAAGGGCGGCCGGTGCGATTGGCGCCCATGCGCCCCGGGGCGAGGCCGACGATCAGCAAGCGCGCCGCACGCGGGCCGAAATCGGCGACGGGCGCATTATGCCAGTCGGGATGGTGCGCTCTCAGCTCCCGCCGGTACATGACCAAGCGCGGACAGAGCGGGCAATCAGGGCCCGGCTCATCCGCGCAAGATGCTGACTTTGAAGGATCAGGCCTCGTGATCGTCGTCGGGGGCGCCGCCCGGCGTCACCGGCTGCGGCCGGCGCTCCTGGAAGCGCTGCATGCGCTCGGCGCGCTCGCCAGGATCGCGGCCGATCTTGCCGACGAGATGGATGAGATCGACGAATTCATCGGCCTGACGGCGAAGCTCGTCGGCGATCATCGGCGGCTGGGTGGTGATCGTCGAGATCACCGAGACGCGAACGCCCTTGCGCTGCACGGCCTCGACCAGCGAGCGGAAGTCGCCATCGCCAGAGAACAGGACCATATGGTCGATATGCTCGGCCATCTCCATGGCGTCGACGGCGAGCTCTATGTCCATATTGCCCTTGACCTTGCGGCGGCCGAGCGAGTCGACGAATTCCTTGGTCGGCTTGGTCACGACGGCGTAGCCGTTATAGTCGAGCCAATCGATCAGCGGACGAATCGACGAATATTCCTGATCCTCGATCAGCGCCGTATAATAGAAGGCGCGAATGAGGCGGCCCTTGCCCTGGAACTCGCGCAACAGCCGCTTGTAATCGATATCGAATCCGAGCGATTTGGCCGTCGCATAGAGGTTGGCGCCGTCAATGAATAAGGCAATTCGTTCCGGGTCTGCCATAGTTGTTGGTCTCTTGTCGGGTCCAGTATGGAGGGGCCGCCGCTTGCCGCACGCGCTGTCGACCCTACTGGCAGCACGCATCTCTACAATGACGCGAATCGGCTGTGATGCGAAGCCTTAACCGTTTCCGCTCGCCGCGTCGTGGACAGGGGCGAAGCCGCGAACAGTTTTCGGTCACATTACAGTCACGCACTTCGTTAAAGCCGTAAATCGACCATGTATCGGCGGTCGTCAAGGGGGTAGATGAAAATTCCGTCCAGAAATACTACAGCAATAGATGTCTCGACAAGCGGCTAGGGCTGTGCCGGCCGCGGCGGCCCGCGTGGCGTGCGCGCGTCGCGCATTGCCAGCGGCAAAAAATTAGTGTAGCAGCCCGACCGATCGAACGCTAGAGGAGTCGTCATGGCGCGCGTCACCGTCGAAGACTGCATCGACAAAATCGAGAACCGCTTCGATCTGGTCCTGCTCGCGGCGCATCGCGCGCGGCTGATCTCCTCCGGCCAGTCCATTCTGGTCGAGCGCGACAAGGACAAAAATCCCGTCGTCGCGCTGCGCGAGATCGCCGAGACCGCGCTTTCGCCGGACGATCTGAAGGAAGACTTCATCCATTCGCTGCAGCGCCATGTCGAGGTCGACGAGCCGGAGACCGAGACTGTGCCGTCGCTGGCCGCCTCGCCCGATTCCGATGGCGGCGACGCGCAATTCGACCGCATGACGGAAGAGGATCTTCTCCGCGGCCTCGAGGGTCTGGTGCCTCCGGCGGAGGTCGAGGACGAAGGCGAGTAATCGCCCGCCGGCGTTCGCCCGATCGTCCTGCGCGCCCGCCAAAAACGCTAGGGACTGGCGGCGAGCTGTTCTACAATCGCGCCTGAATGCGGCCGTCGGCCGGTTTCGGGCGCTCGCGCCGCCTCCCGTCCGATCTTCCCCGTGAGCTCCGCGACGCCCCCGACGATCCGCGCAACCCGATCGCCGGTCGACGCCTATGATGCGCCAATACGAGCTCGTCGAGCGAGTTCGAAAATATAATCCGCAGGTCGACGAGGACCTGCTCAATCGCGCCTATGTCTACGCCATGAAGGCGCATGGTCAGCAGACTCGCGCCTCCGGCGACCCTTATTTCTCGCATCCGCTCGAAGTCGCGGCCATTCTCACCGACCTCAAGCTCGACGACGCCACCATCGTCGCCGCCGTGCTGCACGACACGGTGGAGGACACGAGCTCCACGCTCGACGAGATCAATCGCCTGTTCGGCCCGCAGATCGGCAAGCTGGTCGACGGACTGACCAAGATCGAGAAGCTCGACCTCGTCTCCAAGAAAGCCGCGCAGGGCGAGAATTTTCGTAAGCTGCTGCTCGCCGTCGCCGAGGATGTGCGCGTGCTGCTGGTGAAGCTGGCGGACCGGCTGCACAATATGCGCACGCTGCATTTCGTGCCGCCGGAAAAGCGCGCCCGCATCGCGCAGGAGACGCTGGACATCTACGCGCCGCTCGCCGGACGCATGGGCATGCAGCGCTTGCGCGAGGAGCTGGAGGGCCTCGCCTTCCGCCATCTGACGCCGGAGGCCTATCAGGCGATCGAATCGCGCCTGCACGATCTGCGCGCGAAAAATGGCCGCATCATCAAGAAGATCGAGAAAGAGCTGACGCAGGAGTTCGCAGCGCGCGGGATTCATGCGGCCGTCACCGGGCGGCAGAAGACGCCCTATTCCGTCTGGCGCAAGATGGAGCGCAAGTCGATCGCCTTCGAGCAGCTCTCCGATATTTTCGGCTTTCGCATCATTGTCGACGATGTGGAAGATTGCTATCGCGCGCTGGGCATCGTGCACACCAAATGGCCGAGTGTGCCGGGGCGGTTCAAGGATTACATCTCGACGCCCAAGCAGAACGACTATCGCTCCATTCACACCACCGTGATCGGCCCCGGCCATCAGCGCGTCGAGCTGCAGATCCGCACCGCGGCCATGCACGAGATCGCGCGCTTCGGCATCGCCGCTCATGCGCTGTATAAGGATTCCTCCAGCGACGAGGGCAAGGAGGAGCTGGCCAAGGAGAGCCGCGCCTTCAAATGGCTGCAGGACACGCTGGAACTGCTCGCCCATGGCGACAGCCCGGAGGAGTTCCTCGAGCACACGCGGCTCGAATTGTTTCAGGACCAGGTGTTCTGCTTCACGCCCAAGGGCGGGCTGATCGCCCTGCCGCGCGGCGCGACGCCGATCGACTTCGCCTATGCGGTGCATACGCGCGTCGGCGATTCCGCCGTCGGCGCCAAGATCAACGGACGCATCGCGCCGGTCCTGTCGCAATTGCAGAATGGCGACGAGGTGGAGATCATCCGCGCGGAGAGTCACGTGCCGCCGGCGGCCTGGGAATCGCTGGTCGTCACCGGCAAGGCGCGCTCCGCCATTCGCCGCGCGACGCGCGAGGCGGTGCGGATGCAATATGCCGGGCTCGGCCGGCAGATCGTCACCCGCGCTTTCGAGCGCGCCGGCCGAGCGGTCTCGGACGAGAAGCTGAAAGCCGCGCTGCCGCGCCTCGCCCGCGCCTCGCTGGAGGACGCTTTCGCCGCCGTCGGCCGCGGCGAGATCTATTCGGGCGATGTGGTGAAGGCGGTCTATCCCGATTTCAGCGAGGAGCGGAAGCCCGCGCAGCAGATGCGCCTCGAGCCCGGCGAGCCCGGCTGGTTCGGCATGAAGTCCAACGCCAATGTCGTGTTCAAGGCCCCCGGCTCGCCCGACCATGCCAGCGCCATTCCGATCCGCGGCCTGCGCGGCGACGTGCCGGTGCGCTTCGCGCCGGAGGGCGGCGCTGTGCCGGGCGACCGTATCGTCGGCATACTGACTCCAGGCGAAGGCATCACCATATATCCGATCCAATCGCCAGCGCTCACCGCCTTCGACGATCAGCCCGACCGCTGGCTGGACGTGCGCTGGGACATAGACCCGGAGAGCCGGGAGCTGTTTCCGGCCTGCCTGGTGGTGACGGCGATCAACGAGCCGGGAACGCTGGGCGGGCTGGCGACGCTGATCGGCGAGACGGGGGCCAATATCGACAATGTCGCCTTCGCCATTCATTCTCCCGACTTTCGTGAGATGCGATTCGATCTCGAGGTCGCCGATCTGAAACATTTGAACGACATCATCGCCCGGCTGCGGGCGAGCGCTCTGGTCAGCAAGGTCGAGCGCGTCATCGGGTGAGCGAGATGAAAGCTCGGGGTGAGGAAACATGACTGCTCGCCGCATACGTCTCGGCGTGAATGTCGATCACGTCGCCACCATTCGCAACGCCCGCGGCGGCCTCTCGCCGGACCCTGTGCGCGCCGCTCTGCTGGCGATAGAGGCGGGCGCGGACGGAATCACCGCGCATTTGCGGGAGGATCGCCGCCATATTCGCGACGCCGACATGGCGCGGCTGAAGGCGGAGATCTCCAAGCCGCTCAATTTCGAGATGGCCGCGACCGAGCAGATGCTCGACATTGCGCTCACGACCAAGCCTCACGCCGTCTGCCTGGTGCCGGAGCGCCGCACCGAGCGCACCACAGAGGGCGGGCTGGACGTCATCGGCGGGCATGACCATCTCGTCCCCTTCGTCGACGAGCTGAGCCGCGCCGGCGTTCGCGTCTCCTTGTTCATCGAGCCGAGCGCGGAGGCGATCGACGCCGCGGCTTCGATCAAGGCGCCGGTCGTCGAGCTGCACACCGGCGCCTGGTGCCACGCTGTCGAGGTGGGGGATCACGAGGCCGCCGAGCGCGAGTTCGCCCGCATCGTCGCGGCCGCGGCCCATACGGCCGAGCGCGGGCTCGAGTGCCACGCCGGCCATGGGCTGGACTATGCGACAGCGAAGCGCATCGCGGCGCTGCCGCAGATCGTCGAGCTGAACATCGGCCATTTCCTCATCGGCGAAGCGGTCTTCGTCGGCCTCGCCGAATCGATCCGCGCCATGCGGCGGGCGATCGTCGAAGGCGCGGGCGCCGCATGATCATCGGCTTCGGCAGCGATCTCTGCGACATTCGCCGCATAGAGCAGGCGCTCGAGCGCTATGGCGAGCGCTTCATCCGCCGCTGCTTCACCGATGTCGAGCGCGAGAAATCGGAGGGACGAGCCGCACGTGCGGCCTCCTACGCCAAGCGTTTCGCCGCCAAGGAGGCCTGCGCCAAGGCGCTCGGCACCGGCATAAGCGAAGGAATCACCTGGAAAACCATGGGCGTCGTCAATCTGCCCTCCGGCAAGCCGACGGTCGAGCTGACCGGCGGCGCCGCCGAGCGTCTGGCCGAGATCGCGCCGCAGGGCGCGCGGATCGTCATTCACCTCACATTGACCGACGAATATCCGCTCGCGCAGGCCCAGGTTCTCATAGAGGCGTTGACGTGATAGACGAGCTTTTCGAGCGAGCCTGAAGGCGCGCGGTCCGAGGCTCGATGGACCGCGCGCCTTCAGGCTCGCTCGCGAGCGGACGACCCAAGAGCGGCTTTGGCCAACTTAAGGAGTGACGTGGTTTGAGCAGGAACGTCTCGGTCGCCGAACGGCGCGACGAAGGTGGATTGCTCGAGACGATCAAGGTGATCGTCCAGGCGCTGGTCATCGCGCTCGTCATTCGCACGCTGCTGTTTCAGCCCTTCAACATTCCCTCGGGCTCGATGATCCCGACATTGCTGATCGGCGATTACGTCTTCGTCTCGAAATACGCCTATGGCTATTCGAACTACTCGCTGCCCTCCGTGCCTTATCTCGACTGGCGGCTCGATCTCTTCTCCGGCCGCGTGCTCGGCTCGCAGCCCAAGCGCGGCGATGTCGTGGTGTTCAAGCTGCCGCGCGACAATGAGACCGATTACATCAAGCGCGTGATCGGCCTGCCGGGCGACCGCGTCCAGATGATCGAGGGCCGCCTCTACATCAATGGCGAGATCGTGCCGCGCGAGGCCAAGGCCAAGGAGAAGCACGAGGGCCGCGACGGCCGCGAGGTCGAGGTGCCGACCTATACCGAGACGCTGCCCGGCGGCGTCGCCCATACGATCATCGAGATCGAGGGCGACCACGGCTATAAGGACAACACCGAGCTCTTCGTGGTGCCGCCGAACAATTATTTCATGATGGGCGACAATCGCGACAACTCAACCGATTCGCGCTTCGCGCCGGAAGAAGGCGGCGTCGGCTATGTGCCCTTCGAAAATCTGGTGGGCCGCGCCGAGATCATCTTCTTCTCGGTGCAGAAGGACGAATATGCTCTGGCCTTCTGGCGCTGGCCCTGGACGGTCAGATGGGATCGGCTGTTCAAGCCGGCGCATTGACGCGGCTCGACGCAAAGCAGACGCAAATGGGAGCTCTCGGTCGGGAGGACCTCGCCACGCTCGAGGCGAGCGTCGGTCATGGCTTCGTCAATCGCGGCCTGCTCGAGCATGCGCTGACCCATGTCAGCGCCTCGGCGGCGCGGCCCGAGTCCTATGAGCGGCTGGAGTTTCTCGGCGACCGCGTGCTCGGCGTCGTCGTCGCCCACATGCTCTATGAGAATTTCCCGCAGGAGAGCGAAGGCGAATTATCGCGGCGGCTCGCCGATCTCGTCCGCAAGGAATCCTGCGCCGAGGTCTCTGAGCGCTGGGGCGTCGGCCCTTTCATGCGGCTCGGCGACGGCGAGGCGCAGACGGGCGGCCGGAAAAAACGCGCCATATTGGGCGATATGTGCGAGGCGATCATCGGCGCGGTCTATCTCGACGGCGGCCCGCAGGCGGCCGAGGCCGTGGTGCGCGCCGCCTTCGCCGAGCGCATGCGCGCGCCGGGACGAAGGCTGCGCGACGCCAAGACCGCGCTGCAGGAATGGGCGCAGGCCCGCCGCCTGGCCACGCCGCGCTACCGGCTCGCCGCGCGCAGCGGGCCGGACCATGCGCCCTTCTTCGAGGTGGCGGTGGAGGTCGAGGGATTCGTGGCCGCGCAAGG
Source organism: Methylosinus sp. C49 (assembly GCF_009936375.1). Classification (GTDB taxonomy): domain Bacteria; phylum Pseudomonadota; class Alphaproteobacteria; order Rhizobiales; family Beijerinckiaceae; genus Methylosinus. The sequence continues at coordinate 226,911 of NZ_AP022332.1, read as the reverse complement.
CGCCGGCGCCTCCAAGCGGGCCGCGGAGCAATCCGCCGCTCAGGCCTTTCTCGACCGCGAAGGGATAGAGAGGGAGGACGCGTGAGCGCCCCGACTCAACTTCAGCCCCCTCGCCCTGAGGAGCCGGCGCAGCCGGCGTCTCGAAGGGCCGCAGGCGCGCGCGCTGGAGCATCCTTCGAGGCTTTTTGCGTTCCGCAAAAAGCGCCTCAGGATGAGGGGATTGTATTCGCCGTAAGGCCAACATCGAAAGGCGCATTCTCGTGACCGAAACAAGCTGTGGCTTCGTCGCTCTCGTCGGCGCGCCCAACGCCGGCAAATCGACGCTGCTCAATCAGCTCGTCGGCGCGAAAGTGTCGATCGTCTCGCGCAAGGCGCAGACGACGCGCGCGCTGGTGCGCGGCATAGCGCTTGAAGGCGAGGCGCAGATCATTCTGGTCGACACGCCCGGCATATTCGCGCCCAAGCGCCGGCTGGACCGCGCCATGGTGGCGAGCGCCATTTCCGGCGCCGGCGACGCCGACGCCATTGTGCTGCTCGTCGATGCGCGCCGCGGCCTCGTCGCGGAGGTGGAGGAGATCGTCGCCAAGCTCGCCGAGCTCTCCGCGCCGAAGATTCTCGCGCTCAACAAGATCGATCTGGCGCCGCGCGATTCGCTGCTGGCGCTCACGGCGGCGCTGACGGAAAAGGCGAATTTCATCGAGACCTATATGATCTCGGCGCTGAACGGCGATGGCGTCGCCGATCTCAAAGCCAAGCTCGCCGCGCTGATGAAGCCCTCGCCCTGGCTCTATCCCGAGGACCAACTCTCCGACGCGCCGCTGCGGCTGCTCGCCGCCGAGATCACGCGCGAGAAGATATTCGAGCGTCTGCACGACGAATTGCCCTATCAATCGACGGTCGAGACCGATTCCTGGCAAAATCAGAAGGACGGCTCGGCGCGCATAGAGCAGACGATCTATGTCACACGCGACGGGCAGAAGAAGATCGTCATCGGCGAAGGCGGCCGCACCATAAAGGCGATCGGCCAAGCCGCTCGCCGCGAGATCGCGGAAGCCGCCGAGCAGAAGGTGCATCTCTTTTTGTTCGTGAAGGTGCGCGAGAACTGGGCCGACGACCCCGAGCGCTATCGCGAGATGCGGCTGGATTTCCCGAAGGAGTGATGCGCGCCTTCGCGGTCTCCACATTCGGGGCATATCGAGAATCGGACGGTGATTCGCCTTCCGTTCTCCTATATTCTCCCCGCTTCGAAGGAGAATCGCCTTGTCACGTCAAGCGCCGCCGGAAGACTTCACGCCGCTCGAGGGAGGGCTCGCCGCGCGCGCCGCTGCGCTCGCCGGACGGGGGCGCTTTCTGGAGGCGCTCAATCCCGAGCAGCGCGCCGCCGTCGAGACCATCGACGGTCCGCTGCTGGTGCTCGCCGGCGCCGGCACGGGCAAGACGCGCGTGCTGACGACGCGCATCGCGCACATACTCTCGAGCGGACGGGCGCGGCCTTGGGAAATCCTCGCCGTCACCTTCACCAACAAGGCCGCGCGCGAGATGCGCGAGCGTATCGAGAGCTTGGCCGGCCCCGGCGCCGAGGCGCTGCAATGGCTCGGCACGTTTCACGCGATCAGCGCGAAAATCCTGCGCCGCCACGCCGAGCTGGCGGGGCTCAAATCCAATTTCACCATTCTCGACACCGACGATCAGATCCGCTTGATGAAGCAGGTGCTGCAGGCCGAGAACATAGACGACAAGCGCTGGCCGCCGCGCGGCCTCGCGCATCAGATCGACGCCTGGAAGAACCGCGGCCTCTCGCCGGATCAGGTCCCCCTCGGCGAGGCGCAGAGCTTCGGCGACGGCAAGGGCAAGAGGCTCTACGCGCTCTATCAGGAGCGCCTGAAGGTGCTGAACGCCGTCGATTTCGGCGATCTTCTGCTCGAGACATTGCGGCTCTTTCGCGAGAACGCCGATGTGCTCGACGACTATCGGCAGCGCTTCAAATATATTCTCGTCGACGAATATCAGGACACCAACACCGCGCAATATCTCTGGCTGCGCCTCATCGCGCAGGGGCGGCACAATGTCTGCTGCGTCGGCGACGACGATCAAAGCGTGTACGGTTGGCGCGGCGCCGAGGTGGAGAATATTCTGCGCTTCGAGAAGGATTTTCCCGGCGCGAAAATCGTGCGGCTGGAGCGCAATTATCGCTCCACGGGGCATATTCTCGCGGCCGCCTCGCATCTCATCGCGCGCAATGAGGGACGGCTCGGCAAGACGCTGTTCACCGAAGGCGCCGATGGCGAGAAGCCCAGCGTCACCGGCGTGTGGGACAGCGAGGAGGAAGCGCGCGCGATCGGCGAAGATATCGAGCAATTGCAGCGCAAGGGGCATGATCTCGAGGAGATCGCCATTCTCGTGCGCGCGTCTTTCCAGATGCGCGAGTTCGAGGAGCGCTTCATCACGCTCGGCCTGCCCTATCGCGTGATCGGCGGCCCGCGCTTCTACGAGCGGCTGGAGATACGCGACGCGCTCGCCTATCTGCGCTGCGTCGCGCAGCCTTTCGACGATCTCGCCTTCGAGCGCATCGTCAACACGCCCAAGCGCGGATTGGGCGACGCCACGTTGCAAGTGCTGCACGAATATTCCCGCCGCGAGAGCGCGCCGCTGATGCAGGCGGCGCGCGTCATCGTCGAGACGGAAGAGCTGAAGCCCAAGCCGCGTGCGACGCTGCGCGCGCTGATCGCCGATTTCGATCGCTGGCGCAGCCTCATCGAGACGACGCCGCAGAACGAGCTCGCCGAGATGGTGCTGGACGAATCCGGCTACACGCAAATGTGGCGCGACGACAAGACGCCAGAGGCGGCGGGCCGGCTCGAGAATTTGAAAGAGCTGGTGCGCGCCATGGAAGAATTCCCCGATCTTTCGGGGTTTCTCGAGCATGTGTCGCTGGTGATGGAGACGGATGAGGCCGCCGATCAGCGGCGCGTGTCGATCATGACGCTGCATGGCGCCAAAGGGCTCGAGTTCGAGACCGTCTATCTCCCCGGCTGGGAGGAAGGCCTGTTTCCGCATCAGCGCTCGCTGGACGACAATGGCCGCGCCGGATTGGAGGAGGAGCGCCGCCTCGCCTATGTGGGCATCACGCGGGCCAAGCGGCGGCTGAAGATTTTCTTCGCGACAAATCGGCGCATTCATGGCCTGTGGCAGACGACTCTGCCCTCGCGTTTTCTCGACGATCTGCCGGCCGCCAATGTCGAGGTGAAGGAAGCCTCCGGCGGCTCGCAATATGGCTCTTACGGCGTGTCGCGCTTCGCCAATATGGACAGCTATGGCTCGAGCTATTCGACGCCGGGATGGAAGCGCGCGCAAACCGCGCGCGAGAGCGGCGCGAGCAAACCCGCCTCACGCCGCGCGCCGCTGACCATAGAGGGCGAAGTGCTGGCGAAATCCTCCGCGAGCGCACGCTTTGCGATCGGCGCGCGCGTGTTTCACCAGAAGTTCGGGCCGGGCACAGTGGTCAATGTCGACGGCGCCAAGCTGCAGGTCGATTTCGACAAGGCCGGACGCAAGATGGTGCTCGAGAGCTTTGTCCAGTGCGGATAATCACGCAGGCTCGGCGCGACCTCCACGAGGCGGCGGGCGTTTACAATTTGTTACCGGGCCGTATATGATCGCCGCATTGCGTCGACAGAAAGCGGATTGATCATGATGATTATCGAGCCGCCGCTCGTGAAGAGCGCCTGACCTTCCGACGCGAAGCGCGCGTCGGCGCATTCTCGAGTTCCAATCATTATCGCAGCCGGCGCGGTCTCCGCATCGGAGCGAGAAATTATGTCTTCGTCTCATTGCAGCAGTCGAGGTTCCTCATGGCGTCGTGTCGAGATATGGAAGATATCGTCGAAGACCTTTCCATGCGCCGCGCGCGCGGCTGGGCGGTGGTGAACACGCATCCTCACCGAGAACGTCTCGCCCTCGAAAATCTGATGCGGCAGCAATTCCATGCCTATTGCCCCTTCATGCTCGAGCGCGTGCGTCATGCGCGTCGCACGCGAGAGGTCTCGCGGCCGTTGTTTCCCGGCTATGTTTTCGTGGAGCTCGCGGCCGACACGCGCTGGGGGCCGATCTGCTCGACCTTCGGCGTGAGAACGCTGGTTCGTTCCGGCGAGCAGCCGAGCTTTCTTCCCGGAGATTTCATCGAAGATTTGAAAATAAGAGAGATCGACGGCGTGATCGTCGCGCCGTCGCGCTCCTTCGAGATCGGCCAGACGGTGCGCATCGCTGGCGGTGCGTTCCAAGACTTCGTCGCCACGATCATCGACCTCGACGAGCGCGATCGCGTCACCGTGCTGATGGAGCTGCTCAGCCGTCCGGTGAAGGTCAAATTGACGTCGGAGCAGGTCGCCGCCTGCTAGTCTGGAGACTGGCCTCGACACTCGTCGCGGGGAGATTCTACAGTGCCGCGTCCCGGCAAGGCGGCACGCCCATGGCGATGAGCGCTTCGCCGGAGAGCATCTTGGCCTTGTCGAAATCCGTGCTGTCGAGCGCGCCCGATCGCATGACCCACTCGCGCACGCGCGGGGGGTAGAAGGCGAGCATCTCGAGCGAGCCGAGACTGTCGGGGCGCGGATCATCGGGCAGATGCGCAGCGTGGAACCAGAATTGCGCGCCGGGCTCCACGCAGACATTGCGCAGGCCGAGAAAGATCGTGCAGGCGGAAGCGCAGACGCCGCGAATGGCTTTCGGCGCGCCGCGCGCGTCGAGCCGGCGCGCCTCGTCGATATAGGCGCGCAAATTGCCGCCGGCGTCGCGCGGCGTCGCCAGCGGCGCGCCCTGACATCCGGCGAGCATGAGAGCGAGCGCCACAGAGCCGCGCCGCGCGCTCATAGCTCGTGGACGAGCTCCGTTCGCCGCGACGCATGCTCGTCGCGGCGCGCGGCGTGGCTCGATTTCTTGAAGATGACGGCGCAGCACATCGCGAAGACGGCGGCGAGCGCCGAGGTTCGCAGCGGATAGTCGATCGTCGAATGCGCGAACAGCAGCCCGACGACGATGAGAGCGGCGAAGCGCTCTTTTCTCAATGTCGCACTGCCCTCGCTGAAATTACGCAAGGCGGCGATCAGCATCGCGGCGAGCCAACAGAGCACGAGCAGAACGCCGACGAGCCCGAGTTCCATCGCCAATTCGACAATATCGTTGTGCGCGTGATTGACGATCGCGGGGAGGATCATGCTCGTCGGCTCGTATAGTGGATAGACGCGATCGAATGTGCCGAGGCCGGAGCCGATGGGGAAGAACGCCTGCGCCGTCTCGAAGGAGACGCGGAGCACGGTCCAGCGCGTATCGGCGGCGATATCCTGGCCCGCTAACCGGTCGATGATTTGCGCGAGCCCGAAATAGGGCGCCAGCAGGCCGGTGATGATGAGCGCTGGCGCGATGACGAAATAGATCGCCGCCTTGTCGGCTCTCGCATGGCCGAGCCGGTCGCCGAGAATGAGCGCATAGGAGAGCGCCGCCGAGACGAGGCCGAACAGCAGGGCCGCGCGCGAGCCCGTCATCATGAGACCGAGCGTGAACAGCATGAACAGCGCGAACATCGCCAGCACGCCATAGACGGAACGCCGCGACAAATATCGCTCCAGCGCATAGGCGGCGAGCGGCGTCACCGAATAGAGAAGGGCCGCTGTATGATTTTTATTGACGAAGAGGCCGACGTCGGCGGCGCTGTAAAAGTGAAGCGTGGTTTTCGGGCCCTGCAGAACCTGCATCACCTCGAGCAGGACGGTCGCCGTTCCGATGCCTGTGGCGAGCAGCATCAGGCGTTGCCGCTCATCGGCGTGGCAGGACAAGACGCCGAGAAAAATGGCGATCGGCGCGGTCAGAGCGAGAAGGCTGATCGACGTCGCCCATGGCGCTACGGAAAGGCCGAGCCATGGCGGAGAAAGCTCGGCGATGCGATAGGTGTCGGCGACGGCGTCGCGCCCAGGCAGCAGGCTCCAAACCGAGGGCGCGAGCGGAATGAGCTGCAGCAGCGGAACGGCGACGGTGACGCCGAGCAAAGCCGTGATCCAACCGCGCCCCGCGAGGCTCCTGCCTATGTCCGGCAAGACGAGCGCCAGCAGCGGAAGCGCCGCGAGCTGAACAACGACATCCGAGACGCCGCCTTTCTGCGTCGCGCCGCCGAAGATCAGCGACGCCGCCAGGGCGACGCCGCAGAGAATCTCGGTCTTGCGCATGAGCGGCGCGCGCTCGCGTCAATTGCTCAAGGATTGCAGCAGCAGAAGCGCGGCGTTGCGCTGCTGATCGTCGTTGTTGTTGCCTGTGTTGGAGACGCCGACGCCGACGCCCACGCCAACGATGATCGCCGCGAAGCCGCCGGCGACATAAGGCCCCGGATCGAAAGAGCTCTCCTGGGCGACGGTCGCGGGATTGGACGAGACGCGCTTCGCGCAAATCGCGCCGTCGTTTTCGGCGATGGTCACCATCGCGCCCGCGTCGGCGCGCACCGCCGTCTTATCGCCGAGCGTTATGCTCGCGGAGCCTTCACGCACGAGAACGCGATCGCCGGGCGACAAGGACGCGGCGTCGCGCAGCTCCGTGAACGAGCCGCCGCGCGACAGAAGCACGCCGCCCTTCACATTCGTCAGGCGCGCTTCGCCGACGGCGCAGACGCCGCGGCGTTGATTCGGCTGCGCGCCGACGGCCGCGCTCTCGGCGTGAGCCATTTGCGCGCAGCAGCCGAAAATGGCGATCGTCGTAAAAATTCTCTTCATTGAAACCCCCGATTAGCCAAATCGCCCGAGCGGGGCGTGAATCGACGTTAGCATTGGCGCTATCGCCGGTCTATTTGCGGTCATGCACGATGGCGCCTGCCGCATTGCTCGAGCTAGACGCGCTCGCGAGACTTTCAACTGCGAGATTCACGTAGTGCGCGCTGCCGCTGACATCGGCGTCGGAAACGATTCGCACCGGAATTTCGAGCTTGAGCCATTGCGCATCGCAACCTTCGCTCGGCACCGTGAACTCGGTACGAAACACGCGCAGCGGAGTGGTCTTCTTCAATAGCCGCGTCGTCGCCAGAGTCTGCGACGGATTCGCCGCGCAATAGATTCGCCAGCGCAGCCCCAGCTCATTGTCGAGATCGTCGGTTCCAGCGGCGCCGGAGAATGCGTATCGCCCGGGCGCGAGCATGAGCATATGCCTCACGTGTCCGAAAGAGACGCGCGCGCCGGAGAATTCGACGCTCAGCGTCTTGCGTTCGCTTTCTTCGGTCAGCGCGATCGTCGCGCCGCTCGTCGGCGTGAATGTCCAGTCGAAGGGGAGATTAGAGACCGGATATTGAAAACTCTCATTATAGAGCAGGCCGAGCTTGCCGAGCCGCTCCTGTGGCAGATGCGCGAGCCAGGCCGCATAGGCTTCGTCATAGCGTCCGTCGTGCAGCAGCCGCGCCAGAAGCGGACCCATCTCCTCATCGGATGGAGGCGCCTTGGACGTCTTCAGACTTCCGAAGAGACGAAGCAGCACATTCGGATTCTGGATGATGGGCGCGAGCTCTGCGAGCATGGCTGCGCGCCAGGGCGGAGCCGCCGCCAGCTGCCGAAAGAAACGGTCCTCCACCGCCGCGCCGCCGCCCAGCGTCGCCTGCAAGGACGGCGCGAGCTGTCGCGCCAACGACGGACGCGCACGCAGCAATATGTCCAGCTCATCCAGCGCCTCGAGCAGCCGCCCATTGGCGAGCGCGCTGGTATAGAGCCAGACATGCGCGACGAGATCGATGGGCAGATGCGCGGCGGCGAGACGCAGAATGCGCTCGGCGCGCTCCGCGTCGCCGAGCCGCTCCGCCACTTTGCCGTAGAGCGACAAGGCGCCGGGCGCGAGCGGATCGACGGCGAGAAGCCGCGCCGCGATCGAGCGCGCCTTCTTCGCGCGCGCTTTGTCGTCTTGCGCCAGCTCGCGCTGCGCCAGCTGCATGAGCGTCGTCGGATCGGCGGCGTCGAAGGTCAGCGCCTTGCGTGGATCATGCGGCGCCAGCAGAGCGGAGAGCCCATGGGCGACGATGCGCCAGGAGAGAAAGGCGACCACGAGATAGGCGAGGATGTGTCGCGGCTCCAGCCGGCCGAGGCCGCGGGCGACGCTCTCCACGCCGAAGATGATCGATCGCTTCATCGAAGGCGGCGCTCTCGCTGCGCCCGCGGCGCATCGCAGGCGTCACCGACATAGCGCGCAGAAGGCCGAGCGATCTATCCGGTCTTGTCCGTAGGGGCGCGGCGGCTCAGCGCTTCGTCGCGAGCCCGGCGGTGGCTTTTGGCGCCGGCGTGGCGGCGTGGCCGCGCTCCAGCGCAATCAGCCGGTAGCCCTCCTGCTGCGTCAGCCAGGAGAGATAGGCGACGCCCTTGCTCTCGACGAGCAGAGGATGGTCCGACGCTTCCGCCGTCTGCGCCAGCACGCGCGGCGCGTCGAAGCTCTCGCCGCCGTCGCGCGAGCTCTGCGCGAGGATCGTCGTCAGCGTTCCGTCGAACTCCTTCCAGGCGCGATAGAGCTTGTCGCCGACGACGAGCAGCTGCGGACGCTGCGGCGCGCGCTCGGCGTCGCCGATGCGCTGAGGCTCGGAGAAGCTCTTTCCGCCATCCTCGCTGCGCGCATAGAACAGGCCCTGGCGCGTCTTGCCGCGCGTGAACCATGCGATGTGCCAACGTCCGGCGGCGTCGATCGCCATCGCCGGCCCCTGATGCGGGCAAGTGGTCGCCCAATCGTCGAGGCTGACGCGCGAGCCGGTCAGCGTCTTGCCATCGGCGGAGAGCTTGGCCGCCATATGGTCGCGGCGATTATTCTCGAACACATGGCGCCAGATGAAGACGGGCTGGCCGTCGCGGTCGAGCGCCGCGCCGATGCGGCAGCACTCGCAGCTGTGATCGAGCAGAATGCTCTTGCCGGAGAAGCTTTTGCCGCCATCGTCCGACCAGGCGACGGCGACGCCGCTGCCCTCGAAGCTCTCGCCGGCGGCTTTCGCTCTGGCGGCGTCGCGCTTGTCGAGCCAGGCGGCGAAGAGGCGCCCTTGGGGGCCGACGATGAAGGTCTCGAAGCGCTGGCCCTTGTCGTCGACGAGCGGCTGCGGCGGCGCGAAGCTCTTGCCCTCGTCGGTCGAGCGCGTGACGAAGACCGTGCCCTCATAGCTCTTCTCGGGCCGCGTGGTGAAGCTCGCCACGAGAGTCCCATCGGCGAGAGCGACGATCTTGGGCCGCGCCTCGCCATTGTCGTCCAGCGTTCCGGCCGGCGCCGCGATGACGAAGGGCGGGGCGAAGCTCTTGCCATTGTCGCTGGAAACCGCGCCATAGACCTTGCCGGCGCCAGAATAGGTCAGCCACAGCCGTCCATCGGCGCCGAAGGAGGGCGTCGCGCTGACCGCGCATTTGGGCAGCGGATCGGCGCAGGCGGGCGGCGCGGCATGGGCCATCTTGCCCATTTTCTCCTCGCGGCCGGCTTTTTCCTGCGCGAGAGCGCTCGATGCGGCGACGAGGGCGAGGAGGGCGAGCGCGGCGCGTTTCATGGCGATGTCTTTCTCAGCGAAGGAGGATCGGAAGCAATGGACGGCGCGCGCCGTCGCCGCGTCAGTGGAAGTTGAATCGCTGCGAGCCGTCGAAGGAGCCGCCGGGCGGCGGCGGGGCGATCAAGCCGGAGAGAATCTTGCGGACGATCTCCGCATGTTTCGGACTGCTCGACTGAGCGATCGTCACCTTGTCGACCTTGCCGGCGGCGTCGATGTGGAAGCTGGCCGTCGCCGAGCCGGGGCCGGCGGGGCTCGCCATCGGCGTGCGCTTGGCGATCTCGCTATAGAGCAGGCCGAGAAACTTGCTCTGCGAGAGGCCGGAGGGCGCCTGCGCCGCCGGAGCCGGACCATTGGCGTCGCCCGCGGCCTGAGCCGCGCAGGCGAGCATGGTGAAAGCGAGAATAAAGATCGAGCGTCTCATCTGGCCTGTCCTTCACGCACGAAAACGAAACGATAGCGCAGGTGGCATTGTCCACGGGGCGGAGGCGGCAGGCTGACTCGCGCCAGCCTGTCGCGCGTCAACGTCACGAGGCGCGCATCGGAACCCCGCAGGCGGGAGGAGACGACATATCCGTCCGCGCCTATCTCGATCTCCGCGTCGACCCGTCCTGCGGGATGCGGCGCCGGAAAGCTCTGTCTCGCCAAAGTCGCATTCACGAGCGCGACATAAACATTCGGTTGCCGCGACTCGGCGCCGAGGGCGGCCCCCGCGCAGAGGAAGAGCGCTATCGCGAGGGCCGAGGATTTCATGAATCTTCCCGCCAATCAGTGGAAGTTGAATTCCTGCACCGCGGAGAAGGAGCCGCCGGGCGGCGACACGGTGTGAACCGCGGCGAGGATTTGATTGACGACGGGCTCGAGCGCCGGATTGGAGGCGCTCTGCACCTTGTGCGACACGACGCGGCCGCCGGCGCCGATCGTGAAGGCGACATGGATGGAGCCGGTCTGCGCGTCGGAGGCCTTCGGCGTGTGGCGCTTGATCTCGGCGGCGAGCAGCTTGACATAGGCCTGCTTGGAGAGGGCGGGCTTCGCCTTCTCGGCTTGCTTCTTGTCCTTGCTCTTGTCCGCGTCCTTGCTCTTTTCCTTGTCGGCGGCCTTTTGCGGCTTTGCCTTGGGCTTGGCTTCCGTGGCTTTGTGCTCGGCCACTGCGGGAGCGGGAGCAGGCGAGGCGGCGGATTCGGCCGCGGCGGGAGCCGCCGCTTCGCCCTCGACCGCGAGAGCGGAGCCGGAGACGAGCCCGGCGATCATCAATATCGCGATTCTTTTCATTGAACGTCCCTCGATCTTTTTTTGCGCTCAGTTGAAGTGAAAACTCTGGGAGGCGACAAAGGCCCCGTCGGGCGGCGGCGGCGCGCGGAGCGATTCGATGATCCGCCGCGCCAGGGTCGCGTGAGCGGGCGATGAGCCCGAGGCGGCGATGATCGTAATGCCGCCGCTTTTCCCGACGAGGAATTTACAAATCGCAGCGCCGCGGCCGATGGTCACTCGCCGTGGCGTGTGGCGACGGATCGCCTGCGCCAGCAGCGATTTGTACATGTGATCCGCCGCCGAAGCCGACGCATTCGCCGCCGGCTCCGCGGGAGCGCGCGGCTTTGCGGCGGCGTCTGCTGCGGCGAGGACGGAGACGGACATCAGACCGGCGATCGTCAGCGATGACAATCTCATTTCGCGTCTCTCGATCTTTTCGTCGCGTCAGTTGGCGTGGAAGTGGAAGCTCTGACTTGCGACGAACGATCCGCCGGGAGGCGGCGGCGCATGGACCGAGCCCAATATTCGCCGCGCGAGAGCGGCATGGGCGGGCGACGAGCCGGAGACCGAGATGCTGGTGATGCCGCCGCCGGCTGTCACATGGAAGGTGCACTGCGCCGTGCCCTCGCCGAGCCCTGCTGTGCCGGGCGTGTGGCTGCGGATCGCCGCCGCGAGCAGCGCCTTATAGGCGCTCTGCGACATGCCATTGCTCTGTGACTGCCCTTCCGGCGCGCCCAACCTGCGCTGAGCGACGGCCTCGCGCTTCTTATCGCGGTCGACGTCCTTCTTCTTCTCGACGATCTTCTTCTTTTTCTCGACGATCTCTTTCTGCTGCGGCAGCGACGGCGCATCGGGCGCCATCACTTGCGGCGGCGGAATAGCGAGATCGGGCTGCTCGATCTCCTCGGGCGGCGGCGGCTCCTCTTCCGCGGCGCTCACTTCCTGCGCTTCGAAGAAATCGCCCTGCGGGATGAGCTCCATGCTGACCGAGTCGAGGCTGGCGATGCTCGGCACCGCGAGTTTCAGCAGAAGCCAGCCGATCGCCGCATGGGCGACGATGACGCCTGCGAAGCTCGCCGGCCGCAGCCAGCCGGGTCTGACGGGCGGCGGGGCGCCGATGGGCGTCCGCTCGTGCTCGAAGGAGGAGAGGATCGCATCCGTCATTTCGCCGCCCCTCCCGCGGGAACCGCCGCCGCAGGAATCGCCGCCGCAGGAGCGGCCGGGCTCGCCGCAGCGGGCTTCGCTCCAGCGGCTGCGGCCGGCGTCGCCGCGCCCTTGGGCCGCGAGTCGGTGAGTATGGCGATATGGGTGATGCCATTGGTCGCCAATTTGTCCATCACGGCGATCACCTCGCCGTAATTGGCCTCCTTGTCGCCACGCACATGAACGATGCGGCTCGTGTCGGAGCCCATCATCGCCTTGATGCCGTCGACGAGCGCCTCGGGCGAAACTTCATCGGCGCCGAGCGCCACCTTGCCGTCCTTGGAGACGGCGACGACGATCGGCTCCTTGGGATTGAGCGGCTGCGCCGCCTTGGACTGCGGGAGATTGACCTTCATGCCCTTGGCGAGCAGAGGCGCCGTCACCATGAAGATGATGAGCAGCACCAGCATGACGTCGACGAGCGGCGTCACATTTATCTCGGCGAGCGGCTGATAGAGGCTGTCGCCATTCTTGAAGCGCGTCGGAAGTCCGGCCATCACGCGGCCTCCCGCTTTCTAGCTGTCACGATGTGGCCGCTGGTGGCGTCGAGCGCCTTGTCCTCGACATAATGGGCGACCTGCTGGCCGGCGCGCGCGAAAGCCGCGCCGATGCGGTTATAGCCGACCGAAGCGGGAATGGCGGCCGCGAGGCCATAGGCGGTGGCGGCGAGCGCCTCGGCGATGCCCGGCGCGACCACCGCGAGGCTGGTGTCTTGCGATTGGGCGATGCCGGCGAAGCTGGTCATAATGCCCCAGACGGTGCCGAACAGGCCGACGAAGGGCGCGACAGAGGAGATGACGGCGAGATTGGGCAGGCCACCCTCCGCCTTGGTCATCAGCTCGCGCCCGACGCGGCTCATGATCTCGGCGACGCGCTCGCGCTTCTCGCCGATGGACTCGCCGGGAAGATCGAAGGAGGCGGCGTGCTCGCCGGCGGCCTCGATCGGCGCGAGCAGACCGGCCGGGCCGCCCGAGCGTGCGGCGCGCGCCGATTTGCCGATGCGCGCGACGGCGACGACGCCCTCGACGATCAGCACCCAGGTCCAGACCGACGCCAGCAGCAGGACGGCCATGACCACCTTGCCCACGGGGCCGGCGTTCAGGAACATGGTGACAGGAGAAATTGAGCCGTAATCCATAGGACGCACTCGCGCTTGGGGTTCCCCGATCGCACGGCGGCCGCCGTCGATCAGCGTTTGTTGTTGTTGATTATTTTGTTCGTCTGACGGCGGCGATTCGCTCGAACGGGGAGGCGCCGTCGAAACCCTTTTCGTCGCTCCCGCGCGTATCGGCGCGGAATCGGACTGTCGTCAGGAGAGAGCCACGCCAGCGGCGGGCGGCGCTCGGGCGCCATTGACGGCTTGCGACAAAGCAAAAGGCGGCGGCGCGGCGGCGAAGGCGCGATAGACCGCGGGACGCGCCGCGGTCTCGCGGCGCAGGGCGACCGAGATGCGGTCGGGAAGAACGGCCGGACCAGAATGCGCGGCGAGGCAGCAGGGGCATCGCGCGCCTTTCTTGACAGGACTGTCCGGCGTTCCGTCGCGCGTATCGGAGAGCACGTCATGGCACACGCTGCGGGCGGCGACCTGCGCGCCCGCGCGTCCATCGGCGGGCGCGCTCGCAACGCGATGCGGCGCGCCAGAAACGAGGAGGGCGAAAATGAGCGCGCAAACAGCGGCGATCGCGCAGATCGCGCGCATTTCTCTGCGCTGTCCCCCCGTGTGTGACATAAATGTCTCTTAACGGATTTTTTAACTTCTGACAATCTGCGGGGTCTTGGAATTATTTGACGAAGCGCGCTAATTCGAAGCTGGTTTATCGATAGAGTTAACGCGCGCGATGGCGGCGATCGCCAAGCTCCTCTTCCTTCTCGCCCTGCTGGGCCAGGCGCTGACCGCGCCTCTCGGCGGCATGCGCGCGCATGGCGAGGCGGCGCGCCTCTGCCTCGTCGCCCATGTCGAGGCGGGCGAGCCATCCGCTGAGATCGGCAAGCAAGCGCCCAAAAGCGACCAATCTCATCGGCATGGCGGCTGCGCTTTCTGCGAGCTCGGCGCCGGGGCGCCCCCGCTTCTGACCACAATGGCGTGGGTGGCGACGCAGCCCCCTCGCGCGCACGCCGCCGGCGCCATCTTCGCCTTCGCCGGCGCGCCTTTCTCGCGCGACGACGACAATGCGCCGACCCGCGCGCCGCCTCCCTTCTCCTGACGCGACAAAGCCGCGGCGCAAAAAGCGCCGCAATTCGACGCGCGCCCTCGAAGAGAGGGCGTCAGGGAAGGACATCACAAATGTATCGCCACCATCTGCTGCGCGGCGTCTCCGCCGGCGCGCTCTTCATCGTCTGCTCCGCCGCCATTCTCCCGGCCCGCGCCCAGGAGTCGCTGCCGACGATCGACATCAGCGGCGAGGGGCAGCCCGCGCAGTCGCGCCGGCCGGCGCCGGCCTCCGTGTGGTCGCCCACTCTGCCGGACGGCAAGCCGGCCTTCGTGCAGAAATTCGATCTGCCGAACACCGTCGCCAGCGTGACCCGCAAGCAGATCGACGAGACGATCAACGTCATCGACACGGAAGACGTGGTCAAATATCTGCCGAGCCTGTTCGTGCGCAAACGCAACAATGGCGACACGCAGGCCGTGCTGCAGACGCGCACCTGGGGCGTCTCGTCGAGCGCCCGCAGCCTCGTCTATGCCGACGATCTCCTGCTCACCGCCCTCATCGGCAATGACAACAGCATCGGCGCGCCGCGCTGGGGCCTCGTCGCGCCGGAAGAGATCGAGCGCGTCGACATGCTCTACGGGCCGTTCTCGGCGCAATATCCGGGCAATTCGATGGGCGGCGTGCTGCAGATCACCACGCGCATGCCCGACAAGCTGGAAGTCACCGCCAAGCAGAGCGTCTCGCTGCAAGACTTCTCGCTCTATGGAACGAGCAGACTGTTCCACACCGAGGTGACGAGCGCCTCCGTCGGCGACAAGATCGGCGATTTCTCCTGGTTCCTCACCGGCAATTACGCCCATGGCACGACGCAGCCGCTCACCTATGTGACGTCGAGCAGCCTCTATGGCTGGCCGGGCGCCTATTTCGGCAACACAAAATTCGGCGGGCCGGCCACCGTTCTCGGCGCCACCGGCAATCTCGAGAACGATCAGGTCAACGCCAAGCTGAAATTGGCCTACGACTTCTCGCCGACCATTCGCGCGACCTACACGCTCGGCTTCTGGAGCAATGACGGAACCTCTATCCCGCAATCCTATGTCTCCGGCGGCCTGCAGGCCTTCGGCGCGACGAGCGGAACGGGCAGCATCGGCTCCTCGGCGATGCAGAGCTTCGCCAATGGCTATTACCGCGTGCAGGAGAAAATGCTCACCAATGCGCTCGCGGTGAAATCCAACAGCGGCGGCCCCTTCGACTTCGAGGTCTCGGCCTCGCATTTCACCTATCTCCAGTCCGATCAGCGCTCGCCCTACACGGCCGCGCCGGTCGGCTATTCCTCGACCGGCAAGGATGTCCGCTACAACGGCACCTATTGGACGCTGCTCGACCTCAAGGGCATTCTGCGGCCAGACGGCGTTCTCGCGGGCCACGACATCAGCTTCGGCCTGCATGGGGATCAGTTCCATCTGAACAATCCCACCTGGCTCACCACCGATTGGACGAGCGGCATGGCCTCGTCCTATGGCGTCGCGGCCTCGATCGGCAATGGCACGACGCGCACCCAGGCTCTATGGGCGCAAGATTCGTGGAAGATCTCGAAGGAGTTCAAATTCACCGTCGGCGGCCGCTGGGAGCATTGGGCGGCGACGGATGGCTATAATCAGTCGCTCGGAAGCATCAAAGCCAATGGCTTCGGCTCGACCGCGACGGCGGCGAGCATGCTGCCGATCTATCAGCCCAATCTCTATCACACGCGCTTCTCGCCCAAGGGCTCGCTGCAATGGACGCCGGACGAGGATTGGACGATCACCGGCTCGATCGGCCTCGCCAATCGCTTTCCGACGGCCAAGGAGCTCTATAATCTGACGACGATCCCGGGCGCGACCGGAACGGTGGTCAATCCCAACCCCAATCTGCGGCCGGAAGTGGCGCTCAGCAAGGAGCTCGCGGTCGAGCGCAAGATCGCGGACGGCTCCGTGCGCGTCTCGCTCTTCGACGAGGAAGTGCGCGATGCGATCATCTCGCAGAGCACTTTCGTCACCGGGCAGAACTTCACCGCCTCGCAGACGACCAATGTCGATCGCGTCCGCAACAGCGGCGTCGAGCTGGCGGCGCGCAAGGACAATGTCGTCGTCAAAGGGCTCGAGCTCGTCGGCAGCGTGACCTATCTCAACGCCCGCGTCATTTCCGACAGTAAATGGGCGCCGTCGGGCGGCACGAACTACGACAATTGGGCGCTCTCTGTCGCCGGCAAGCGCGTGCCCAATGTGCCGGATTGGCGGGCCACCATGCAGGCGACCTATCGGCCGGACGATCATTGGGCCTTCACGGTCGCCGCCCGTTATCAGGGCCAGATGTGGACGACGCTCGCCAATAACGACATCGCCCATGGCGTCTATCAGAGCTTCGACCGCTTCTTCGTCGTCGACACGAAGATCCACTACAAGTGGAACAAGCACATCAGCTTCGACTTCGGCATCGACAACATCGGCAATTACAAATACTTCCTGTTCCATCCGTTCCCGCAGCGCACATACACGATGTCGGCCAAATATGAGTTCGGGCGCGACAAGGGCGAGCGCGGCATATTCTTCGAGGGAGACGAGCCGCCGCTGTTCGATGTGTCCTTCGTGAAGTGAGGCGACGAGGCGATCCGGGAGTTTTTCGGATCGCCTCTCGATATCGCGAGCGTTCGGGCTCGCTTTTTTATTCGACGATGCGGCTCGGCGTGCGCATCGTCACCAGCTCTTCGGCGAGCGTCGGATGCAGCGCCATCGTCGCGTCGAAATCGGCCTTGCGCGCGCCGAGCCGCAGCGCAATGGCGAGAAGCTGCGCCATCTCTCCCGCCTCCGGCCCCAGAATATGCACGCCGACGACGCGATCGCTGGCGGCCTCGACCAAAATCTTCATGAAGACTTTTTCCGCGCGCTTCGACAGCGTCGCGCGCATCGGCCGGAAGCTGGTCTCGAAGACCTCGAGGCGGCCGTATTTCGCATGCGCCTCGGCCTCGCCGAGGCCGACGGTTCCGATCTCCGGCGTGGTGAACACGGCCGTCGGCACCAGCTCGTGACTGACGCGGACATCCTTGCCGCCGAACACAGTGTCCGCGAAGGCGTGCCCCTCGCGAATGGCGACGGGCGTCAGATTGATGCGGTCGGTCACATCGCCGACGGCGTAGATGGACGGAACATTGGTGCGCGAATACTCATCGACGATGATCGCGCCGCTCTCCTTCATCGCGACGCCCGAAGCCTCGAGCCCGAGGCCCTGCGTCAGCGGCGCGCGGCCAGTCGCCAGCAGAGCGGCGTCAATGTCGAGCCGCGCGCCATTCTGCAGCGTCGCGACGAGTCCGCTCGCGGTCTTCTCGAGCGCGGTGGGCAGAGCGCCGCGGTGAATCTCAATGCCCGCACCGACGAGCCCCTCGTCCAGCAGACGTCGCAAATTCTCGTCGAAGCCGCGCAAGGGCAGATCGGCGCGCAGCGACAAATGCACCTTGGAGCCCAATCGCGCGAAGACGCTGGCGAACTCCACGGCGATATAGCCGCCGCCGACGACGAGCAGGCTCTTCGGCAGTTCCGGCAGATCGAAAATCTCATTGGAGGAGATGGCGTGCTCGAGGCCCGGAATGTCCGGCCGCAACGTCGGCGCGCCGCCGGCGGCGACCAGAATGTAACGCGTCGAGACGCGCCTGCCGCCGGCGAAGGACACTTCATTCGGCCCGGCGATCATGCCGCGCTCGCGAATGACCTCGACGCCGGCCTTCTCAAGATTTTGCGCATAAAGGCCGGAGAGGCGGGTGATCTCCGCCTCCTTGGCGGCGACCAGCGCCTTCCAGTCGAACGCCACTTCGCCGACGCGCCAGCCGAAGCCGGCGGCATCCTCGAAATCATCATGGAAGCGGCTCGCCATCACATAGAGCTTTTTCGGCACGCAGCCGCGGATCACGCAGGTTCCGCCGATGCGGAACTCCTCGCATATCGCGACTTTCGCGCCATAGCCGGCGGCGATGCGCGCCGCGCGAACGCCGCCCGAGCCTGCGCCTATGACGACGAGATCATAATCATGCTCTGCCATTTCGAACCCCGGAATCTGCGACCCGAGGGGGAAAGGCCCGCACGGGTCCCGCCAGAGCTCGCCCGCTCCAGATTTCTCCGTTCATGGGGCGGCTAGAGCTCGTGGCCCTTCTTGCGCATCTCTTCGCGCACGCGCGTCATCATGTCGACGGAAATCTTCTGCGACCACGCCTGCATGGCGACGAACATGTCGCTCATCAGCACCGGCTGCATGCCGACATATTTGCGGCCCGAGGCGCTCTTGAAGAAAGCGGCGACATCCTCGAGCTCCTTTTGCGAGAAGCGCTGCGTGTAGAGCTGCGCGGCGCTGTCGATCATCTCCTCGACCTTCTTGTCGAATTCGGGCCGCACGGCGGCGAGGACGAGATTGAGGTCCGGCACCATTTCGGGCCGCGTGCGCGTCACCGAAAGGGCGATCTGCTCGAGATATTGCGGAATGATGAGCCGGAAAGACGAGGCGACGCCGGAATCGACGAGAACCGCTCGCGCCAGCGCCAGCTGCGCCGGCGTGGCCGCGACTGTCGGAGCGGAGGCGACGGGCGGCGAGACGGCCGCCGCAGGGGCGGCGCTCGGCCGCTGCTCGGCGGCGATGGCGGCGGTCGCCAGAAGGATTGCGGCGAAACCGATCGTCAGGCGAAAAATCACTCGGGACGTCTCCTCGTGAAACCAATTCGGCGGCTTTGCGTCGCTCGGTCACGCCGGGTCCAGCCGGCCGAGCGTTGCAACGCCGTCGCGGCCGGCGACGACCGCCGCCGTGGCGAGGCCGATGAACAATCCATGCTCGACGACGCCGGGAATGGCGGAGAGACGATCGGCCAGCGCGTCGGGATCGGAAATCGCGCGGAATGCGCAATCGAGGATCAAATGGCCGCCGTCGGTGACGAAAACATGGCCGTCCGGCGTCAGTCGCGGGCCGACGGTCCCGGCGAGGCCGAGATCGCGCGCGACGCGCTCCACATGCAGCCGCGTCGCCTTCGCGCCGAAAGGATCGATCTCCACCGGCAGCGGGAAGGCGCCGAGCGTTTCGACCTTCTTCGATTCGTCGGCGATGACGATGAAGCGTTTCGACGCCGCAGCGACGATTTTTTCCCGCAGCAGCGCGCCGCCGCCGCCCTTGATGAGGCGCATTTTCGCGTCGAGCTCATCGGCGCCGTCGACGGTGAGGTCCAGCTCCGGCGCCTCCTCCAGCGTCGCCAGCGGCACGCCCAGCGCGGCGGCCTGCGCGCGCGTGCGCTCGGAAGTGGGCACGCAGAGCACGTCGAGCCCGGCTTTCACCTTCGCCCCGAGCAGATCGACGAAATGCGCCGCTGTGGAGCCCGTGCCGAGCCCGAGCCGCATTCCCGGCGTAACGGCCTCGAGGGCCATGGCGGCCGCCTGTCGTTTCAGCTCATCGGCGGAAGGGGCGGGCATGGCGGCGTCCTCTGTCGGTCGATCGGGAGAATGCCCGATAGTCGTTTCGCCGGCCGAAAGCAACGGCGGCGGGGAGACGCTATCGGCGGCGGAGCAATTGACAAGCGAGCCGTTGGCATGAAAAACTTACACGAATTGCATACGACAGGGCGGAGGCCAGCACTGCCGATCGGGCGTGACTGCGCTGTCGTATCATGCGAGCGCGCGCCGATGTGATGCCGGGTCGGACGGGCGCTTCGAAGCGACTTCCCACGCCATGCGCGGAAAGCTGCGAGAACAGCCCTCGGCGTCGGGAGGCGATTTCGCATGTTGGAAGCGCGCGAGCTGACCAAGAGATATGAGGGCAAGGCGGATCGCCCCGCCCTCGACCGGCTGAATCTGCATATTCCCGGCGGCGAGGCCTTCTGCCTGCTCGGCCCCAATGGCGCCGGCAAGACGACGACCGTCAATCTCTTCCTCAATTTCATCGCGCCGACTTCCGGCCACGCGCTGGTCGGAGGCGTCGATTCGGCGCGCGAGCCGCTCGAGGCGCGGCGGCGTCTCGCCTATATCCCGGAGACCGTCATGCTCTATGGCGCGCTCACCGGGCTCGAGAATCTCGAATATTTCACCGAGATCTCCGGCGGCCGTCGCCACGCGCGCGACGAATTGCTGGCGCTGCTCGCAGAGGCCGGGCTCGCGGAGGAGGCGGCCTTCCGCCGCGTCGCCAGCTATTCCAAGGGCATGCGGCAGAAGGTCGGCGTCGCCATCGCTCTCGCGCGGCGCGCGCAGGCGCTGCTGCTCGACGAGCCGACCTCCGGCCTCGATCCGCTCGCCGCCAATGAATTCGCCGCTCTGGTCGAGAAGCTGCGCAAGCAGGGCATGGCCATATTGATGGTCACGCATGATCTCTTCCTCGCCAAGCAATGCGGCACGCGCATCGGCGTGATGCAGGCGGGCCGGCTCGTCTCCGTCTTCGGCGCCGACGACGTCGATCATCTCGGCCTCGAGCGCGCCTATCTCGAGCAGTTCAGAGGAGCGGCCGCATGAGCGAGATCGTCGTCGCGAAAGCGCCTGCGACGCAGGCGCCAGCCGGCCGTTGGCGCGTCGCCCGCGCCGTGGCCTATAAGGAATGGGCGGAGCTGCGCCGCGACAGCCGGCTCGCTTGGCTGTTCGGCCTCGTCTTCCTGCTGATGCTGGGCGCGCTCGCTTTCGGCGCCGCGCAGCATATGCGGCTGGATCGCGAACGCGCCGCCGCCGCCGCGACCGACCGCGCGCTGTGGACGGGGCAGGGCGCGAAGAATCCGCACGCCGCCGCGCATTTCGGCCAATACGCATTCAAGCCGCAGAGCCCGCTGGCGCTCGCCGATCCGGGCGTCGACGCCTATGTCGGCGAGGCCGTCTGGCTGGAGGCGCATAGACAGAACGAGGCGCAGTTTCGCTCGGCGCGCGACGCCGGCGTCGGCGCGCGGCTCGGCGGCCTCTCCTTCGCTTTCGTGCTGCAGACGATCATGCCGCTCGTCGCCATCCTGCTCGGCTTCGCTGGTTTCGCCGGCGAGCGCGAGCGCGGCACGCTGCGCCAGCTGATGAGCCTCGGCGCCTCGCCGGTCGATATTCTCGCCGGCAAGGCGCTCGCCGCGCTCGGCGCTCTTTCGGTCCTGCTCATTCCCGCTTTCGTAGCGGCCGTGCTGGCGACGCTCTTCCTCGCCGATCATGATTTCTCCGTCGCCGATCAGCTAGAGCGTCTGCTGGCGCTCTCCTTCGGCTATGGCCTCTATCTCGCGGGCTTCGTCTTTCTCGCGCTCGGCGTGTCGGCTTTCGCCAAATCCACGCGCACGGCGCTCGTCGCTCTGCTGGCCTTCTGGCTCGCCAATTGTTTTCTCGCGCCGCGCGTGATGACAGATGTCGCCAAGCGCGCCGCGCCGCTGCCCACCGCGCTCGAATTCCGCAACGCCATCGCCGAGGACAAGAAGAAGACATTCGGCCATGACGAGACGCATCCGGCCTTCGTCGCCTTTCGCGACGGCGTGCTGGCGCAATATGGCGTCTCGCGCATAGAGGATCTGCCGGTCAATTTCCGCGGCCTCGCGCTGCGCAAGGACGACGAGAACGGCTTCGTCATTTTCGACAAGCATTTCGGCGCGCTGCAGGCCGCTTTCGACGCGCAGGACAGGCTGCGCGCGGCGCCGGGCTTTCTCTTTCCCGCGCTCGCCATGCAGCCCTTCTCGACGAGCTTCTCGGGAACGGATTCCTGGCATCAATTTGATTTCGCCACCGCGGCGGAGGCGCACAGGCGCCGCATTCAGACGGCGGCGAGCGAGGACCTCATCCATAATGCGCGCTATGGCGACGCTTCCTATGTCGCGTCACGCGATATGTGGGAACGCATCCCCTCCTTCGATTACGCCGCGCCGGCCGTTTCCTTCGCGCTCGCCCATGCGCGCGGCGATCTCGTCGCGCTCGCGCTCTGGGCCGTGCTGACCGCAGCGCTCGCCGGCTTCGCCGCGCGACGCCTCAGACCTTTGTGAGGCCCGCCATGACTCTCTCTGCGTTTCTCGCCGCATGGCGGTTCGAATGGCGGCTTCTGCGGCGCGACGCCGCCGCATGGGCCGTGCTCGCGGCGATCGCGACAATGAGCGCGCTCGCCTTTTTCGACGGCGCCGAGCGCATCGCCGCGCAAAAAGCGGCGATAGAAGATGCGCGGCGCGACGAGACGCTGCGCCTCGATGCGCTGCGCAAGACGCTCGCCGATTTGGACGCTGGCCGCGTGAAGGGCGAGACGCCGCCCTATCGCGATCCGCGCAACGCCGTCTTCGTCGGCGGCGGCTCAGCGGCGGCGGTGGCGGCGTTGGAGCCGACGCCGCTCGCGATCGTCGCCACAGGGCAGAGCGATCTTTTCCCCGCCTCGCTCAAAGTGACGAGCGGGACCAAGGACAGCTTCCTCTTCGCCGATGAGATCGAGAATCCGGCGCATCTCGCCAGCGGCTCGATCGATCTCGCCTTCGTGCTGGTCTTCGTGTTTCCTCTAGCGATTCTCGCGCTCTGCTTCGATCTTTCGGCCGGCGAGCGCGAGAAGGGCACGCTCGCCCTCACCCTCGCCAGCGCGGAGAGCCCGACCGCCGTGCTGCTCGGCAAGCTGGCGGCGCGGGCGGGATTGCCGATACTGGCGATGATCGCGGCGACATGCGCCGGCGTCTATCTTCTGCGCGGGGCCGAGCCGCTCGCTTCCTGCGCCTTCGCGCTGCTCATCGCGGCGATCTTCGCCTATGGCGCCTTTTGGGCGTTGCTCGCGGCTGTCGTCGACAGTTTCGGCAAAAGCTCCGCCTATAATGCGCTGGCGCTCATCGCGGTTTGGGCTGGCCTCACCATGATCGCGCCCGCCGCCGTCAACACGCTCGCCGACGCGCTCTATCCGGCGCCCTCGCGCTCGGAGATGACGCTCGCCGCCCGCGCCGCTGCGACCGACGCCGATCGCGAGCGCGACGCCGCTCTCGCCCGCTACGCCGAGGAGCACCCCGACGCCACGGCGACGGAGATGAAGCTCGGCGACGCGAAGGAGCGCACCATTCGCCGCCTCGCCGTGCTGGAGACAGCCAATGCGCGCGTCGAGGCGGTGATGGCGCGGCACGAAGCGCAGCTCGCCCGCCAGCGCGCGCTCGCCGACCAATTGTCCTTTCTCTCGCCGGCGCTGCTGATGTATCGCTCGGTCGCCGATATCGCCGGCTCGGGGGACCGCCGCTATGCGGAATTCTCCGCGCAGCTCGACGATTTTCACAAGCGCTGGCGCGATTTCTTCTGGTCGCGCGCCCATGCGGGCCAGTCGTTGACGCAGGCCGATTACGCCGCTCTGCCGCGCTTCCCCGCGAGCGCGGATGTGGCGAGCGCTTCGGCCGGCGTCGCCTCCGCGCTCGCCGGCGGCGTGGGGCTGCCGACCCTGCTGCTCGCCGTGCTGGCGTGGCGCGGGCTGCGGCGCTGCAAGGCGGCGTGAGCGACGCTGCGTCGCGGGCGTTTTGCGCGCCCGCCTCGGGAATTGTGCTATCCTGCGTCGTGAATAATCATCACAGAGGCGCAGGGTGAACGAGAAGTGGCGCCGGGAGAGGCGTTTCCACCTCCCCCTAGAGGGGGGAGGCCGAGCGCCGAAGGCGATCGGGAGAGGGTGTTTTCGCCGAGTCTTTGCCGTGCGACCCCACCCCGGATGGCTTCGCCATCCGACCCTCCCCCTCGAGGGGAGGGTGAAGGCGCCCGTCTCGTCGTTCACGCGAGCGCCCTTCAGAGAGGCGGGATTCATCTTGCGACCGATTTTCCAAAAGCTCCTGCTCGCGGCGCTGGTCGCGCTTCTCGCCATCGCGCCGGCGCGCGCGGCCGACCGGCTCCGCCTCGGCCTGCAGAAGACCGGCTCGGGCGTGTGGGAGCTCGCCGTCGTCTCCGCCTTCGGGCTCGATAAGGAGGCGGGGCTCGAGCTGGCGGTCACGGAGCTCGCCAATACCGACGCCGCCAAGATCGCCATTCAGAGCGGCTCCGTCGATATCGTCGTCTCCGACTGGCTGTGGGTTGCGCGCCAGCGCTCGGAGGGCGCCAAGCTCACCTTCTATCCGCATTCCACCGCCATAGGCGCGCTGATGGCGCGCGACAAAGCGGTGAAGAGCGTCGCCGATCTCTCCGGCAAGAAGCTCGGCGTCGCCGGCGGTCCGCTCGACAAGAGCTGGCTGTTGCTGCGCGCCTATGCGAAGCGCCAGGGAGTCGACCTTGAGAAGACGGCGACCATCGTCTATGGCGCGCCGCCGCTGATCGCCGAAAAGGCCGCCGAGGGCGAGCTGGACGCCGCGCTCGAATTCTGGAATTTCGCCGCCGATCTCGAGGCGCGCGGCCTCTCCCGCGTCATCGATCTGCGCAAGGTGGAGACGGCGCTCGGCGCCAAGGGCGCGCCGGTCGTCACCGGCTATGTGTTCGACGAGGGCTTCGCCGCGAACAACGCAGCGCCGCTGGCGCGCTTCTTCGCCATGATCGACAAGGCGCGCCATCTGATCGCCGCCTCCGACGCCGCCTGGCGCGTCGCCCTGCAGCGCATTCCGGCCAAGGACACCGCCGTGCTCGCGCTCTACCGCAAAAGCTATGTGGAGGGCATTCCCGCCCGCAGCGTCGCGGAGGAGCGGGAGGACGCCGCCGGCCTCTACGCCACTCTGGCTGAGATCGGCGGCGCGGCGCTAGTCGGCTCGGCGAAGACCTTGCCCGCGGGCACTTTCTACGAGCCCGCGGCGAGCGCGCTGCGGTGATCCGCCTCCTGTCGTTGGCGCTGCTGCTGGCTTTCTGGCAGGGCGCGGCGCTGTTTTCCGATCCGCGCCGCTTGCCCGGGCCGCTCCCCGTCTTCGAGGCGATCGCCCATGAGGCCGAGAGCGGCGCGCTCTTCGCCAATCTCGCGGCGACATTGGCCCGCGTCGCCGCCGCTTTTCTGCTGGCCATGAGTCTGGGCGCGGCGCTCGGCTACGCCATGGGACGGCGGCCGGCGCTGGATCGGCTGTTCGATCCCTGGCTGGTCATTCTCCTCAATCTGCCGGCGCTGGTGGTCATTGTGCTGGCCTATCTCTGGGCCGGTCTCACCGAGGCGGCGGCGGTGGGCGCGGTGGCGCTCAACAAGCTGCCCAACGCCATTGTCGTGATGCGGGAGGGCGCCCGCGCGCTCGATCACGAGCTCGATGAGATGGCCGAGGTCTTCCGCCTGCGCCCGGCCGCGCGGCTGCAGCATATCGTCTTGCCGCAGCTCGCGCCCTATATCGCGGCGGCGACGCGCTCCGGCCTCTCGCTCGTGTGGAAGATCGTGCTGGTGGTGGAGCTGATCGGCCGCTCCAATGGCGTCGGCTTCGAGATCAATATGGCGTTTCAGCTTTTCGACGTGCGTTTGCTGCTCGCCTATGCGATTCCCTTCGTCCTGCTGATGCTCGCCGTCGAAACTCTCCTGGTGCAGCCCTTTGAACGACATGTCTCGCGATGGCGCCGCCGCCCTGCTCGAGGTCAGGGTTTCGCATAAGGATTATCTTTCCGCCGGCGGCCGGCCGCAGCGAGCGCTGGAAAACTTCGCGCTTTCGCTTCCCGTCGGCCGCGCCGGCGCCGTCGTCGGCCCGTCCGGCTGCGGCAAGACCACATTGCTGCGCATCATCGCCGGTCTCGACACGGAATTTTCCGGCGCGGTGACGCTTCCCGCGGGCGGGCGGCTCGGCGTGGTGTTTCAGGAGCCGCGCCTGCTGCCTTGGCGCAGCGTCATCGACAATCTGCGCATCGCGGCGCCGCTGGCGAGCGAGCAGACGCTCGCCGCTCTGCTCGCCGCGCTGGAGCTCGAGGAGCATGCGCTGCATTTT
This sequence comes from Methylosinus sp. C49, assembly GCF_009936375.1. Lineage (GTDB taxonomy): Bacteria > Pseudomonadota > Alphaproteobacteria > Rhizobiales > Beijerinckiaceae > Methylosinus. The sequence goes on along the minus strand of NZ_AP022332.1, from coordinate 200,966 downwards.
CCCGGCGAATTGTCGCTCGGCCTCGCGCGCCGCGTCGCCATTGCGCGGGCGCTGGCGATCGAGCCCGATCTTCTGCTGCTGGACGAGCCCTTCGTCTCGCTCGACGACGCGCTGGCGCGCGATCTGCGCGCGCGCATCGCCGCGCTGATCGACGAGCGCCATGTGACGACGCTGATCGTCACCCATGATCTGCGCGAGGCGATCGAACTCGCCGACGTTATTTTTCTTCTGTCGCCACGCCCCTCGCGCGTCGGCGCGACGCTCGACGTGATGACGCCGCGCAAGCTGATGACGCGAGAGGCCGCCGATTCGCTGGAGGCGCGGGCGCGCAGGGAAATCGAGGCGATGCGCGGGCGCTGAGGCCCCCTCCCCAGCCCTCCCCCGCTTCGCGGGAGAGGGGGTACATTCGGCGCTTCATCGAAGCTTAGCGATACCTCGTCGCCTCTCTCTCCCGCAAAGCGGGGGAGGGTGAGGGAGGGGGTGCGCTAAAGCTTCGACAAAAACCCCGCAAAACGCAGCGAGCCCTCGGGCCAAGGCCCATGGCCGCTATCGGCGTTGATATGCCCGGCCGCGCCGGCGTCCACCAGCTCTGCGCCTATGTCCTGCGCCAAGGCCCTCGAGAAATCCGCCTCCGCATAAGGATCGTCGGAACTGGCGACGAGCAGCGCGGGAAAGCGCAGCCGCTCGCGCGGAATCGGCAGAAAGGCGGGGTCGATCGCGGTGAGCTCGTTGATCGCGCGCTCCGAGGGCGGCGCGACGAGGAAGCCGGCGGCGATCTTGTCGCCGCCACGCGCGGCGACATGCAGCGCCGCTACGCCGCCGAGCGAATGCGTGACCAGCACCACGGGGCGCGTCGCCGCGGCGATCTCGCGCTCTATGGTCTCGATCCATTCGGGAAAGCGCGGCGCGTCGAAATCCGCCTGCGCCACGCAGCGCGCGGTGGAGAGCTTTTTCGCCCAGCGCGTCTGCCAATGCTCGAGGCCGGAGCCGCCGAGCCCCGGCAGGATCAGAATATCCGCATCCGCAGCGCGCATGTTTCCTCCGACAATCCCACCCCTCATCATGAGGCGCTTTTTGCGGAACGCAAAAAGCCTCGAAGGATGCTCCAGGGGGCGCCCCTTCGAGACGGCCCCTTCGGGCCTCCTCAGGGCGAGGGGGCTGTGCTCGAGACGCCGAGCAATTCCCCGGCGAGCGCCTTGGCGATGAGGCCGCGCGTTTCTTCAATGCCGAACAGCGCGACGAAGGAGCCGAAGCGCGGGCCGCGGCTCTCGCCGAGCAGAACCTCATAGAGCATGTTGAAGAAATCATTCGACACGCCCGGCCGTTCCGGCGTCGCGCCCTTGGCCTTCAAATCCTGATAGCGCGGCACGGCGCGCGCGACATCATAGAGCGCGGTCTGAATATCCTCGGCGCTGGCGTCCTTCGGCAGCGACGCCAGCGTCTGCGAAAGAGTCGTCAGCACGCCGCGCTCCACATCGTCGGCGGCGCGATATTTTTTCGCGGGCCGCACGAAGTCGCGAAAGTAGGCGACCGCATAGCCGACGAGCTTGTCGAGGCGCGGATGATTCTGCGGCGACACATTCGGCGCATAGCGGCGTAGAAAGCCCCAGAGGACGGACGGGTCCTCGGCGTTGGCGACGGTCGCCAGATTGAGCAGCATGGAGAAGGAGATCGCCGTCCCCTTGGCGTCGCCGTCATGGGCGAGCGTCTCCGGCTCCGGCGGCGCGCCGAAGTGAATGTGCCACGCCGGATTGCCGAGCCGCTCCTTCCACGCCTGCCGCTGATAGGCCTCGAGAAAAGAGAGGTAATCGTCGACATTGCGCGGAATGACGTCGAAATAGAGCTTCTTGGCCGCGCTCGGCTTTTGAAACATGAATTGCGCGAGGCTCTCCGGGCTGGCGTAGGTCAGCCACTCCTCGATGGTGAGGCCATTGCCCTTGGACTTCGATATCTTCTGGCCCTTCTCGTCGAGGAAGAGCTCGTAATTGAAGCCCTCCGGCGGCCGTCCGCCGAGCGCGCGCACAATGGCCGAGGACAGCTTCACCGAATCGATGAGATCCTTGCCGGCCATTTCATAATCGACCGAGAGCGCATACCAGCGCATCGCCCAATCCGGCTTCCACTGGAGTTTACAGTGGCCGCCGGTGACCGGCGTGACGAAGGCCTCGCCGCTCTCGGGATCGCGCCAGGAGATGGTCCCCGCCGCCGTATCGATGGAATCGAGCGGAACCTGCATGACGATTCCCGTAACGGGGTGAATCGGCAGGAAGGGAGAATAGGTCGCTGCGCGCTCCTCGCGGAACGTCGGCAGCATGATCTTCATCACCTCCTCATAGCGCGCCAGCATATGCAGCAGCGCCGCGTCGAAGCGACCGGAGGTGTAATAGTCCGTCGAGGAAGCGAATTCGTAAGTGAAGCCGAAAGCGTCGAGAAAGGCGCGCAGACGGGCGTTGTTGTGCGCGCCGAAGCTCTCATGCGTGCCGAACGGGTCCGGCACCTTGGTCAGCGGCTTGCCGAGATGGGCGCGGACCAGCTCCTTATTGGGGATATTGTCGGGCACTTTGCGCAGCCCGTCCATATCGTCCGAAAAGGCGAGCAGGCGCGTCTCGATCTTTCCCTCGGTCAGCACCTCGAAGGCGTGGCGCACCATGGAGGTGCGCGCCACCTCGCCGAAAGTGCCGATATGCGGCAGGCCGGAGGGGCCATAGCCGGTCTCGAACAGCACTTTGGTCTGGCCGGTCTCGGCCACGCGTTTGACGAGCTTGCGCGCCTCTTCGAATGGCCAGGCCGGCGAGACGCGGGCGGCTTCGAGGAGATCGGCGGGCAAAGGCTCGGACGTGGGCATGATGCGGCTTTTGTTGCAGTTGCGAAGAGGGGCGCACACTATGGGCGCCGGGCGGAGGCGTCAACGCGTGGGGGATATGTGACTCAGTCCGAGCCGTCACTCCCCGCCCTCTCTCACCCCCAGCTCGTACCCCACCCACAGCGCGACCGCGGCGAGCGCGAGATCGGTGAGCGCCACGGGCCAATAGGGCATCACCTCGGCGACGCGCGGCTGCAGCCAGTGCATGGCGCCCGCCACTAGCGCGGCGAAGGGCAGGAGGCCCGCGAGCAGCAGCGGCGCGGGACGGTCGAGCGCGCGGAAGCGCTTGGCCGAGAGATTCACGAAGCTCACGGCGATCAGCAGAATCGCCAGCGCATAGAAGGTGAGATAGGCGTAGGCGGCCACCGTCTGCCAGACGAAGAACGGATCCTTCGCGAGGTCGTGATCCGTATAGGGGAAGAGCGCCAGCCAGATCAGCGTCAGCGGGACGAGCGCGGCGACGAGGCCGGCTGCGCCGCAGCTCCAGCCGGCGCGGTCGAGGCGTCCCTCCTCCGTGCGATAGAGGAAGCTCAGGCGCTCGCGCGAGGGAAGCTCCATCAGTCCCTCAGCAGCTCGTTGATCGCCGTCTTGCCGCGCGTCTGCGCGTCGACGGTCTTCACAATGACGGCGCAATAGAGCGATGGCCCGGCCGAGCCGTCCGGCAGCGGCTTGCCCGGCAGATTGCCCGACACCACGACCGAATAGGGCGGCACATAGCCGATGTGAATCTGGCCGGTGGCGCGGTCGATCACCTTGGTCGAGGCGCCGATGAAGACGCCCATGGAAATCACCGAGCCTTGGCCGACGACGACGCCCTCGACGATCTCCGAGCGCGCGCCGATGAAGCAATCGTCCTCGATGATGGTGGGGCCGGCCTGCAGCGGCTCCAGCACGCCGCCAATGCCGACGCCGCCGGAAAGATGCACATTCTTGCCGATCTGCGCGCAGGAGCCGACCGTCGCCCATGTGTCGACCATGGTCCCCGCGTCCACATGGGCGCCGAGATTGACGAAGGAGGGCATCAGGATCACGCCCGGCGCGACGAAGGCGGAGTGACGCACGATCGCGCCCGGCACGGAGCGGAAGCCCGCCGCCTTGTGCTCGGCCGCGCCCCAGCCGGCGAATTTCGAGGGAACCTTGTCCCACCAGCTCGCGCCGCCCGGCCCGCCCTCGATCACGCTCATATCATTGAGGCGGAAGGAGAGGAGGACCGCCTTCTTCAGCCATTGATTGACCTTCCAGGAGCCGGGGCCGGTCGCGCCCTCGATCTTCTCGGCGACGCGCAGCTTGCCCGAATCGAGCAGACGCAGCGCGCTCTCGACCGCGTGGCGAATGTCGCCCTGCGTGGAGGCGTCGATATTGGCCCTGTCTTCGAAGGCGGTGGTGATGAGATTCTCGAGACCAGTGTGCGGCATGAAATCGTCCAGCTCCGAGAGGTCGCGGGCAGGCGGCCCGCAGAAAGGGTCAGGGCTATAGGCGGCAAGGCCGCCGCCCTGTCAATCGCGGAAATAGGGGCCGATCGCCGCGCCGGCGGCGGGACGTCTTTCCAGCGCATCGCGCATTCTTTCCCGCAGCCGGGGCGGCGTCTCGGGGGTAGGCTCGCCCGCCGTCGCCGCAGAAGCGACGCAGAGCGAGGGAGCCTTCATAATGTCCTCGGCCCGAGCGAGCCGCCTTTTGGCCGCCGTCGTCCTGAGTCTCGCGCCGCTGGCGGCCGCGGCGGCGGATCGAAGCCGCGCCGATATAGAGCAGCTGATCGCCGCCTCCGCCGGAAAGCCCGTGGCGCTCACCGATCTCGATCTCTCCGGCCTCGATCTCTCGGGGCTGGACCTTCGGCGCGCCGATCTCTTCGCTGCGCGGCTCGCCGGGGCGAAGCTCGTCGGCGCGCGGCTCGGCGAGGCCAATCTCACCCGCGCCGATCTGCGCGAGGCCGATCTCTCGGGCGCCGATCTTTCCGGCGCGATCCTCTATGCCGCCATTCTCGACGATGCGGATTTTTCCGGCGCCGATCTGACGCGCGCCCGCATCATCGGCGGCGGCCGCGGCGCGCGCTTCGTGAAGGCGAAGCTGGTCGAGGCCGATCTCGGCGCCGATCCGGCCAATCAGGGCATGGTTCCGGTGCGCGCCGATCTCACCGCCGCGATCTTCGATGGCGCCGATCTGACCGGCGCCAATCTCACCCATGCCGTGCTGGCCTCGGCGCGCTTTGCCGGCGCGAGCTTGCGCAATGCGCGGCTCGATCACGCCAAGCTCGGCGATGCCGATCTCTCCGGCGCGGATGTCGCCGGCGCGAGCTTCCACGGCGCCGATCTCGACAGCGCGCGGCTGCCGCCGGCGGCCCCTATTTTGGAGCGAGGGCGCTGAGCTGCGCTTCCAGCGCGGCGAGGCGGCCGATGTCGAGTCCGGCGGCCGGAGCGCCGTCCCTCAGCCGGGCGACGAGCGTCGCGGCGAGGACGCAAAGCGCCGTTCTCGTCTCCTCCGATTGGGCGTCGATGATTTCAGCGACGGCGATTTGCATTCCGATCGAACGCGGCCGCGGCTCCAGCTCGGCGATCTCCCTCTTGGCGAAGGTGGAAAGGCCAGACTTCAGGGCGTCATAGCCGTCGATGACGGCCGCGCCCGCCGCGCCTTTGGCCGCCGCCTCCGCCGCGAGGCCGAACGTTCCCACCACGACGGCGCCAATCGAATCGACCATGGCTCGCTCCCCAAACCATCGAAAAGGCTTCGAGGCGGCTTCAATTCGTCGAAGCGCGACCTCGCTGGCCGATTACGCAAATGACGTTCCATGTCGGTGGGCTCGGTCGGTGGGCTCGGTCGGCCCCGTGGGGGTGGCCCGTCGCCAGTAGTCCGCGGCGCTCCTCATAGCCAGGCGTCAGGCGCCACCAGCACGGTGGTCATGCGCGGCTCGATCTCGCCAAGCTCGGCGACGCCGATCGCGCCGGCGCTTGGCGCTCGCCGAATTTGCGCTTCAGCCGTCGCCAGCCGATGACGATTCCGGTGACGCTGAGCGCGAAGCCCGCGCCATTGAGCGCCAGCATGAGCACGTCCCACAAGGGCCGCGCCGCGAGCAGCGCCGGCGCGTCCCAGCTGTGCAGAAAGGCGAACAGCCAGCGGCTCGCGCGGCGCCCCGAATCCAGCTTGCCGAGCACGGCGCCCGTATGCGGGTCGATATGCGCCCAGGTTCCGGCGGCGTCGTCGAACTCGAGCCGCAATACAGGCAGGCGCTTGTCGACATCGCCATGCATGGTGTGTGGCGCGCGCGCGAAATAATAGAAGTCGTAGGTCTCCATCACCGTCGCCGCCGTGACTTTCGCGTCGGGGACGAGCCGCGCGCCGAGCCGCTTCAACTCGTCGAGCGGCAGCGTGAAGGCGGGCGCGGCGTCGGCCTCTGCGCGCAAGATTCGCGTCGCGCCGCCGGCGCTGAAGCCGACATAATAGCCGGCGCCGTCGATGACGCGCAGCTCGAGCTCGCGCGCCGCGAATCCATCATCGGCGAATTTCGTCAGCGCTTGCGCGACCGAGAGAGGGAAGCGCTCGGGCGCGAGCGCGCCGCCATAATAGGGTTTGGCGTCGAAGGCCGATCTGGTCTCGAAGATTTTCCACGGGTTCATCGACATCAGGCCGCTGAACACGAAAGTGACGGCCGTCGCGCCGCCGATGAGGCCGACGATATGGTGCCATTTCATCATGCCTTCGCGATAGGGCGTGCGCGCGCCGGTCCTATAGGGCGCGCGAAAACGCCAGCGCATGACGCCGACGACGAGGCCGGTGACGGCGAGCACGGTTCCGACGAGCGAGGAATAGACGATGATGTCATGCCAATAGGCCTCGAACCAGCCGCCGCGGAACGGATAGAGCCAATGGATCCAGGCGCCGGCCCAGTTCCAGAGGCGCTCCGTCCGCGTCGCGTCGCGGACCACCTCGCCAGTGACGGAAGAGACATAGAGCAGCGTCGAATCCGCATCGGACATATAGACGCGATGCAGCGGGCGCAGTCCGTCGAGACCTTTGGAATGCGTCCATTGGTCTTCGTCGACGATTCCGTCATAGCTCGCCTCGCCGCCGAGGAAGGCGCGCGCGGCGGCGATGGCGTTCTCCTCTGAAACGCCGGTCACGCGCGCGCCGTCGCTGGCGCGCGCCGCCGTGAATTGCGGGCCGCTGTCCTTCGCGCGCCGCCCGAAAATGAAAGTCGGCGCGCCGGCGATGCTGGTGAGGCGGACGGATTGCGGCGCGCCGCCCTCTCCCGCGGCGTCGAAAGCACGGGAGAGGGCGACGCAGCAGCGCGCCGCATCGAGCGGCGGCAGCGCCGCCAGCCTCTCCGACGGCAAGAGCTTGGGATAGCCGACATACATCATGACGACGCCCGAGAAGAACCACATGGCCATGAAGAGACAGGCCGCGATCCCGAGCCAGCGATGAGCGAGATAGAGATATCTCTTCATGTTCGCCTCCTCTCAGAAGGTCATCTTCAGCGACAATTCGACCGTGCGCGGCTGGCCGAGCCGCAGTAGCGGTCCAGTGCCGCCCGACGCCCATTCGACATAAGCGGCGTCGGTCATGTTCTTCAGCATGGCGGTCAGCTTCGCATTGGGCGTCACGCGCCAGGAGAGGCCGGCGTCGAAAGTCGTATAGGCCGGTATGCGCATCGTATTGGCGTTGTCGGCGAAGCGATCGCCGACGAAGCGCGCCGCAAAGGTCGCCTGCCAATCGGGCAGGAAATCCCAGGTGATCCAGCCATTGGCGATCCAACGCGCCATATTGGTCGGCCGATTGCCGGCGCGCGACACGCGTAGCGTGGTTCCGGCGATCGTCGCCGCCTCCTCGAAGCTCTCGAATTTCGGATTGATCCAGGCCGCGTTGCCCTGCACGCTGAGATTATCCAACACCTGCAAGCCGACATTGGCCTCTATGCCGTTCGACGATTGCTTGCCGACATTGATGACGCTGTTGGGATTGGCCGGATCGGAAGTGGTGACATTGTTGCGCTCGATGAAATAGCCTGCGAGAGTCGCCGAGCCTCTGCCCTCCCAGAAATCGAGCTTCGTTCCCGCCTCGATCTGCCAGCCGGTGGTGAGCTCGAAATTGCGCACGCCGCCGGCGTTGTTGGTGAGCAGAATGCCGGAGGGCGGATCGGCAGCCGTGCTGTAGGAGACATAGACGTTCGCCTCCCTGGTCACGTCGTACATCAGCGCGGCGCGCCAGGTGATCGGCTCGTATCCTTTGCCGAAATAGGCGGGATTGCCATAGGGGTTCGAGGCGCTGGGCAGGGTCGGAATGCGGTAATTGAAACGCTCGAGGCTGATCTTCTCCCAGCGCAGGCCCGTCACGAGATGAAGCTGCGGCGTCAGCGACAGCCGGTTCTCGGCGAAGAGCGCCAGAGTGTAGAGCTTGCTGCGCGCGTCGCCCACATAGCTCGTCGCCAATGGATTGTCCTGATAGAGCTTATAGGCCGAATAGCCATAGGGCTCGACCGTGTCGACGGCCAGTCCCGATTCGAGGCCTCCGTTGCGCGTCTGCTGATTGAGCGAAAAGTCTATGCCCGCGACCGTTTTCGACTCGAGGCCGAACAGGGTCGTCGCATTCGTCGCCTCCAGCCTGTCGCCGACGAGGCTCTGGACGTGGCGGGTGGCGAAAGACCCGCTGCGGTCGATCAGCGTGTTGGTCGCATTATAGCGATAGGATTCGACGTTTTGATATTGCCGGTCGGCGCGATAGAGATAGAAGGTGTTTTTAAAGCTCGTCTCCTCGTCCAGCTTATATTCCGTGATGTCGCGCGCCCACAGCACCTGCTGGTCGAAGACCGGCTTCAGGCTGTTGTAGTTCTTGAAGCGCACGCCGGGATCGAATTTGAGATCGAGCACCGGCAGGCCGAAGGTTCCCCAGGCGATTGTGCCCGTTCCGCCGAGCGGACGCGGAACCGGCGTGCCCCAATAGGAGTCGCGCTGCTCGCTCTGAAACTCCACCGCGACAGTATTGGAGAGGCCGGGCGCGATATCGGTGAGCCAGGAAATGGAGCCGGCGCCGGAATTATGATTGGAATCCTCGACCCAGCCTTGCGAGCCTTTGTAGCTCAGATCGAATTGCAGCCAATTATTCTCGTCGAGCTGCTTGTTGAAGCCGTAAGACGCGCGGCGGTTGAACCACATGCCGCCCATCAGCAGCGCCTCATTGCGCTCCTCGCCGCGCGTGGCGACCTTGCTGACGTAATTCACCGCGCCGCCGACGGCGCCCTGGCCGTAGAGGTAAGAGGAGGCGCCGCCGAGAAGCTCGATGCGGTCGTAGAGCCAGCTGTCGACCGGACGGCCCGCGATGGCGTCATATTGCACGGTGATGCCGTTGAACATTTGCGTCACCGACGACGCGCCGAAGCCGCGCAGGCTGATCGACCCTGCCGAGCCCGGCGGGTCCGAGGCGATGACGCCCGGCATGCGCTGAATGACCTCCTGCGTCGTCTGCGCGCCGCGCGCTTCTATGGTGGCGCGATCGACGATGGAGACGGAGGAGGGCGTCTCGCGCGGCGTCAGGCCGAGGCGGCTGCCGGTCTGCGAGGCGACGTCGAGCTGCAGCTTGCCATTCGGCGGCTGCAGCTTTCCGCGCGAGGGGCCGGCGGCAGGGCGCTGCTCGCCGGAGATGTCGATGGCGGGCAGGGCCTCCTGCGCAGCGGCGGATGAAAAGACGACGAAAGACAGCGCGCCGGCGGATGCGCCGCGCATGAGGGCGTTACGAGACATGTGAAATTGCTCCTGGCGCGACGCCACGCGGGCGCGCGCGATTCCGATGGAAAGATGCGGCGAGAGAGCCGCGATTCGTTTCGGATCAGGAGAAGGAGGGCGGCGCGCGCGACGACCAGGTGCTGGCCCAGCCGGGCGGCGTCGTGGATTCGGCGGCGTCGGCGCTGCGTGGCGCGTGGCGCGAATCCGGTTCGGGCGGCGAGATCGCCGTAAGGCGCCAGAGCGCCGCGAGGGTCAGCGCGACGCCGCGTGCGCCGAGCGTGCAGAACATGCAGCGCTCGCAGGAGGAATGATCGCTCAGTGGATTTGCGACGCCGTTCTCGCTAGCGCAGAGCTTGGTCGCCGTCGCGTGAATTTCGCTCCAGCCGGCGGGGTCGCTTGCTTGTTCCGCGAGAGAGGGGCCAGCGGCGACGATGAAGCCCTGCAGCATGAGCAGGCAGGCGAGCACGCGCGCGATCACGCACGTTCTCAACCGCTGATGTGCCCCCGCTCGTATCATCGTCGCATTGAAGAGAGCGGGCGCTATACAGTCAAGACAACGTTACAAAGAATGCCGCTCCGTTGCGGAAATGTGACAGTTTCTGAACGGGATGGGAAATGACTTGACGACGCGGCGTCCCAATCTTATGTTTCTACAATGTAGATACTTTTGGGGTTGCGATGCGAGCGATCGTCAAAAAATGGGGCAACTCCGCGGCTGTGCGCATACCCTCGGCCGTCATGGAGCAGGCGCGCCTCGAGATCGACCAAGCCGTCGAGGTGCGCGTCGAAGGCGGCAGCGTGGTGATAGAGCCGCTCGCGGCGCCCGAATTCTCTCTCGAGGACCTTCTCGCAGGTGTGACGTCTGAAAACCTGCATGAGGAGGAGAGCTTCGGACCGCCTGTCGGCCGCGAGACGCTCTAATGGCGGCCTATACGCCCGAGCGTGGCGACATAGTATGGCTGAGCTTCGATCCACAGGCCGGCCATGAGCAAGCGGGGCATCGTCCCGCGCTCGTGTTGAGCCCGAATGCCTATAACGCCAAGACCGGGCTGATGATCTGCTGTCCGATGACGACGAAGATCAAGGGCTATCCCTTCGAGGTCGCGATCGCGGGACCGACGCCATCGGCGGCCCTCGTCGATCAGGTGAAAAGTCTGGACTGGCGCGCGCGCAAGGCGAAGAAGAAGGGCTCCGCCTCGAAGAGCGAGCTGGCGGTGGCAACGGCGAAGCTCAGGCCGCTATTGGGAATTTGAGGCGCTCGATTTCACCGAACAAAATTAATGCTGATAGCGTGGATTATTTCTTTCATGGGCTTATGAGCACACGGCCGCCCCGGAGCCACGCTTTCAATCATTTTTTTTATATCTGCGCTCGGACTGAGGATCGCAGGAAACAGCGACCGAAGATGTCCTTCATGTAGCTTTTTGTTCCCAAAGTCGATTTGTCGTCCGTTGCGCGTCCCTCTCTCGAGAACATAGCCACGCTTTATTGCCTCTTGAATCACGAGTTCGACAAATGACTCGGGCGTAGCAATGGGCTGCAGCATTGGAGCGGTCCCCCAGGTTAAAGAGAACATGCGAAATAGCCATTCCGGGCATCATCTCTTTACCGTCAGCCCTTCCAAAAACCCAGCGAGATCATTGGTCGTAAAATCCACATGCGGCTCGCGTCCATGGGCGATCTCCCAGGATTCGCGCTTTTCCTCATGGCCGGCTTCCGGCGTCACCAGCACGGTGGTCATGCCGCGCGCATGGGGGATGATGAGATTGCGCGCTATGTCCTCGAAAAGGGCGGAGCGCTTCGGCTCGATGGCGTGGCGATCGAAGAAGCGCTCATAGGCGCCCTCATGCGGCTTGGCGATGAAATCGGCCGCGACGATATCGAAGACATCCTCGAAAATATGATCGATGGCGAGCTGCCTCGCCGTGTCGAGCGCATGCTCGCGCGAGCCATTGGTGAGAATGAGCTTGCGGCCCGGCAGCGCGGCGATCGCCGCCGCCAGCGAATGATTTGGCGGCAGCGACGAGCGATCGACGTCATGGACGAATTTCAAGAAAGCGTCGGCGTCGACGCCATGCTCGGTCATCAGCCCGCGCAGCGTTGTGCCGTAATGCTTGTAGTAGTATTTCTGCAGCGCGCGCGACGACATTCCGTCGAGGCCGAACAGGCGGATCATGAACAGAGTGATCCGATGGTCGATCTTCGGCCAGAGATCCGATGAGGCGGGATAGAGCGTGTTGTCGAGATCGAAGACCCATGTGTCGACATGGGCGAAGCGATTGGCGATGGTCAGAAGGCGCGGCTCGTCCGCGGGCTCCGTCATCGCGCGCGCCGCCCCGTGCGTGAGGCGACACGATCTGGAGCCGTGAGGCGGCTCTTGGATCGTTTCGTCGCCACGCGCTTCGCTATCAATGCGTCACCTCGTTATCAGCGTGCCCGCGCCATGATCTGTCAAAAGCTCGATCAAAACGGCGTGCGGCAGCTTGCCGTCGAGAATCACGACGCCTTCGACGCCGCGCTCGATCGCATACATGCAGGTCTCGACCTTGGGGATCATGCCGCCGGTGATGGTGCCGTCGGCGACGAGGCCGGGAATATCCTCCACCTTCAGCTCCTTTATGAGCTGCTTGTTCTTGTCCAGCACGCCCGGAACGTCGGTGAGGAACAAGAGGCGCTTGGCGCCGAGCGCGCCGGCTATGGCGCCCGCGAAAGTGTCGGCGTTGATATTGTAGGTCTCGCCGTCGAGGCCCTGCGCCACCGGCGCGAGCACGGGGATCAGCTCGCGGCCGAGCACCTGATCGAGCACTGTGGTGTCGACCTTCGCCACCTCGCCGACGAAGCCGAGATCGATCGCCTTGCCGTCCTCGTGATTGGGGCGCGCGAGCTTTTCGGCCGTCACCATGCGGCCGTCCTTGCCGCAGAGGCCGATCGCGCGGCCGCCCTCGGAATTGATGAAGCCGACGATCTGCTTGTTGATATAGCCGGCGAGCACCATTTCGACGATTTCCATCGTCGCCTTGTCGGTGACGCGCAGCCCGTCGGCGAATTCGGATTTTATGCCGAGCTTGCCGAGCATGGCGCCGATCTGCGGGCCGCCGCCATGCACGACGACGGGGTTCACGCCCGATTGCTCGAGCAGCACCATGTCGCGGGAGAAATCGCGCGCGACCTTGTCGTCGCCCATGGCGTGGCCGCCATATTTCACCACGACGGTCGCCTCGTCATAGCGCAGCATATGCGGCAGCGCCTGCATGAGAATACGTGCTTGCTGGAGCGCGCTGTCGGCCGAATCCTCGGTCATGGGTCCGCCTGTGGTTGGATGAAGCTCGACCCTTTTAGAAAGGACGAGGCTGCAATATTCAAGCGTTTCGTTCGGCCAGCAGCCGCGCGATCCCGGCGCGAAGCTCCGTCACGCCATCGCCCGTGCGGGAGGAGGTGACGGCGAGGCGCGGGAAGGCGGCCGGGCGCTTGGCCAGCGCGGCCTCCACGGCGGCGACGGCGCTCTCGCGCTCGGAGACCTTCAACTCGTCATGCTTGGTCAGCACGATCTGATAGGAGACGGCGGCGCGGTCGAGCAGGTCGAACATCTGCTCGTCGAGATCCTTCACGCCGCGGCGGCTGTCGATGAGCACGAAAACGCGGATCAGCGAGGCGCGGCCGCGCAGAAACTCCTCCATCAGCCGCGTCCAATTGGCGATCTTCTCCTTGCCGACGGCGGCGTAGCCATAGCCGGGCATGTCGACGAGGCGCAGCGGCTCCGCGCCCGGCGCGGCGCCCAGCGCGAAGAAATTGAGCTGCTGCGTGCGCCCCGGCGTGTTGGAGACGCGCGCCAGCGCCTTGCGGCCGGTGAGAGCGTTGAGCAGAGAGGATTTGCCGACATTGGAGCGGCCGGCGAAGGCGATCTCCGGCGGGCCGATCGGCGGCAGATCGCCGGATTTCGCGCTGGCGAATATAAAATCGCACGGGCCGGCGAAGAGCAGCCGGCCCGGTTCCGTGAAATCCTCGTCGCGGGCTTCGTTCAAGGCGCGATCAGGCGGGCTTCTTGAGGAAGGCGAAAGTGTTCTTCAGATTGTCCCACAGCTCGAACTTGACGCCCGCGCGCTTCATGATGACCCATTGCTGCGCCACCGAGAGCACATTGTTCCAGGTCCAATAGATCACGAGGCCGGAGGCGAAGCCGCCCATCGAGAAGGTGAAGATCACCGGCATCCAGCCGAAGGCGATCTTCTGCACCTCGTCGGTCGGCTCCGGGTTCATCTTCATCTGCACCCACATGGAGACGCCCATGACGATCGGCCAGACGCCGAGCCACAGAAACGAGCCGAACACCGGAATCTGAGTGGGGTCGAAGGGAATGAGGCCGAAGAGGTTGAAGATGTTGGTCGGGTCCGGCGCGGAGAGGTCCTTGATCCAGCCATAGAAGGGCGCGTGGCGCATCTCGATGGTGATGACCAGCACCTTATAGAGCGAGAAGAACACCGGAATCTGCAGCAGGGCGGGCAGGCAGCCGCCGGCCGGATTGACCTTCTCGCGGCGGAACAATTCCATCTGCTCGCGGCTCAAGGTCTGCTTGTCGTCGCCGTATTTCGCCTTCAGCTCCGCGATCTTGGGCTGAATCGCCTTCATCTTGGCCACGGCCAGATAGCTCTTATTGGCGAGCGGCAGGAAGGCGATCTTGACCAGCACGGTGACGGCCAGAATGGCGAGGCCGAAATTGCCGAGCACATGGAACAGGCCGTCGATGATGCGGAACATCGGCCGGGTGAGGAAGTAGAACCAGCCCCAATCGATGAGTCGGTCGAAGAGCTTGATGCCCTGGCCCTCATAGGCGTCGAGCGTGTCGACGACCTTGGCGCCGGCGAAGATGCGCGAGGCCACGGAGCCGGAGGCGCCCGGCGCGATGGTCAGCGGCGCCTCCACCGTATCGGCCTGATAGGCCTTGGTCGTTCCAGCGCCCGAAGCCGAGAAGCGCGCCACCAGCGTGCGGTCCTGCTGCGGCACCAGCACGGCGGCCCAGTATTTCTCGGTGAAGCCGAGCCAGCCGCCGGTCGCCTCGAAAGATTTGGTGGCGTGCGGCTCTTTCTCGACCTTCTCGAACTTCAGCTCCTGCAGGCCGGCCTCGCCCAGCACGCCGACAAAGCCCTCGTGCAGGGCCGCATAGCCGGCGCTCTCCAGAGCGCCGATGCGCGAGACGCGCAGATAGGGATAGAGGGTGACGGAGCCCTGGCCGTGATTCTCGACGCTGTCGGTCACGGAGAACATATATTGGTCGTCGACAGCGATCTTGCGCTTGAAGACGAGGCCCTGGCCATTGTCGAAGGTGAGCGTCAAGGGCTGGCCGACGGAGAGCTGATCGTGATCGGCGCTCCACAGCGATTCGCCGTTCGGCAGGGCGGGCGGCGCCTGATCCTTGTCGGAGGCGAGGAAGCCCGATTCGGCGTAATAGGGGTGCGGCGCGTTCTCCGGCGAGAGCAGCACGATGATCGGGCTCTTGGGATCGACGGTCTCGTGATAATTTTTCAGCGAGACATCGTCGATGCGGCCGCCCTTCAACGAGATGGAGCCGGAGATGGAGGGCGTGTCGATCACGACGCGCTTGCTCTCGGCGAGAGCGGCCTCGCGCGTCTTGGGTGCGGGCTTGGCGGCGACGACGCTCTGCGGCTGCGCCTGCCGGGCCGCTGGCGCGGCCTTGTCGGCGGGCTGGGCGGCCGGCTTCTGCGGCGCGCCGGGCTTTTGCTGCTGCGCGAGCTGCGCTTCCTTGTGCTGCTGGTCGAGCTTGGGGAAAGCGTAGAAATAATCCCAGCCGGCGATCGCCAGCATCGACAGGCCGGCCGCTATGAGGACATTCTTGGTATATTCGTTCATGACGCCTGCGGCCTGTCTTTGGAGTTGCGATGGTGGCGCCGGGGCTTGTCGCCGGGCCTGAGCTTCGTCAGTCCGTCCACGATCTGCGCCGTCAAATCCGAAAAGGGCGCCGTCAACGCGTCGGGCCGGGCGACGAAGACATAATCATAGCCCGGGAGACCGGAAGCGCCGCAGAGCCGCAGCGCCTCCTTGAGGCGGCGCCGAATGCGGTTGCGACCAACGGCGCCGGAGATCTTCTTCGTCACGGTGAAGCCGAAGCGCGGCGTGTCCGTGTCGCCGCCCTCCCGCGCCGCCGCCTGCAGCTTGAAGGCGCGCGCGCCGCGGCTCAGCCCGCTCGCGGCGGCGCGCAAAAATTCGCGCCGCTTGCGCAGGCGTCGCGGTTTGGTCTTCCGCGTTTCGTCTGGAATGTTCTCGCTCACGCCTCCCGTCCTCCCTGGCCGAGAAGCCGGCGAAAATCAGGCGGACAGGCGCTTGCGTCCGCGGGCGCGGCGCGCCGCGAGGACATTGCGGCCGCCGACGGTCGCCATGCGGGCGCGAAAGCCGTGACGGCGCTTGCGCACAATTTTGCTGGGTTGATAAGTTCTCTTCACCTTGGGTCTCCGCTCGCTCAGGTCGCCGATCGAAGAGCCGTCATCGCCTCGCGCCGACCGCTCGTCATCGGCTGGCCGCCGCCACGGCCCTCGATCTCATTTTGGTCTCGCAGGGCGCCTTTTTCTCGCCCTTGCGGCTGTCTCGTTCGCCTTTTTCGCGGGCGCGCAAGCCCCCGCACGAAACGCGTCTCTGCGACGCCGCGCCGGCATATAGGAGAAAGCCCGCGCATAAGTCAATCGCGAGCGCGGCGCGACGCCGCCGCGCGGCGGGGCTTTCGCGAAGCTTTCGCCGCGGCCTTTGCGTAGCCGCGAGCGGCTTCGCAGCCGGGCGGACGGCTTGTATAAACAAGAAGGCCGGTCGATTCGTCCCCCTCAAAGAGACGCTGTTCTGGCTCGCGATGGCCCTTAGCCGTCGACGATTAAGGTTTTGGTTGGCCGCCGGGCCGAAGGTCAGGGTTTGTTAACCATTACCGCTTAGCGTTTCTACAAATAGATAGAGATCTTGGCGGGCGGCCGACGAAGCGCGGCGCATCGTCGACGCTCGGGCGACGCGACGACGTCCGGGGAGATTGGTGGAGCTGGGTGGGGACCGAAAATGCGCGTTTTACTGATCGAGGATGACAGCGCGACCGCTCAAAGCATCGAGCTCATGCTCAAATCCGAGAACTTCAACGTCTATACGACCGATCTCGGGGAAGAGGGCATAGATCTCGGGAAGCTCTACGATTACGACATCATCCTGCTCGATTTGAATCTGCCCGACATGTCCGGCTACGAGGTGCTGCGCACCTTGCGGGTGGCCAAGGTCAAGACGCCGATTCTGATCCTGTCCGGCCTCGCCGGCATAGAGGACAAGGTGAAGGGTCTGGGCTTCGGCGCTGACGATTATCTGACGAAGCCTTTCCACAAGGACGAGCTGGTGGCGCGCATTCACGCCATCGTGCGCCGCTCCAAGGGCCATGCCCAATCGGTCATCACGACCGGCGATCTCGTCGTCAATCTGGACCAGAAGACGGTGGAGGTCTCGGGCGCTCGCGTGCATCTGACCGGCAAGGAATATCAGATGCTCGAGCTGCTCTCGCTCCGCAAGGGAACGACGCTCACCAAGGAGATGTTCCTCAACCATCTCTATGGCGGCATGGACGAGCCGGAGCTCAAGATCATCGACGTCTTCATCTGCAAGCTGCGCAAGAAGCTCGCCAACGCCAGCGAAGGCCGCAACTACATAGAGACGGTGTGGGGCCGCGGCTATGTGCTGCGCGAGCCGAGCGAAGCCGAGGAGCGCATCACCGCCTGAGTCCTCCGGGAAAGGCGGCCGCAAGTCGAAAAGGGGCTCCCTCGGGGGCCCCTTCGCGCGTTCAGAGGGGGGGGATGCGAGCCGCGCTCACGCGCCGATGGCGGCGAGCGGCTGCGGCGAAGGGCGCGGCAACAGCAGCCAGGCGGCGTCGCTCGCGGGAGAGAGGCCGCCGACACGCTCGCCGATGGTCTCGGCCGCGCCGAGGATCAGGCAGCCGTCTCCGGAGAGACGATCGCGCAGGCGCGAGAGCACGCGGCTTTTCACCGCAGGCTCGAAATAAATGAGCACATTGCGGCAAAAGACGATGTCGAAGGGCGTCTCGCCGGAGCAATCATCGAGCAGATTGAGCTTGCGGAAGACGATATTCGTCCGCAGCTCATCGCGAATCCGCCAGAGACCGTCCTTCTGGTCGAAATGCGCCAGCAGTCGGTCGATCGAAAGGCCGCGCTGCGCCTCGAACTGGCTGTAGACGCCGCGCCGCGCCGTCGTCAGCGCGGTCTCCGAAACATCGGTGGCGAGAATCTCGACCCTCCAGCCGGCGAGCGCCTCGCCCATTTCGGCGAGCGCAATGGCGATAGAATAGGGCTCCTGACCGGTCGAGCAGGCGGCCGACCAGATGCGCAGGCGCCGCGTCTCGGCGCGCCGCGCCATCAGCTCCGGCAGCCAATCGCGCTTCAGCCGCTGAAAGGGCAGGCGGTCACGGAAGAATGAGGTCTCGTTATTGGTCATCGCATCGATGACGCGCTGCAGCAGCGCCTCGTCCTCGCGCCGCTCGATGAGGCGCATGAGCCCGGAGAGGTCGCGGCAGCCATGGGCGCGCATGATCGGCTCCAGCCGGCTCTGCGCCATATAGAGCTTGTCGGGGTCGAGCGAGACGCCGACGAGCGAGCCGACGAGACGGCGCAGCCGTGCGAAGGCGAGGCTCATCGCGCGCTCTCCGCCAGAGGCGTCGCGCCCGGCCGAAAATGCCGAGACGCCGCAGCTTTCCGCATTTCACAGTCGCTCCCGAAAGAGAGCGCTCCCGTCTCGTCGCGGCTGGAGTGTTGTCGAGCGAAGCGGGCGCCCGCTCAGATAACGCCTATGTCCTCGAGCTTGGAGCGCACGACATGCTGGTCGAAGGGCTTCATTATGTATTCGTCGGCGCCCGCGTCCATCGCCTGGGCGATATAGCTCGCCTCGTTCTCCGTGGTGCAAAACACCACTTTCGGCCCGGCGCCGCCCGGCATCTTGCGCAGCGCGCGCAGGAACTCGACGCCGTCCATCTCTGGCATGTTCCAGTCGAGCAGGATGGCGTCCGGCATGGATTGCTCGCAGGCGACCAGCGCCTTGCGGCCGTTCTCCGCCTCCACGGTGGAGAATTGCATCCCTTCGAGAATACGGCGCGCGACCTTGCGGATGACCGCGGAATCGTCGACGACAAGAATCTGCTTCATCAGTCTACTCCTCGGGATGCGTCTCTCGAATGTCCGTCGCGGCCGCCGCTCTCGCCCGGCCTCGACAGGCGCCTCACCAGCGCGGCTATGTCGAGTATGGGCAGAAAATCATCGTCGAGCCGGTAGCAGGCGTTGGTCGCGTCGACGAATTGCTGGCCGACATGAGTCGGGCAGAGGATGCGGTCGTCCTCCTCGCAGGTGACGACGTCGCCCGTCTCGTCGATGAGCAGAGCATAGCGCTCGCCATTGTGCTCGATGCAGACGGCGAGATTCGAATCGGAGCGGTCGCCTTCGTCGATGTCGAGGCAGCGGTCGAGCCGCAGCGCGGTGACGATGCGGCCGCGCAGATTGGCGAGGCCGGCGATTTCGCGCGGGGCCAGCGGAACCGGCGTCACCTGCTCGATGTGGAAGATCGTCTTCACGCATTCCACCGGCAGGCCGAAGGTCTGGCCGCGCACCTTTATGGTGAAGTTGCGCGACTGCTCTTTGCCCGTATCGCCTTGCCGGCGGCGCCCGTTGGCGTCGCGTTGCGTCTGGGTCATGCGGCCAGCTCCGACATGATGCGCAATTCGAGATCGCGCGGCGCGGTGTCCGCCTTGTCGAGCAGGCGGCCGACGCATTCGATGAGCGCGCGCCGATCGAACTTGCCGGCGACGGCGGCGATGCCGCAGGCCTTGGCCGCCGCGAGCACGCTGGGCGCCGCCTGGGCGGCGAGCGCCACCACCGGCAGCTCGGCGAGGCCGGGCAGCGCGTGCAGCGCGCGGGCGAAATTATAGCCGTCCATTTCCGGCATGTCGGTGTCCGTCACCACCGCCTCGACCGACAACCCCTTGCGCAGGAAGGAGAGCGCTTCCGGCGCCGAGGCGGCGGTGGTCACGTCATAGCCGGCCGAGCCGAGTATGGGCGCCAGCATGTCGCGGAAGAAGGCCTTGTCGTCGACGAGCAGAATGCGATGCCGCTTGTTGACGCCGCGCGCCACGGCGGCCGGGCAGGCGATGCGCATGAAATAGGTGGCGTCCAAAAACTCGACGATCTCGCCGCCGAGCTGGATGGAGCCGAGAATATGCGCCGAATCGCTCTCTCTCTGCAGGTCGAGAATCTCGTCGGTGACGTCGACGATCTCCTCGGTGAGCAGTCCCATGGACTGGCCCGCTCCCGACAGCACGAGGATGGGATAGGAGTCGCGGTCGAGCGACATGTCCGAGGTCGCCGGAATGATCGGCAGCAGGCTGTCGCGATAGGCCATGACGAAGGCCCCGTCCGAGGCGATCAGCCGCTCGCGCGGCACATCCTCTATGCGCAGCACGAGAGACAGAGGCAGCGCCTTCAGCGGGCCGGGGCCGGCCTTGACGATGATGATGCGCGTCTTCTCCGCGCGCGGGACGAAGACTTCCGGCGTCGCCGCTTCGGCCGGGCGCTCGGCGAGCCGCTGCAGGCCAGCGTGGTCGAGCAGAGCCGCGGGATCGAGAATGAGCACCACCGAGCCGTCGCCGAGAATCGTCTGGCCGGAGAAGACGCCGAGCCGCGCCAGAGCGCTCACCAGCGGCTCGATGACGATCTCCTGCACATCGGCG
Source organism: Methylosinus sp. C49 (assembly GCF_009936375.1). Lineage (GTDB taxonomy): Bacteria > Pseudomonadota > Alphaproteobacteria > Rhizobiales > Beijerinckiaceae > Methylosinus. The sequence goes on along the minus strand of NZ_AP022332.1, from coordinate 180,634 downwards.
ATCGTCTCCACCAGCAGGCCGAATCGCGCGCTGCCGACGCGCAGCACGACGACGAAGCCGTCGCGCGTCTCCTCCTGGGCCGGTCGACCGAGGCCGAGCGTCGCCGAGAGATCGACCAGCGGAAGCACGTCATTGCGAAGGCGCAGCACCGGCGCGTCGTGGATATATTGAATCGCATGCTCGAAGCCGCGGCCGACGCCGACGAGCTCGACCACGGTCATCTGCGGTATGGCGAAGCGCGCGCCATTGCTGGTCAGAATCAGCGCCGGCGTGATGGCGAGCGTCAGCGGAATGCGCAGCGTGACGCAGGCGCCGCGGCCCTGGCGCGAGGTCAGCGAGACGGAGCCGCCGATCGACTGAATGTTCTCGCGGACCACATCCATGCCGACGCCGCGGCCGGAAACGCTGGTGACGCCATCCACGGTCGAGAAGCCCGGCGTGAAGACCAGCTCGAACAGCTCGCTGTCGCTGAGCTTGGCGATATCGGTCTCCGAGACGAGCCCGAGCGCCAAGGCTTTGGAGCGGATGCGCGAGGCGTCGAGCCCGCGGCCGTCGTCGGCGATGTCGATGATGATCTGGCCGGCGTCATAGGCGGCGCGCACTGAAATGACGCCGGTCTCGCTCTTGCCGATGCGCGCGCGCTCGGCCGGAGATTCTATGCCATGGTCGGCGCAATTGCGAATGATATGGGTGAGCGGCGCGCGGATCAGCTCGATCACTTGCCGGTCCAGCTCCGTGTCCGAGCCTTCCGTCGTGACGACGATCTTCTTGCCGAGATCATGAGCGAGATCGCGCACCTGCCGCGGCAGCGTCGAGAACAGCCGTCCGACCGGCTGCATGCGCGCGCTCATCACCGCATCCTGCAGATCGCTGGTGATGTTGGAGAGCGTCTGCACGGTGCTGCTCATGGCCTCGTCGCCGCCCGCGCAGGCGCTCGACAATTCGAGCAGACGATTGCGGGTGGAGACCAGCTCGGAGACGATGCCCATCAGCCGATCGAGCACATTGACCGAGACGCGGACCGTCTCGCCGATATGGGCGACGCTGGCGGAATGCGCCTCGCCCGGCGTCGCGGCGGCGCGGGAGGCGGGCGCAGCGGCGCCGCTCGCCTCGGCGGGGTCGGGCTCTTCCTCGCCGAGGCGGGCGCGGCGCGTCGCCTCTTCCAGCGCGGCGACGAGCTCTTCGTCGTCGCCCGCCGGCTCCTCCTCGGAGCGGCCCATTTCGGCGAGAATATCCTTCAGCCGATCCACAGCGGCGAAAATGAGCGTGACATGCGAGGCGCTCATTGGCGCGCCGTCGCGCAGAGCGCCGATGAGCGCCTCGGTCGAATGGGTCAGCCGGCCGACGCGCGGCAGCTTCAAAAAGCCGCTGGTGCCTTTGATCGTATGCACATGGCGAAAGAGACTGGCGATGAGCGACTGATCGCCCGGGTCCTTCTCGAGACAGACGAGCTCCATCGTCGCCGCATCTATGTGCTCGGCGGTCTCGACGAGGAAATCGTTGAGAAGCTCATCCATGGCGTCGTTCGTCTCAGGCCGCGTGAGCGGCGTCGACGCCATTCTTGACGCATTCTGGTTAAGAGAACTGAAATCCCCGCGCTCGAGCTCGTCAGGCTTCGAGCGCCGCCGGAGCTTCTGTCTCTTCCTCCGCTTGCGCGGCGGCCGGGCGGGCGGTGATGGTCACATGCTCCGGCTGCGCGGAGATCACGACGTCGAGCCCGCTCGCCTTGGCGACGAGGCCGGCGTAATAGGCCTGAATGGCGCGGGCGTCGACGACGCCCTCTTCCGGCTCGCCGGCCAGCAGGGCGGGGATCGCCGCGGCGATGCGGGCGTTCACGCCTTTGGCTTCCAGCGTGAAGGAAATATCGTCGCGCTCGCCGCTGGAGGCGACGGAGATGACGCCGCCGCGCGGAATCGCCGCATCGGCGATCAGGCACAGATTGAGCAGCAGCTTCACTTTGTTTTTGGACATCAGCACGCGCGGCACGCTCCATTCGAGCTTGGTGCGCTCGTCGGCGAGCAGCTGGCGCGTCACATGCTCGGCGTCGCCGGTGTCGATCTCGGCGCCCTTGGAGCCGGCGGCGCCGAAGGCGAGGCGGCAGAATTGCAGCCGGGCGGAGGCCTCCGCCGCGCTGGATTTGATGAGCGCCAGCGCATGGCCGCGCATCTCGGCGTCCTTCTCCTCCTCCAGCACCTCCAGCCCGTTGACGATAGCGCCGACGGGCGAGATCACGTCATGGCAGACGCGGGAGGAGAGAAGCGCGGCGAGATCGAGGGCGTCGAGCGCGAATTTGGTCATGGGGCCATCCGAAGGAGCCGCCGGATCGCCATGGGTCGGCGCCGGCCAGAGCGGGAACGCGGCCAAAACGAATCACCCGCGCCCCTTTTCTCCATTGGTAGCGGCGCCGCGCGCGCTTGCAAAGCGTCGCTGTCGGGGCCGGCCGGGGCGCGCCAGCCCCGCGCGAGCCGTTGCGCTATCCGATCCGATTGGATCGGATAGCGCTCCAGATTCTCGCTTGGGAGCGAATTCTGATCGATCGAACGATTCCGTTCGATCGGAAAGCGCTCCTAGAACGTCGCCTTGGCGCCGAGGAAGAAGCTGCGCCCCGCCTCGGGATAGCCGTCGGTGAAGGTGTAGGCGGTGTCGAACATGTTGCGCACGCCGCCTTCGATCTTGAAGTTCGGATGGAGCTGATATTCGGCGGTGAAATTGGCCAGGAAAAACGCGCCGGTCCGATAATAGATCGTGCCCGCCGTGTTCGAGGTCCAGCGATTGCTGTTCATCTCGACATTGGGCGTCAGCGTCAGCCCTTCGAACGGCCGCCAGCCGGCGTAGAGGAACATTTTGCCATCCGGCACGCCCGTCGGCTGGAAGTTGAGGATGTAGGGCGCATAGACCGAGCGGCGCATCAGCGTCAGATTGCCGCCGAGCGACAACTCGTCGGAGGCGCGATAATCGACCGTGACCTCGCCGCCCCAGAAGCTGGCGTCGCCGACATTCTGGCTCTGGGTGACGCTCGCGCCATAGGCGGGCGCCGGCACGGATTGGATCAGATTGCGGACGATCGAGTGGAAGGCGTCCAATTGAATGCGGCTGCCCGGCGCGAATTCGCTGGCCCAGCCGAGATCGAAATTGATCGCGCGCTCGGGCATCAGGCCGGGGTTGGAGGTGGCTCCGCCGAAACGCGAGCTGAAACGCTCGAAAATCGTCGGGAAGCGCTCGCGGTCGGAGACGTTGAAATAGACTTTGTTGGTGTCGCTGTAGCGCCAGATGGCCGCGCCCTGGAAATTGGGGGCTTGCACATCCCGCAGCTGATAGCCGATGACGCCCGTGTTGAAGACGAAATCCTCCGCCTTGCGCAGATGGCGCCAGTCATAGGCGAAGCCGCCGACGAGATCGATGTCCTTGGTCGGATGAAAGGTGTTCTCGATAGCGATCGAATATGTGTCTTCCTGCGTGTAGACGATCGGCTGGGTGAAACAGATGACGTTTGTGACGCATCCGGTCGATTTATTGGCGACATTGACGCCGTAATATTCCTGCCAGGTGGCGTGCTCGTCGAAGCGATAGTGGCCGGCGATCTTCAGCGTGTCGACCTCGCCGAAATCATGCCCGACCTCTATATCGGCCCCTAGCGCATAATCCTGATAATAGCTGCGGAAGGCCTTGGCCGAGGATTGATAGGCCAGGAAGGGGTCGTTGTAGGAGAAGAGGTCGTTGTCGAACTTGCTCCAATAGGCCTTGGTCTTCACATAGGACGAATCGCCGATCTTGGTGTTGGACAGGAAATAGAGATTCTGCACGCGCCAATAGGGCCAGCGCCAATAGCGCTGGCTGTTCAGCCCGTCGGTGGTGTGATAGGGCGCGCCCTTCTTGCCGTCCTGGCGGATGAAGCTCAGCGAATATTCGTCGGTGTCATTGGGCGTGTAGCCGGCCTTGGCGTTGAGGCTCCAATCATAGGTCCCCGAATTGCCGCGGAAGCCCTCGCCCTGATTATTGGTCGGCGTGTAGCTCTCCGGCAGCATCCAGCCGCGCAGATCGCGCCAGGAGCCGCTGAGCTGCAGATAATAATTGTCCTGCTTCGTGCCGAGCAGCGCATAGGTCTTTATGCCCTCATAGCTGCCGTCGCGGCCGAATTCGAGGCCGGTGCGCAGCTCGCCCTCTATCTCCTTCGTCGGCTTGCGGGAGACGAGATTGATCTGGCCGCCCATGCCGCCCGGCCCGTCCAGCACTGAGACATAGCCCTTGGCGATCTGCACCTCGGCGACGTCCGGCGTCATGAAGCGCGCGAAATCGAGCCGATTGTCGGCAGGCAGATAGACGCGAACGCCGTCGATGGTGAGCGGAACCTGCCAGCGGTCGAAGCCGCGCACATAGATGTTCTGCTCATTGCGGGTGCCGCCGGTGGAATTGCTGACGACGCCCGCGGCGAGATTGACGGCGCGATCGAGCGAGTCGCGCTGGAAGGTCTCGTTCTGACGGTTGCTGATGGTCACGCCGCCATAGGAGTCGGTCTTCTGCAGCGGCGCGGGACCATCGTCCTTCCTCTTGTCGGGCGGAGCGGTCTTGTGCTCGGCGCCGACGTGAATCTCACCGAGATCGAAAGGCTGCGGCTGCTCGGCGAGCGCTGCGCCGCTCGCGATGAGCGCGGCGACGCTGGCGGCGCCCAAGGGCGCGAATTTGCAGAGTTTCATCGTTCTTCCCCCGATTCCCATCGTCTCGCCGCCCCTCTCCCGGGTCCGCCCCCGCTTCGCGGGAGAGGAGGCAGATTCCGCGCTCCCTCAGAGCGACCCCAAAAATGCGACCAGCTCCGCACGCTCGTCGCGCGTCAGGCCGCGAAACCGCCGGGCTGCGCCCTCCGCCTCTCCGCCGTGCCAGAGGATCGCCTCCGCGACGTTGCGGGCGCGGCCGTCGTGGAGAAAATCCGCGGGCGTTCCAAAGCGGCCGGCGAGGCCGAGGCCCCAGAGCGGCGGCGTGCGCCAGTCGCGCGGGCCGGCTTCGAAATCCTCGCGCCCGTCGGCGAGCCCTTCGCCCATGTCGTGCAGCAGGAGATCGCTATAGGGATGAATCTCGGTCCCGCTCAGCCAGGGCGCGAAGCCGACCGGGCCGAGCTTCAGCGTCTCGCGATGGCAGGCGGCGCAGCCGATCTCGCGGAAAAGCGCCTCGCCTTTGACGACGCGCGGATCGGAGAGATCGCGCCGCGCCGGCACGGCGAGGCCGCGCATATAGGCGAGCGAGGCCTCGAGTCGCGTGTAGGAGAGCTCGATCTCCTGTCCCGCCGCCGCGCGGCATTCCGGCTGCGCAGCGGTGCAATTGGGCTCGGGGAAGAGATAGGAGGAGATGCCGATGTCCTCGGCGAAGGCGTTGGCGATCTGCTGCCGCAGATCCGGCTGATTGGCCTTGAGGCCGAAGCGGCCGAGCGCCATGCGGCCGGCCGCCATGTCATAGACATTGTTCGGCCGACCGCGGCTCTGGCCCACCGCATAGCTGGTGATCTCGTCGTCCGGCACGGCCTCCAGCAGGCCGAGTCCGAACACCGGTGGAGCGTTGCGGAGCGAAATCCGCACATTGTCGCCGAGCGGCCCATAAGCGAGATCGCGAAAGGAGAGGCGCGGGCGGCGCAGCGAGACGGTCTCGCCGTCGGAAAGGCGCGTCTCGATCTCGTCGAAGGCGACGATCGCGCGGCCCTCGCCCGGCACGCCGGGATTACCCTCTGGATTGAGCTGGCCGCCATAGGCCGGATGCGGCGGTGGGCCGCCATGGGCGTCGCGGCCGGGCAAGCCCAGCCGCACCACCATGGCGCGGGCGACGCCATTTTCAGGGTCCGGCGCCGGGCCGCGGCCGTTCTTCACATGGCAGGCGATGCAGGAGAGGCGATTATACAGCGGGCCGAGCCCGGTGATCTCGTTCTGATCCTGCGAGGGGCCGATGACCCAGGCCTGCCGAAACAGCGCGTTCCCCTGTCGGAAGCCGCGCAGAAAATCCTCGTCCAGCCCGGCCAAGGGCCTGGAGAAAACGTCGCCGTCGAGCTTGGGATTCTCGTAAGGCGCGCCGGCGGAGAGAAAAAGCAGCGCGAATGGAAGGAGAAGCCGCCGCCTCACAGACGCGGCTCGGCGGAAGCGACGAGGCTCAGCGCCTCGGCTCGGGCCGATGAAATTTCTGCGCGCCAACGGGCGGCGAGATCGCCGTCCTTCAGCTCGCGGCTGGAAAAACGATCGAGAAATGCGGAATCTTTCGCCTGCGCCTCGGAAATAGGCGTGAAGCCGGCGAGCTTGCGCGCCTTCGCCACAGCGGCGGCGCCTGCGGAGTCGGGGGCGGCGGTGAGCCGCGCCTCGGCGGCGTGAATGGCGCGCCAAAGGCGCTGTGTCTCGGCGTGGCGCTCTGTAATGGCGAAATCGAACATCACGCTGACGACGCCGGGCCGCCGCCGCCCGATCTCGGCGTCATAGGGGTAGAAGGTTCCCGGCGGCAGGGCGAAAGGATCGACCACCGCCGCCGGCTTGCCTTCATAGGCGTCGGGCCGGGCCGGGTGGCGGCTGCTGTCGGCCTCCATCATCAGCTTCTGGCCTTTGACGGAGAGCGCGAAATCGACGAAGGCCTTGGCCGCCGAAAAACGCCGCGCGCCCGCCGTGATGGCGATATGGGCGGGCAGAAAGGCCGTCTTCTCGGGATAGACGAAGGCGAGCTTCTCGCCATTGGCCAGCGCGTTGAAGGCGAAGAAATCGATGGTGAGGCCGAGAGCGGCGCGCCCGTCCTTGACGGTGGCCGTCGGGCCGGAGCCGGAGCCGAGCAGCTCCGCTCCGCCGGCGATCTCGGCGAGCAACGCCCAGCCGCGCTCCCAGCCCTCCGACTGCAGGATGATGTCATAGAGCGCCGGCGAGAAGCCCACCTTGGCCGGAATTGGCATGGCGATGCGACCGGCATAGGCGGGGGAGGCGAGGTCGCTCCAGCTCTTGGGCGGCTTCAGCCCATCGCGCGCGAGAGCGGCGGGATCGACCACGATTCCATAGCCGGCGACGTCATAGGCCTCGAACAGGCCGCTCGGATCGGACAGGAGCTGATCGCCCAGCCGGCCGGGCAGGGCGGCGCGATCGACCGAGAGTTTCTGAAAGGCGCCGCGATCTCGCAATATAGGGAAGTTTCCCAAAGCGGGCGCCCAATAGACATCGGCGCCGCCCTGATCCTTGTCGCTCAGCAGAGCGAGCGCGTCGCGCGACTGCTTCCAGACGAATTGGACGTGAACGCCGGGATAGAGCTTCTCGAACTCCGCCTCGTAGCGGGTCGTCAGCTCTTCCGGGAAGGAGGTGACGACGATGAGGCGCTCGTCGGCCGCCCGCGCGGTCCTGCCGAGAAAGGCGACGCCGAGCGCGGAAGGGATCGCCGCCAGCACATTGCGGCGGCTGGGAAGAAAGGCGAGGCGACTCGCTATGTCGAGGCGATACATAATGAAAACATAAAAGCGCCGCCGCAGGCGTGTCAATCGACGCGAGCGCTCATTTTATCGGCGGGCAGCCCGCCGATTGATCTTTCTACCAGCGATAGAGAATTCGATTGTCAGTCGACCGCGAGGATGACATCGGTCGGGCTGAAGCTGGCGACGGCTCGCTCACCCTCGGCGATGCCGAGGTCTTCCGCCGTCTGGCGCGGCACGACGGCGTGCATCGTCTTGCCCGCGCCAATGTCGAGCAGCACCTCGCTGTTGCGCTCCGCGTCGATTCGCCGCCGCACCACGCCGACGAATTGATTGCGCACGCCGGGGGGCGTGTGCTCCGGCGTGGTGAGATGGACGAAGGAGGATTTGATCAGCGCCAGCGTCTTGCGTCCCGGCTCGAGGCCGAGCTCCACAGCCGAGTCATTGGTGACGATGGCGTGAATGGACGTCTCCGGCGACACGCGCAGCGTCACCTCGACATCGACCGGCCATTTCTTCACCGAGACGACTTCCGTTTGGAATACATTGCGCGCAGAAATTTTTACGCCCACGCTCCAGAGAAGAAAATCATCCTGATCCTCGAGCCCCTCCTCGGCGATGAGCGAGGAAATGCGCGACAGCCGCTCCTCCAGCCGATGAAATGTGGCGATGAGCCGGCGCCCTTCCTGCGTCACCTCCGCGCCGCCGCCGGAGCGGCCGCCCGCCTTTGTCACAAAGGCGGGGCTGGGCAGAAGATTGTTGATGGCGTTCACAGCATCCCAGGCCGTCTTATAGCTGAAGCCGACGACCTTCGCGGCCTTGGTGATGCTGCCATATTCGGCGACCGCCTCCAAAAGCTTGATGCGATCGCGTCCGACCAGGAAACGTCCTTCGCTGCGAAGCGCCAGCAGCGCGTCGATCTTGTTGACTGTCATGGCTCTCGCGATTCCTTTCGGGCGAATATTTATACCTCTTCATCGAAGACGCATCAAAATTCGGACCGACCGGGCTCTGGCGCGCCGGATTTTTTCCGTTCCTCGGCCGCCGGCGCGCCGGCGAGCGCCTCCACCGCCCGGCGCAAATGGCCGCGCGATCCTTCGAGCGCGGCGCGCGCCTCGCCGAGCCCATGGCCCTCGAGCAGCAGATAGGCCAGCTTGACGCTGCCGCCCGCGCGACGCAGCGCCGCGTCGATCTCCGCGCTCTCGCGTCCGGTGAGCCGCGCCAGAATGCGCTCGCTGCGACGCGCGAGCTTCTTGTTGGAGGCCTGCACGTCGACCATCAGCCCTTCATAGACGCGGCCTTGCAGGATCATCACCAGCGACGACAGCATCAGCAGCGCGACGCGCTGCGCCGTGCCGGCCTTCATGCGCGTCGAGCCGGCGATCGCTTCCGAGCCGGTGTCGAGAAATATCTCATGTTCCGCCTCGGCGAGCAGCGGCGCGTCGCGATTATTGGCGACGCCGATCGTCAAGGCGCCATGGCGCGCCGCCTCGCGCAGGCAGGCGAGGGTGAAGGGCGTCGTGCCGCTCGCCGCGACGGCGATGACGACATCGGCCTCGCCGATCGCATGGCGGCGCATCAGCTCGGCGCCGCGCTCGGCCTCGTCCTCGGCGCCTTCCACGGCTTTCAGCAGCGCATCGTCGCCGCCCGCCATCAGCAGCAGCAGGCGCTCCTGCGGCCAGCTGAAGGTCGGCGTCAGCTCGGCGCCGTCCTGCACCGCGAGCCGGCCCGACGTTCCGGCGCCGACATAGACGATGCGCCCGCCGCGCGCGAGGCGCCGCACCACCGCGAGCGCCGCCGCTTCCATCGCCGGACGCGCCGCGCGCACGGCGGCGACGGCGGCGAACTGCCCTTCGATCATGGCGTCGAGAATCTCGCGCGGCTCCCATGCGTCGATCGACGAATAGCGTGGGCTCGGACGTTCCGTTTCCATGTGTTCCTCCTTACGCAACAGTTCGTCCTCCGCGGCAGAATTCGCAAGCGAAGGCGCTGCCGCGCAAAGGATTTCGCGCTCGCGCGACGCGCGCTCCCGTGCCATAAGGGCGCGGGCGGGGGGCGTGACAGAGCTGCAGCAGAGCCGCCGATGACCATGCAAGACAATCAAATGGCGATCGAAGCGCGCGAGGCGCCGCATGCGGTCGCGCGACAACGAGAGCTCATCGCCCCGCGCCTCGCGCCACTGGTCGCGCGCTTGCGCGATGTCGATCCGCGCGTCGTCGTCACTTGCGCGCGCGGCAGCTCCGCTCATGCGGCGACATTCGCAAAGCATCTCATCGAGCGCAGCCTCGGCCTGCCGGTCGCCTCCGCCGCGCCGAACATCTCCAGCGTCTATGGCGGCGCGCTGCGGCTCGACGGCCAATTTTTTCTCGCGATCTCGCAATCGGGCGGCAGCAATGATCTCATAGAGCAGGCCGCCGCCGCGCGCCGCAGCGGCGCCGTCACCGCTTGCCTCGTCAATGAGGTCGAGAGCGAGCTCGCGGCGCAATGCGAGTTTGTCCTGCCAATGGCCGCGGGGCCGGAATTCGCCGTGCCGGCGACGAAGACCTTCATCGCCTCGCTCGCCGCGCTGGCGCGTCTCGTCGCGCAATGGTCCAAGGATCGCGCGCTCAAGGAAGCGCTCGCCCGCCTGCCGGAACGTCTCGCGCGCGCGGCGGAGCTCGATTGGTCGCGAATGGTGGACGCTTTCTCACGCGCGGAAAGTCTCGTCACAATCGGACGCGGACCGACGCTGGCCATAGCGCGCGAGGCGGCGCTGAAGCTGAAGGAGACCGCCAATCTCCATGCGGAGGCGTTCAGCTCCGCGGAATTCATGCATGGACCGGTGTCGCTCGTCTCGCCGCTCTATCCGATCCTGATGCTGACGCCGACAGACGAGGCGGCGAGCGGCATGCGTCGCCTGGCGGAGGATTTGCGCGGCAAAGGCGCGGCTCTGTTCACGACGGATCGCGAGGACGAGACGCGCAATCGCCTGCCGACGATCGCCGCCGATCATCCAGAGACCGACGCCATCTGCCTCATTCAGAGCTTTTACGCGATGGCGGCGCGGCTCGCCGCGGCGCGCGGCGTCGATGTCGATCGCCCGCGCCATTTGCAGAAGGTGACGCGCACGCGATGAGCGAGGAGGCGCGCCGAACGATCGCCGCCGATGTCGTCTTCGACGGCGAGACGGCGCATCGCGACTGCGCGGTGGTGATCGAGGGCGAGAACATCGTCTCGCTCATTCTGCGTCGCGAGATTCCGCGCGGCGCCGATGCGCTCGAGCTGCCGAAAGGCGTCTGGCTCGCGCCCGGCTTCATCGATATTCAGGTGAACGGCGGCGGCGATGTTCTGTTCAACGATTCGCCGACGCCGGAGGCGATCGCGACGATCGTTCGGGCGCATCGCAAATTCGGCACGACCTCGCTGCTGCCGACTCTCATCACCGACACGGATGAGAAGATGATCGCGGCCGAGCGCGCCGTGACCGAGATTCTCCCACATGCGCCCGGCGTGCTCGGCGTGCATTTCGAAGGACCCTTCATCTCGCCGGAGCGGCTCGGCGTGCATCGCGCCGATCTTCGTCGCGCGCCTTCGCCGCATCATGTCGAGATGCTCGCGCCGCCGCCGGGCGGCGTGTCGCTCGTCACCCTCGCGCCGGAGGAGACGCCGCCGGGCTTCGTCGCCGAGCTCGTCGCGGCCGGCTGCAAAGTCGCGCTCGGCCATTCCATGGCGAATTACGCGCAGACGCGCGCCGCAATGGCGGAAGGACTGACCGGCTTTACCCATCTCTTCAACGCGATGCGCCCGCTCGCCAGCCGCGAGCCGGGGCCGATCGCGGCGGCGCTCGAATCCTCCTCTGCCTCTTACGGCCTCATTGTCGATGGCGAGCATGTCGATCCGGCGATTTTACGCCTCGCTCTGCGCGCGGGCCTCGGCCATCCCATGCTCGTCACCGACGCAATGCCGCCCGTCGGCGGCGACGGACGCGGATTTGCCTTGCAGGGCAGGGAGATTCTCGTAGAGGACGGACGCTGCGTGACGGCGGAGGGGACGCTCGCCGGCGCCTCGCTGGATATGGCGAGCGCGGTGCGCAATTGTGTTTCGCTGCTCGATCTTCCGCTCGAGCGCGCGCTCGTTCTCGCCTCCGCCAATCCAGCGAATTTCCTGGGGCTCGGCAAAAGGCTCGGCCGGCTCGTCGCCGGCTATCGCGCCGATATGACGGCTTTCGATCCGCAGAGCCTTCGCATTGTTTCGACCTGGGTCGCCGGCGAGCGCTCCGCCGAGGAATGGTGAGGCGCGCGTCACGCCTTGAGGCGCCGGATGCGCTCGATCGCGGCGCGCGCATTGTCGCCGAGCGAAGCGTCCTTCGCGCAGGCGTCGAGGAGATTTTGCGCATAGCGCGCCGACTCCGCCTGCTCGTCTTTCATATTATTGCCGATGAGAATGAAATCCGCGCCCGCGCGTAATGCGCATAATGCGGCTTCGCCCGTGGTCATCAGCTTCTGCACGCCTTGCATCTGAAGGTCGTCGGTCAATATCACAGCGCCCGGCGCCCATTGGCGCAATTTGCGCACGGCGATGGAAGAGAGACAACAGGGCGTGTCTTGCTCCCATTGATTCACCACGCCATGGCTGAACAGCACCATGGGCACGCGCGGCGCCAGCGTCTGGAAGATCTTTACCTGCATGTCAGTGAGGCAGTCGGAAAGGTCCATCACGTGATCGTGTGGATTGACCTTGGCGCCGCCCGTGCCGGGAAAATGTTTCAGGCACAGCTTCAGCCCGGTCGCGTGCGCGACTTCGACCAGCGCGGCGACGCAATCTTCGACGACGCGCGGATCGGCGGAGTAGCTGCGCTGGGCCGAGCCGATGTCTGGACTGTCGGGATTTATGTCGAGATCGACGACGGGCGCGAGATCGGCGTCAATGCCGAGATCGCGCATTTCCGCATAGGCGGGACGCAACGCATCGAGCCGCTCCTGCTTTGTCAGCCGGCCGAATTGGCGCGCGCTCGGCAGCGGCGCGAAGCCGCGCTCCTCCTTCAGGCGCCGCACCTTGCCGCCTTCCTGATCGATGAAGATCAGCGGCCGCGTCGGCAGCGCGTGAATCTCTTCGCAGAGCGCCTTCACCTGCGCGGGATCAAAAATATTGCGCTCATATTTGCGATCCGTGCAGTCGTAATCGAAGAGGATGACGCCGCCGAGCCCATGGTCGCGCGCGAAATCGCGCAGCCAGGGCGGAACATGCGGCGTGCGGAAGCCGAGCAGGAACAGCTCGCCTATGGGCAAATAGGAAGACATTGCCGTGAGATGGCGCGGCGCTGCGCGAGATCAAACGTGGCCGCGACGAAATTGCGGCGAAAGATAGAAGCTGCGCTTTCGCCCGCTCTCCGTTAAGAGCTGTCGCCACGTGCTTTCGAGTGGAAGGATGAGGAAGATGAGCCATGGTGTCGCCGAAAGCGCTCCGCAGACGGCGCGATACGCCACGGGCGCGATGTTCGGCGTTTCCGCCGTCACCATTTGGGCGACTTGGCTCGTCGTCACGCGGCTCGGCGTGACGACGACGCTCTCGGTCTATGATCTCACAATGCTGCGCTTCGGCGCCGCCGGCGTGCTGCTGTTTCCGATCGTGCTGCGCAAAGGGCTCGCGCTCGAGCGGCTCGGCCCGCTGCGCCTCCTCATTCTCGTCTGCAGCGCCGGCGCGCCTTATGTGCTCGTCGCCGCCAGCGGGCTCCGACTCGCGCCGGTCGCTCATGCGGGCGCGCTGCTGCCCGGTTCCATGCCGCTCTTCGTCGCGCTGCTGTCCTTCCTGCTGACGAGGGAACGCTTCACCGCGAGCCGCCTCATCGGCTATGCGCTCATCGCTCTCGGCGGCGCCGCGATAGCGGGGCCGGGCGCATTGTCATTCGGCGAGACGCAGATCGGGCATATTCTGCTTTTGTCGGCGGCTTTCATCTGGGCCGGCTATGCGATCGTGCTGCGCGCGTCGCGGCTCGAGTCCTTGCATGCCGCGGCGCTGGTCTCGACAGGCTCGCTCATTCTCTATGGGCCGCTCTATCTCGCCTTTCACGGCTTGCATGGAATGGACGCGCCGCTGCGCGACATTGTGATTCAGACCTTGTTCCAGGGCGTCATCGTGTCGATCGTGGCGCTGTTTCTCTTCGGCAAAGGCATTGAGCTGCTCGGCGCTTCTGCGGGCGCGGCATTTTCGGCTCTCGTGCCGCCCATGGCGGCGCTGATCGCCGTTCCGCTGCTCGGCGAAATCCCTTCGCCCATAGAGCAGATTGCGTTGCTCTGCGTCTCTATCGGCGTCTATCTCGCGAGCGGCGGAACAGCGCCGCGCTGGAGCATGTCGCGGCGCGGCTGAAGGAACCTCTCCGGCGCGAAGGGGTTATCCTCCGCCCCGCGTCGCCTTCCCGCGGCGCGAGACGTCGAAGGGGAGGAGACTCATGCCCGCCAAATCAAAGGCTCAGCAAATGGCCGCCGGCGCCGCGCTGGCGGCCAAGCGCGGCGAGATTCCAAAGAGCGAGCTCAAAGGGGCCTCGCGCTCCATGCTCGACTCCATGACGGAGAAGCAGCTCGAGGAATTCGCCGCCACTAAGCGCAAGGGCAAGCCGGAGCATTCGGCCAAATCGTGAATGACTAAGGAGGACGCCTCATGCATGTGGAAGCCATCATCGCCAGCCATCCGCAAATGCGCGGCCGCGCCGACGCCGCGCTGGTCGGCTGCGTCGAAGCCTGCTTCGATTGCGCACAGGCCTGCGCCGCCTGCGCCGACGCCTGCCTCGCCGAGGAGAATGTCGCCGATCTGCGTCGCTGCATAAGGCTCGATCAGGATTGCGCGGACATATGCCTCGCGGCGGGCGCCATCGCCTCGCGGCGCAGCGCGACGGATGAGACGGCGATGCGCGCCATTCTCCAGGCCTGCGTCGATATGTGTCGCGCCTGCGAGAAGGAGTGTCGACGCCACGCCAAGCATCACGAGCATTGTCGCATCTGCGCGGATGTCTGCAAGGAGTGCGAGAGCGCCTGCCGCCGCGCGATGGGCCCTGCGCATTAGAGCGCCTTCCGATCGGATGGAAAGCGACGAGATTTCCCCTCTCCCGCGAAAGCGGGAGAGGCGGAATCGCTAAGGCGCATAGGCCTTCAAGAACACGGCGAGGCCGGACTCCATCACGCGCTGATACTCGGCCTCGCTGCGCAGCTCCAATCCCAGCACGACGCGCATGGGCAAATCCGAGATGGTGAGATGCAGCAATTGCTCCGCCGCCATTTGGGCGTCGTCGACGGCGAGCAGGCCTTTCGCCTTCGCTTCGTCGAGATAGCCGGCGACGAGATCGAGGACATTCTGCTTGCCGCTGTTGAAATAGAGATGGCAAAGCTCGGGGTAGCGCCAGCGCTCGCTCGACACCGTCTGGAAAAAGGCGGCCCATTCCCGGGTCAGGAAGCGGGCGACGAAATGCGCGCAGAGCTCGCGTAGCGCCTGCTCGGCGCCGAGATCGAAATCGGGCTTGGGAACGTCGGTGCATTTTTGGCTGCACTCGATCTCGATGAGATTGCGAAACAGCGCTTCCTTGCTGGGGAAATACGCGTAGAGCGTCGCCTTCGACACGCCCGCGGCGCGCGCGATTCCGTCCATGGACGTCTCGGCGAAGCCCTGCTCCAAAAATTGGGTGCGCGCCGCCGAGAGGATCTGACACTCCTTGCGATTCGGAACATGCTCCGTGGCTGGTTCCGGCGCGGTCGTCTCCGCTGCTTCGGTCATTTGCTCTGGTCCACCCCCGTCATCCGCCCCTCCTTCCGCCGCAGTCCCACGCAGGCCTTGTCTCAGCCTTTGCGTCGTCTTTCCATCCCCGGGAAAAACTGAACCGTTTAGTTTTAGCATTGACACCCGGGCTCTGCATTAATATTAAAACTGAACGGTTCAGTTTTCGAGAGGGTCATGCCGAAATTTTCGCGACGCCGCTTCCGACAAGCGAAAACCGCGCCTCATAGGGGATTCCCGCCCGCCGCCGCTCGCAGCGCCGCTGCTTTCGCAGCGCTGACGCTATCCGCCTGCGCGGTCGGGCCTGATTTTGTTCCGCCTCCCGCTCCCGCGAGCGCCGGCTATGGCAAGATCGGAGCCTCCACCGAATCCGCGGCGGCCGCGGGCGGCGCCTCGCAGCGCTTCGCTCACGGTCGCGATGTGCCCGGTGAATGGTGGAAGCTGTTCCATTCCAAGCAGATATCGTCCCTCGTCGCCGAGGCGGTGGCGAATCACCCGGACATAGGGGCGGCCGAGGCGGCGCTGCGGCAGGCGCGTGAGACGATAGAGGCCAATTCGGCGACCTTCCTGCCGCAGGCGACGCTCGGCGACAGCTATACGCGGCAGCAGGTGACGACGGCGCAATTCGGCAGCCTCGCCTCCTCGAGCTCCTCGTCATCGTCTTCGACGTCTTCCTCGTCCAGCTCCGCCTCGACTTTCGTCTACGGCCTGCACAACGCCAATGTGTCGGTGTCCTTCTCGCCGGACGTGTTCGGAAAGTCCTGGCGCACGCTGGAGAGCGACACGGCCGCCGCTGAGCAGAAGCGCTTCCAGCTCGAGGCGACCTATCTCGCGCTCACCGCCAATGTCGTCACCGCGGCCATCACGGACGCCTCCTACGCCTCGCAGATCAAGGTGACGCGCGATCTCATCGCCGCCTATCGCACGCAGCTCGATCTGCTGGAGAAGCGCTTCGAGCTCGGCGCGGTCAGCCAGGCAGATGTGTTGTCCGAGCGCGCGCAGCTCGCGCAGGCGCAGGCCACGCTGCCGCCGCTGGAAAAAGCGCGGGCGCAGAACCGCAATCTGCTGATGGCCTATCTCGGCCGCTTCCCCAACGCCGACAAAGGCGAGGCGGTCGATCTTTCCGGCCTGCGCCTGCCGGGCGAATTGCCGGTCAGCCTGCCTTCGACTCTGGTGCGCCAGCGGCCGGATATTCTCGCTTCCGAGAATCAGCTGCATCAGGCCAGCGCCGAGATCGGCGTCGCCACGGCGAACATGCTGCCGCAATTCACGCTCTCAGCGACGGGCGGCGCGCAGGCGACGAACTTCACCTCATTGTTCTCGCCGCAGACGATGGTCTACACGCTCGCCGCCGAAGCCTCGGCCAAAGCATTCGACGCCGGCTCGCTGTTCCACACGCGCGAGGCCAAGGTCGCGGCCTTCGAGCAGGCGGAGGCGCAATATCGCTCCACCGTCATTTCCGCCTTCCAGAATGTCGCCGATTCTCTGCAGGCGGTGAAGCACGACGCCGGCACGCTGCGCGCGCAAGTGGCGGCGGAAAAAGCCGCGGCCGAGAGCCTCGAGATCGCGCGCGCGCAATATCGCGCCGGCTCGACGACCTATTCGATCGTGCTCAACGCAGAGCAGACCCTCCTCAATGCGCGGCTCGCCCGCGTGAGGGCGCAGGCGGCGCGCTTCGCCGATACGGCGGCGCTGCTGCAATCGCTCGGCGGCGGCTGGTGGAACCGAATCGACGAGACGCCGGCCTCGCAGGCCAAGCCCACGGATATTATCGCTACATCGCCGATCGCCGCGGCGATCAGAGCCCAGGCGGAGGACGCACGAGATGGTCGCTAGAACTTTGCTGCAGGATCGTTTCGGACCCATGGCGAAGCCGATGGCGATCATGCTCGCGATCGTCGCGCTGGTCTTCGGCGGACTCTATGGCTTCAACGTATTTCGCGGCGTGATGATCAAGGGCTTTCTCGCTTCCATGGCCAATCCGCCGCAGACCGTCTCGGTCACGACCGCGGGCTATCAGGAATGGCGGCCAAAGCTCACCGCGGTCGGCACGTTTCGCGCGGTGAACGGCTCCGATCTCTCGCTGGAGGCCTCCGGCATCGTCGAGAAGATTCACTTCCAGTCCGGCCAGCAAGTGGAGGCGGGCCAGCTGCTGCTGGAATTGCGCAAGGACACCGATCTCGCCAAGCTCGCCTCGCAAAGGGCGGCCGCCGAGCTCGCTGGCATAAATCTGCGGCGCGATCAGGCGCAGCTGAAGATTCACGCCGCGAGCCAGGCGACGGTCGACACGGATCAAGCCAATCTCAAGAGCGCGGAGGCCGATGTCGCGCAGCAGGAGGCGGTGATCGCGCAAAAGACATTGCGCGCGCCCTTCGCTGGACGGCTCGGCATTCGCGCGGTCGATCTCGGCCAATATATCGGAGCGGGCACAAATATCGTGACGCTGCAGGCGCTCGATCCCATCTATCTCGACTTCACTCTGCCGCAGCAGGCGCTGAACGGCATAGAGGTCGGCCAATCGATCGACGCCGGCGTCGATGCGTTTCCGAATAAGAAATTCACCGGCAAGATCGTCGCGATCAACTCCAAGGTGGATCAGGCGAGCCGCAATGTGCAGGTGCGCGCCAGCCTCGCCAATTCCGCTCTCGAGCTGAAGCCCGGCATGTTCGCGCAGATCGACATCGTGACCGGCAAGCCCGAGCGCCTCATCACTTTGCCGCAGACCGCGATCGTCTATGCGCCCTTCGGCAATTCTGTGTTTCTCGTGCAGAAGCCGGATGGCAAAGAGGCCGGCCTTTCCGCGCATCAGGCTTTCGTGCGCCTCGGCGCGACGCGCGGCGACGAGGTCGCCGTGCTGGAGGGCGTGACGGAGGGCGCGACCGTCGTCACCGCTGGACAGCTGAAGCTGAGAAACGGTTCGCCGCTGAATATTTCCGACACGCAGCAGCCGCCGGTCGATCCCAATCCCAAGCCCGTGGATCAGTGAACGGAGACGACGGACATGCGTTTCACCGACATTTTCGTGCGTCGCCCGGTGCTCGCCTCTGTGGTGAGCCTGTTGATCCTGGTGCTGGGCCTGCGCTCGCTCTTCACCCTGCCGACGCTGCAATATCCGCGCACGCAAAACGCCATCGTCACGGTGACGACCTCTTATTTCGGCGCCGATCCGGCGACTGTCGCCGGCTTCGTCACCACGCCGCTCGAGAACGCCATCGCGCAGGCCAACGGCATCGACTATCTCACCTCGACGAGCCAGGTCGGCACCAGCACCATCACCGCCAATCTGCGGCTCAACTATGATTCCGGCAAGGCGCTGACCGAGATCAGCACCAAGATCGATTCTGTGCTCAATCAGCTGCCGTCGGCCGTGCAGCGGCCGGTCATCACGGTGAAAATCGGCCAGACCACCGACGCCATGTATATCGGCTTCAATAGCGATATTCTGACATCGAGCCAGGTCACCGATTATCTGATCCGCGTCGTGCAGCCGCGCCTGCAATCGGTGCCGGGCGTGCAGACCGCCGAGCTCATCGGCGGCAAGACCTTCGCGCTCCGCGCTTGGCTCGATCCGGTCAAGCTCGCCGCCTATGGCCTCACCGCCAGCGAGCTCAGCGCCGCGCTGCAGGGCAATGACTATATCGCTGGCCTCGGCTCGACCAAGGGCGAGATGGTGCAGGTCACGCTCACCGCGGCGACCTCGCTGCATTCGCTCGAGGAGTTCCGCAATCTCGTCGTCAAGCAGGTGAACGGCGCCAATGTGAAGCTGCGTGACGTCGCCAATGTCACGCTCGGCTCGGAGGATTACGAATCCGCCGTGGCGTTCAATGGCAAGCAGGCGGTCTATATCGGTATTCTCGTCGCTCCCAACGCCAATCTTCTCGATGTCGTCAAAGGCGTCAAAGAAGCCTATCCCGACATTTTGAAATCGCTGCCGCAGGGCCTCAACAGCGATATCGTCTATGACACGACCGATTTCGTGAACAGCTCCATCGACGAGGTGATTCACACCCTGATCGAGGCGATACTCATCGTCACCGCCGTCGTGTTCATGTTCCTCGGCTCCTGGCGCTCGGTGGTCATACCGATCATCGCCATCCCGCTGTCGCTCATCGGCACATTCACCATTCTGCTGGCGCTCGGCTTTTCGATCAATCTGCTCACCCTGCTGGCGCTGGTTCTGGCGATCGGACTCGTCGTCGACGACGCGATCATCGTCGTCGAAAACGTCAATCGCCATCTCGCCGACGGGATGAAGCCTTTCGACGCGGCCTTGCAGGCGGCCCGCGAGCTCGCCGGTCCGATCATCGCGATGACCATCGTGCTGATCGCCGTCTATGTGCCGATCGGCTTTCAAGGCGGCCTCACCGGCGCGCTCTTCGTCGAATTCGCCTTCACGCTCGCCGGCGCGGTGACGGTCTCGGCTGTCATCGCGCTCACGCTCTCGCCGGTGAGCTGCGCGCTTGTGCTGAAGCCGCCGCATCTCGGCGAGGAGACGCTGGAGACGCGCATCGTCGAATTCATCGACGCCAAGATGGATTGGGTCAAGGATCGCTATCAACATCTGCTGGCGCGTTCGCTGCGTTTCGTGCCGGTGACGCTCGCTTTCGGCGGCATTGTGCTCGCGAGCATCTTTTGGCTCTATTCGAACTCGAAGAACGAGCTCGCGCCCAATGAGGATCAAGGCGTCGTCTTCGCGCAATCCACCTCGGCGCCCAACGCCACATTGCAGCAGAAGCTCTTCTATGGCGATCAGGTCTACAAGACCTTCGCCAAGCATCCCGAAATGACGAGCTCCTTCCAGATCGTCACGCCCGGCCTCATCTTCGGCGGCCTCGTTCTCACGCCGTCGGACAAGCGCAAGATCACCGCTGAGCAGATGCAGCAGACGCTGCAGCAGGAGCTCGCGCGCTCGGTGCCGGGCCAGCGCCTCGTCACCTTCCAGCCGCCGCCGCTGCCGGGCTCCAATGGTCTGCCCATTCAATTCGTCGTGCAGAGCACCGACACATTCGATAAGATGAACGATATCTCGCGCGACTTCCTCTCCAAGGCGCTCGCGACGGGCAAGTTCATGTTCCTCGACACCGATCTGAAGATCGACCAGCCGCAGATGTCGCTCGTCATCGATCGCGAGAAGACGGCGCAGCTCGGCTTGCGGATGCTCGATGTCGGCGGCGCGCTCACGACTGGATTGAGCGGCGGCTACACGCAATATTTCGGATTGGACGGGCGTTCGTACAAAGTCATCCCGCAGATGGCGCAGCAATTCCGGCTCAATCCGGATCAGATCTTGAACTATTACATCAAGACCGCGGACGGCTCCTCCGTGCCGCTGTCGACGGTGGCGAAGTTCCAGACCATGGTGGTGCCGGAGTCGCTCAATCACTTCCAACAGATCAACTCCTTCACCATCTCCGGCGTCGCCGCTCCCGGGGTCATCGCCGGCGAGGCGCTGGAGACGTTGAAGGAAGTCGCCGCGCAGACGCTGCCGCCCGCCTACACGATCGACTATGCCGGCTCGTCACGGCAATTCGTGCAGGAGTCGAGCGGCTTCGCCGGGACCTTCGGCTTCGCGCTCATCATCATCTTCCTGGCGCTGGCGGCGCAGTTCGAGAGCTTCCGCGATCCGCTCATCATTCTCGTCTCCGTGCCCATGTCGATCGCGGGCGCGCTCGTCTTCATCATGCTGGGCTTCGGCGGCGCGAGCATCAACATCTACACACAGGTGGGCCTCGTCACGCTGATGGGCCTCATCAGCAAGCACGGCATTCTCATCGTCGAATTCGCCAATGAGCAGCAGCATCTCGGCAAGTCGAAATATGAGGCGATCATAGAAGCGACGTCGATCCGCCTGCGGCCGATCCTCATGACGACGGCGGCGATGGTGCTCGGCGTTCTGCCGCTCATCATGGCGAGCGGCGCCGGCGCGGCCTCGCGTTACAATATGGGCCTCGTCATCGCCTCTGGCCTGTCGATCGGCACGTTGTTCACGCTCTTCGTGCTGCCTGCGGTCTATCTCGTGCTCGCCGCCGATCACTCGAAGACGCGTGAAGCGAGCGCTGTCGATCTCGACGATGCGCATCACGCGCACGCCGAGAATAAGATTCGCGTCGTCGCCTCCTGAGGAGACGACATATGCGGAGCCGAAGACTCGCGGCCTACCGCCCCACTCGGGCCGCGGGTCTTCAGGTTCGCAAATCGCGCGTCTCGCCGTCCGTCGCGCGCGGCAGCCGTAGCGTGAAGCGCGCGCCGCCTTCCGGCGACGTGTCGTATTCGATAGAGCCGCCATGCTCATGGGCGATGGAATAGCTGATCCATAGGCCGAGCCCCGTGCCTTCGCCGACCGCCTTTGTGGTGAAGAAAGGCTCGAAGATGCGACTGCGCAGCGCCTCCGGCACGCCCTTGCCATTGTCCTCGACGATCACGATCGCGCAATCGTCTTCGCCGCGCGCGGTGATGGAGACGATCGGCTGCTCCGCCGCTCGCACTGCGTCGAGCGCATTGTCGATGAGATTGACCAGCACGGAATGAATCTGTCCGCTCTGTCCCGAGGCGTAGAGCTCCGGCTCGAGATCGGCGACGATGCGCGCTTTCGCTTTCTTGCTGCGCGAGGCCCATTGCGCGGCCGTCTCCACCACTTTCGACAATGACACCGCCTCGCGCGGCGCCTTGGTGCTGAAGGAGAGGCGGCGCAAATTCTTGACGATCTCGCTGATGCGCACGGCGCCTTCCAGCGTGCCGTCGATCAAGGGCTCGAGATCGGCGAGAATGGCGTCTATGCCGCTCGCGCGGCGCAGCGTCTCCCGCTCCTTCGCGCTCGCGCCCGCATGGATCGCCTCGAGATAGGCGGCGATCCCCTTGCGATAGCGGTCGAGCGTATGAATATTGCCGTAGACGAAGCTGATCGGATTATTGAGCTCATGCGCGACGCCGGCGACGAGCCGGCCGAGGCTCGCCATCTTCTCCTGCTCGACGAGGCGCGATTGCGCCTGCTGCAGATCGACATGGGCGCGATGCAACGCCTCATAGGCGCGGCGCAATTCGCCGATCGGCCGGCCGGTGAAGACGGCGCCGGCTCTGCGTCCATCCGAGTCGAACAGAGGCGAGCAATTGATCGCCATGAGATCGGAAGGGCCGTTGCTCGTGCGAAAGCGCAATTCGACGCTGGTCGGATCGCGCGCCTGTCCTGCGACGATGGCGGCGGCTCGCGCCTGGTCCTCGGCGACGAACAGCGCTACGACGCCGGCGCCCTTCAGCTCCGCCTCGCCGCGGCCCGCGAGCGCCTCGAAAGCGGGATTGACCTGCAGAATAGCGCCGCGCTCGTCGCAGACGATCAGCACGTCGGAGACAGAGGCGATGACGCTCTGAATGAAATTGCGCGCCGCTTCCAGCTCGCCATTCTTGCGCTCGAGATCGGCCTCATAGCCGATGAGGTCCGCATAGACCTCGTCCATCTTCTTGATGACCTCGAGCCAGACGGATTCGCCCCCTTCCGACAGAGCGATCTCCTCCTTGCCGGCGACGAGCGCGATGAGATCGCCATGCTTGGCGTAGGATTTGACGTCAGCTTTCGTCATCGACGACGCGGGAGATGTCATAGCGGGCGATTTTGCTGCGCAGGCCGACGCGCGACAGTCCGAGCTCGTCGGCCACATGGCTGATGTTGCGTCCGTTGCGTTCCAGCGATTCCTTGATCAGCGCGCATTCCAGCATCTCGACACGCTCCTTCAGCGTGAAGCGCTGCTGATCGTCGCATGTGGTCGTCGCGCGATGATCGGCGATGCAAGGCGACAGCAGGCCCGGTGGCAGATTGGCGTCGCCGTCGCTCAGCGCCACCATGCGTTGAATCTCATTGTGCAGCTCGCGCACATTGCCGGGCCAGCCGTAGCGCTCCAACAGCCGCAGCGTTTCCGGCTCGAAGCCCGGCACGCGACGATTGAAGGTCTGGTTCACGGCGACGAGTATGCGCGCGGCGATGATGGCGATATCGCATCGCCGCTCGCTGAGCGGCGACAGATGAATCGGAAAAGCGGCGAGGCGATAATAGAGATCGCGGCGAAAGCGCCCCGCCTCCACCTCGGCGACGATGTTGCGATTGGTGGCGGCGATGACGCGAACGTCGACGCGGCGCGGGCGCTGCGCGCCGAGCGGCCTTATCTCGCCCTCCTGCAGCACGCGCAGCAGCTTCACCTGGAAGGATGGCGAGGTCTCGCCGATCTCGTCGAGAAAGATCGAGCCGCCATCCGCGACCTCGAACAGGCCGACGCGATCCTGATAGGCGCCGGTGAACGCGCCTTTCTTGCAGCCGAATAATTCGCTCTCGAGCAATTCATCCGGCAGCGCGCCGCAATTCTCGACGACGAAACTCTTCTCGCCGCGCGCCGAGCCGTGATGAATGGCGCGCGCCAGCAGCTCCTTGCCCGTGCCCGAGGCGCCGGTGATGAGCACGGAGATGTCATATTCCGCCGCGCGCCGCGCCAGCGCGAGCGTCTGGCGCATCGGACTTTCGGGCGCATGGACGATGCGGCCGAATTCGAACATGCGCCGCTCCGCGCGGCGCCTGTCGCTGGCGAGCCGCTGCAATCGCTCATGCGAGGGCTTGGCCTCGAGCGGCGGCGCCGCGCCGCCATCCTTCTGCGCCGCATAGAGCTGCGCCGCCTCGCGCACCGATTGGATGAGCTTGTCGGGATCCCAGGGCTTGGTGACATATTGGAAAATGCCGGCCTCATTGACGCCGGCGATAATATCTTCCGCATCCGTATAGCCGGAGATGATCATGCGCACCGGCTCGGGCCAATGCTCGCGCACGCGCGTCAAAAATTCGACGCCGCTCTCGCCCGGCATGCGCTGGTCGCAGAGAATCACTTGCACCAGATCGCCGGCGAGCACGGCCTCCGCCTCGGCGGCGCTGCTGGCGCAGACGATCTGAAACTCGCCGCCGAGCACGCGGCGCAGCGATTCGAGCGAGCGCTTCTCATCGTCGACGATGAGCACAGTGGCGCCGTGGGAGATCGGCGTCGCCTCGCTCTCCATCTCGCGGCTGTCCTCGCGCTTGTTCATTTCGCCTCTCGCTCAGCAGATGCGCGGCAATTGCTCGCCGGAGAGCCAGTCGATGATGCGGCCGCCGCCGAAGGCGGTCGTCATCTGCACGAAGCAATGCTCATCGGCGACGATCTCCCCTATGCGCGCGGCCTCTGCGCCCAGCGGATGCGCGCGCATCGTGGCGAGCAGCGCATCGGCGGCCTCGCGCGCGACCACGGCGAGCAGCTTGCCCTCATTGGCCACATGCAGGGGATCGAGTCCCAGCAGCTCGCAGGCGGCGGCCACTTGCGGCGCAATGGGAATGGCTTTCTCGACGATGCGCACGCCGACGCGCGATTGATGCGCGATTTCATTGAGCGTCGCCGCCACGCCGCCGCGCGTCGGATCGCGCATCAGGCGAATGGCGCCGCCTGCGGTCTCCACCATAGCCGCGACGAGCTCGTGCAACGCCGCCGTGTCGGACAGCACCTCTGTATCGAAGGAGAGATTCTCGCGTTTCGACATGACCGCGACGCCATGATCGCCGATGGAGCCGGAGAGCAGCACGACATCGCCGGGCCGCGCCTTGTCGCCGGACAGCGCGAGCCCCGCTGGAATGATCCCTACGCAGCTCGTCGAGATGAAGACGCCATCCGCCTTTCCGCGCTCCACCACTTTGGTGTCGCCGGTGACGATGGCGACGCCGGCCGCGCGCGAGGCTTCGCCCATGCTCTGCGCAATCAGCTTCAGCTCGGCGAGCGGAAAGCCTTCTTCTATGATGAAGCTCGCCGACATATGCAGCGGCCGCGCCCCGGCCATGGCGATGTCGTTGATCGTGCCATGCACGGCGAGCTTGCCGATATCGCCGCCGGGGAAGAACAAGGGCGAGACGACATAGCCGTCGGTCGTCATCGCCATGCGTCCGGCGGGAATGTCGAAGGCCGCCTGGTCATTGCCGGCGGCGAGCCATTCATTGTCGAAGGCCGCGTGAAAAATCTCGCCGATCAGCCGCGCCATGGCGCGTCCGCCGGAGCCATGCGAAAGCTCCACGCGGCCATTGCGGAGATCGAGCTTGCGGCCTGCCGGCTCATGCTTGTTCATGACGCTTTCCGCGCTTCGTTTTGATATTGCCGGAATCTTCCATAGGCCCAATAGGCGGCGCAAGAGCCTTCCGAGGACACCATGCAGGAGCCCATGGGCGTCTCCGGCGTGCAGGCGACGCCGAACAGCTTGCAATCTTGCGGGCGCTTCCGCCCGCGCAAAATCGCGCCGCATTCGCAGGCTGGATTGTCGCGCGCCGGCTTGGTTTCCAAGGCGAAGCGGCGCTCCGCGTCATAATCGGCGTAAGCGTCGCGCAGCTTCAGCGCGCTCTTTGGAATCTCGCCGAGCCCGCGCCATTCGAAGGCCTCGCGCAGCTCGAAAATCTCCGCGACCTCGTCGATGGCTTTGGCGTTGCCGCTCTCGGTGACGGCGCGGCGATATTGATTCTCGATCTCGCAGCGGCCTTCGTTGATTTGCCGCAGCAGCATCAAAATGGCCTGTAGCACATCCAGCGGCTCGAAGCCGGCGATGACGACGGGCTTATGATAATCGCTCGCGAAACGCCGATAGGGCGCGGAGCCGATGACCGTGGAGACATGCGCGGGACCGACGAAGCCTTCGATCTCGACGCCATCATAGGTGTCGAGAATGGCCTGCATCGCCGCCGGCGTCAGCACATGATTGCAGAAGATCGAGAAATTCGTGAGGCCTTTCTTCTGCGCGAGGCGAATGGCGAGCGCGGTCGGCGGCGTGGTCGTCTCGAAGCCGATCGCGAAGAAAACGACTTGGCGCTGCGGCTCCTTCTCGGCGATGGCGATGGCGTCGAGCGTCGAATAGACCATGCGAATATCGGCGCCGTTCGCCTTGGCCTTCATCAGGCTGGAGCCGCCGGAGGCGGGCACGCGCATCAGATCGGCATAGGTGCAGAGAGTCACCTCCTCGCGCGCGGCGAGGCGAATGGCGTCGTCTATGCGGCCCATCGGCAGCACGCAGACGGGGCAGCCGGGGCCGTGAATGAGACGGATATTCTCGGGCAGCAGATCCTCTATGCCATAGCGCGAGATCGCATGCGTATGGCCGCCGCAAAACTCCATGAAGCGATATTGCCGATCGCTCTGCGCTTCCGCGGCGATGCGCTGCGCTATGGCGCGGGCGAGATCGCCGTCGCGATATTCGTCGACATGCTTCATTGCGCCTCTCCCAGCACCGCGGCCTCGCGCAGCAGAGCGAGCGTCGCCATCGCCTCTTCCTCGTCGATCTTGGCGAGCGCATAGCCGACATGCAGCACGACATAATCGCCGATCGCGAGACCATCGACGAGCGCGACGGACACCAGCTTGCCGACGCCATCGACGCTGACGCGCGCCATATCGTCGGGCAGCAGCTCCTCCACACGGGCGGGAATGGCGAGGCACATCTGCGTTAGACCTTTCTCATTCGCGCAATATGGGCTTGGCCGAGCGAGAGGCCGCCGTCATTCGTCGGCGCCGCGCGCGCGAGCAACGCTTCTATTCCAAAGTCGTGAAGGCGCGAGACGAGGCCCTCGGCGAGAATTTTATTCATCATGCAGCCGCCGCCGAGCGCGACGCGCGTTTGTCCGCGCGCCTGCGCCGCCGCGCAGAGCCATTGCGCGAGCGCTTCGATCAGCGTTCCATGAAATAGCTCGGCGCCTTGCGTCGTGGCGAGGCCCGGCTTCAGCAGCGCGGCGAAGAGCTTGGTCAGATCGAGAATACCGTTCTCTATTGCGTAGCCATTGTCGAGCGCGCGCGGGCTTTTGCACAGCGCCTCCAGCTCCATCGCCGCCTGCCCTTCATATTGCTGCACGAGCCTCACGCCGAGCAGCGCCGCCGCTGCGTCGAACATGCGGCCGAGGCTCGTCGTTCTCGCGACATTCGGCGCGCTCGCCAGCATGGCCACCTTGCCGGCGAGCTCCATGCCGGGGAAGCGATCGAACACATCGCCGCAGCGGTCCTGCGCGGCGAGCGCGGCGACACCCATGCGCCAAGGCTCGCGCGCGGCGCGGTCGCCGCCGGGCAGCGGCAGCGGCGCGATATGGCCGAGCCGGCGCCAATGGTCTTCGTCGATCAGCATCAGCTCGCCGCCCCAGGCGCCGCCATCGTCGCCATAGCCATAGCCGTCGAGCGCGGCGCCGAGAATGGGGCCTTCGATTTTATGCTCGGCGGCGATGGCGGCGATATGCGCGGCGTGATGCTGCACGCGAATGACGGGCAGGGCCGTCTCTTCGGCGTAGCGCGTCGAGGTGAGATCGGGGTGGAGATCGCAGGCGACGCGCTCGGGCCTCACATCGAGAATATCGAGCATTCGCGCAATGGTCTCGCGATAGAAGTCGATCGTCGCGCGATCGTCGAGCGAGCCGATATGCGTGGAGACGAAAGCCTCGCGTCCACGCGTTACGGTGATGGTGGTTTTCAGATGCGCGCTCAGCGCCAGAGTGTCGGGGCCGTCGCTCGCGAGCGCTATAGGCTCGGGAACGAAGCCGCGCGCGCGGCGCAGAAGCGCGGGCGCGCCGGCGATGACTGCGACGACGCTGTCGTCGGCGCGCGCGACGATGGCGCGATCATGGCCGACGATGAGATCGGCGATGGAGGCGAGCTTCTCGCGCGCCTCGTCGTCATCGACGATCAACGGCTCGCCGCTCGGATTGGCGCTGGTGGCGACGAGCGCCAGATCCGCGGCGGCGTGAAACAGCAGATGATGTAGCGGCGCATAGGGCAGAAGGAGGCCGATGCGTGAGAGGCCGGGCGCGACGGAGGGGGCAAATTCCTCGCGCTTCTCGACGACGACGATGGGCCGAGCGCGCGATCGCAGCAGGCGCAGTTCTTCTTCGCCGAACAGGCCGGCGCGCGTCGCCGAAGCCGTATCGGCGACCATCACGGCGAAGGGCTTGGCGTCGCGACCCTTGCGGCGGCGCAGCTCGGCGACGGCCGCCTCATCGCGCGCGTCGCAGAGGAGGTGAAAGCCGCCGATTCCTTTCAGCGCGACAATGCCGCCGCTCTGGAGCGTTATGACGATCTGCTCGATCGAATGATCGAGCCGCGGACCGCATTTCGGACAGGCGATCGGCTGCGCGTGAAAACGTCTGTTGGTCGGATCGGCGTAATCGGCCGCGCAATCCTCGCACATTGCGAAAGGCGCCATGGATGTCTGCGCGCGATCATAGGGCAGGCGCCGCGTCAGCGTGTAGCGCGGGCCGCAATGGGTGCAATTGACGAAAGGATAGAGATAGAAACGGCTCTTCGGATCGAAGAGATCATTCAGGCAGGCGTCGCAGACGGCTGCGTCGGGCGTTATGCGCGTCTGCGTCTTTCCGTTGCGGCTCGGCTCGATCGAGAATTTGGCGTCGCGCAGCGGCGTTATCGTCTCGCATTCCAGCGTGTCGATTCGCGCGAGCGGCGGCGGCTCGCGTTTCAGCGCCGCGACGAAATCATCGACGCGCGCGCCTTCGACCTCCATCAGCACGCCTTGCGAATCATTGCGCACGAAGCCGGCCAGCGCATAGCGGTCGGCGAGCGAATGCACAAAAGGGCGAAAGCCGACGCCCTGCACGGCGCCTGTCACGCGCAGCCTCAGCCTCGTCGCCTCGCTCGACGGCATAAGCCTTTTCTCCTCACTTTGCCGCGGCGGCGGCGCGCGCGCTTCTCGCGGCGGCTCGCGCCGCGCGCGCCTCGATCCAGGCGTAGAAGGCCGCCATGCCCTCGCCGGTGCGCGCGGAGACGACCAATGTCTGCAGATCGGGATTGACCTTCAGCGCATTGGCGAGACAACGCCCGACGTCGAACTCCACATGCGGCAGAAGATCGGATTTGTTCAACAGCATCAGATCGGAGGCCGCGAACATTTCGGGATATTTGAGCGGCTTGTCCTCACCCTCCGTCACCGAGAGCACGACGACCTTATGCGCCTCGCCGAGATCGAAAGCCGCGGGGCAGACGAGGTTGCCGACATTCTCGATGAAGAGCAGCGAGGAGGGCGCGACAGAAAGCTCGGCGAGAGCGCGCGAGATCATATGCGCGTCGAGATGGCAGCCCTTGCCGGTGTTGATCTGCAAGGCCGGAACGCCGGTCGCGCGGATACGCTCGGCGTCGTTGGACGTCTGCTGATCGCCTTCGATGACGGAAATGGGAAAGCGATCTTTCAGATCGGTGATCGTGCGCACGAGAAGCTGCGTCTTGCCCGAGCCGGGGCTGGAGACGAAGTTGAGCGCGAAGACGCCGGACTGCTCGAAGCGCAACCGGTTCTCGCGGGCGTGGTCGTTGTTCTTGGAGAGAATGTCTCGTTCTATGCGAACGATGCGCTCCTGGCTGAGGCCGGGAACATGAACGCCCGCAGCGCCGGAGCCGTAATCGTGACGATGGCCGTGGTCGTCACGCGCGTGATCGTGATCATGCACATGATGATGGTCATGATCGTGCGGATGCGGGTGATCATGATGATGATGGTCGTGGTCATGATCGTGGCGGTGATCGTGATCATGATGATGATCGTGAGCGTGGCCATGAGCGTGATCATGCGCATGATCATGCGGATGGTCGTGGCTATGTTCTGGCTTTCCTTCGATGCTGGATGTTCCGCAGCCGCAGACCGTGCACATTAGTCGACCTCCAGTTCCTGCACCCGCATATCCTCGCCGCCGGTGACTTGGACATGATATCCGCCGCACTCCGGGCAAGGGCCAAATCTCTCTTCGACGGCGACGGTCTTGGCGCAATCGAGGCACCAGCCTTCGCCGGGAATGCGCACAATGTCGAGCCGCGCGCCTTGGACGATTCCGCCATGCGTCACGGCCTCGAAGCAGAAGCGGATCGCCTCCGGCTCCACATGGCTCAGCGCGCCGATCTCGAGCCGCACCACGCGCACGCGGGAAAAGCCCTGCTTGCGGCTCTCTTCCTCGATCAGCTCGACGATGCTCTCGGTCAGCGCCATCTCATGCATAGGCGGCCTCGCGAATCTCGACGTGAAAAGCGACGCAGGGATCGAAGAGGCCTGCGAGGCGGGCAATCGTCTGCGCCGCCGCGGCGCGCGGAATGCGCGCGCCGAGCAGGGCGGCGACGAAAGGTCCGGCGGGATGGAAATTCCATTCTGTCGGCGCGACGATCGCATAATTCTCGATCCTGTCGTCCGGTGTGAGCCGAACCCAATGATACAGCTCTCCGCGCGAAGTTTCGACCGCGCAATAGGCTTCGCGCGCGGCGGGAGCGTCGCTGCGGGAGGCGTCTTCCGCGCCGTCGGAGAGGCGCGTCACGAGCCGATCGAGATCGATCATGCGCGCGGAAAAGCGCGCGCAGATCGCGCCGCGCGACAGATCGGTCTCGCGCCAATGACGCGCGAATGCGCCGGTCTCTGGCGCGCGGCCGGCGATGCTCGGCGTGGCGCTGAAGCTTTCGCCCTGCGCCCTTATTCCTTCCAGCACGGCGTCGTCGTCCTCCGCGCGCAGCGCATCGGGCGCGCTCGCGGCTATGGCGGGGCTGCGCGCCAGCGCGCGCGACAATTTGCCGAAAGGTGTATCGCCGCTCATAGCGTCCAGCAGGCCGAGCTTCGCCGTCTCGGCGCGTAGCTTTGCGCCCGTCGCGCTGCGGTCGCGCGCGTCGCCTGCTGCGAGCGCGCGCGTCAGCGTCAGCACGGCGCGCAGGGAGGGCGGCGGAACGGCGTCCTCCGCCATTGTCGTCAGCGCGCGCAATGTCTCGGAAAGGCGCTCGCAATCGAGCGCGACGAGGTTTTGCGGCGTTGGTTCGCGCATTTCTCCGCGCGCCACGGCGATGGCGCGCGAAGCCGCGAAAGCGTGGGAGAGGCCGCAGAGGGAGAACAGCCGTCCGGCGAGCGGCGCGACTTCGGCGGCGGGGCGGCCACGAAACAGACGCGTGAGATGCGCTGGCCGGCTCGAGCGCACGCGCACCGAGCAGATGCGATCATCGGCGAGCTCGGCGACAATGGAGATCGCGCCGGGGCCGAGCCCTCCGAGATCGGCGCCGACGCTCATGGCGAGGCCTCTTCGTCGCCGCGTCGACGGCCGCCGAACAATGCGCGGCGATCGAGGGCGTTGGCGGGCTCCGGCTCGCGCTTCGGCGTTTCGTTCAGCGCTGGATCGAGCAGAGCGTCGAGCGCCGCGCGCGCTGCGGTGCACGCGGCGTCGTGATCGGCGAAATCATCCATGGGCGAGAACAGCGAGCAGGCGGCGATGCGGCCGAAACCATCGATCTCGCTGACATTGAAATCGACGTCGCCGGCCGGAAAGCGCAATTGCAGCCGCGCCGGATCGGGGAAGGGCGCCTCGGCCCCCTCGCGCGGCGCGGCGACGACGAGATTGGCGAACCAGGGCGTGACGATCACGCCCAGCGCATAGGGGCCGAAGTCGCGAAAGCCCACGGGCTCCACTTCGAGCGCCTCGTTGCAGAGGCCGGAGTCCCGCATCGACGTCGCATGGACGCGGCGGTAGAAATCCGCGAGCTTCTCGCCTCTCGCCGCGGCGTCGCTCAATTCTCGCACCTCAAGAATTTCTCTTGCGGCGCGTCGCATTCGGGGCAGCGCCAGTCGGCGGGAAGATCGGCGAAGGCGACGCCCGGCGGAATCTGCCAGACGGGATCGCCCTCGGCGGGATCATAGACATGCCAGCACACGCCGCATTCCATGCGCGCGTCCGGGGCGATATCGCGAAGCGTTTCGTCGCTCATGTGAAATAGGCCTCGTGAATCTCGCGCAGACGCTCGGCGGAATCGTGGAAATCCTCGTCGGCGGCGCAGGCCGCGGCGGGCGTGTCGCCGATCTCCAGAGTGTCGAGGATGATCGTGCCCATGGCGTTGAAGAATTGCACCGACCACACATTGCGGGCGCCGGTCGCGGTGATCTTGGCGGAGCCATAGCCGCGTGAGATCAGCTGCACGGGTCCATTGCCGAGCGTTTGCTGCAAATGCTCCATGTCGATCTCGGACACGGGCAGCAGCGAGAAATTGATGACATGAGATGGATCGCCGGCTTTATGCGCGCGCATGCGGGCGTCGATCTCGGCCAGCATGGGCATCACATTCATCGCGCCTTCCGGCTCCGCGCCGATGGCGATGCTCTCTGCGGTGATTTCCGCTGCGCGCTCGACGACATGGGGAATGGCGGCGATCTCGAGATAATCGGCGGTGAGCCGTCCCTCGGCGTCGGTGAAGCGCACGCGCCACAGGCCGGCCATGGAGGCCTCGAGGATTTGCGCGGTGACGCCCTCGGGGAGGGCGGCGACGCCGCTCACCTCGCCTTCGCCGAGCACCTGGCCGATGAGCTCGCGCTCTTTCGCCTCATAATCGGTGATGTCGAAGAGCCTGCCCGGCGCGTCGGCGCGCTGCGCGGCGAGCGCATCGGCGAGCTGCGGCAGCAGAGCGGCCGCGCGGGGGCATTCGGCGACGGCCTGCTCGCCGGTCGCGGTCGCGAGAAAGGCGATGACGCTGCGCTTGGTCTCCGCCTCGGCGTCATAGCCGATCGGCATGACCGTCATCGCTTCGTCGGCTCCGTCCGGCGAAACCCAGAATCCGGCTTTCATGAGCTCGTCTCCCCTTCCGTGAAGGTGATGCGCACGCGCGGCTCTTTCGCCGGCGCGGCCTGCAATTGCAGCAGCGCCTCGATACGCGAGAGATATTCGGACCAGTCATAGACTTTCGGCAGCACGCCGAGCGTCTCGCTTCCATAGGTCACGACGAGGCTCGGATAGACGCAAACGCTGAAGCGTCCTTCCAGCGTCTTCTCGGCCGCGGGCGCGATGATGGCGGCGCGCAGCCTTCCGGCGAAGGCCTTGACCAGCTGTGGAAAGATGATCGCCACATCATGGGTCTCACTGCGCTGCGCGGGGTCGCCGCCGAAGAACAGCAGAGCATGCGCGCTCGCGCCGGGCTCCGGCGTGAGAAAAGCGTCGATATTGGTCTCGTCCAGCAGAGCGACGCCGGATTTTTCGCTCAGCGCCAGCTGCAACGACCCGGGCATGCGGTCCTCCCATTTTATTTTTGCCGAGGAGGCCGCAATCGCCATGCCATGGGTGCCCGGAGACGGCGACGCGCTAGACGACTGAGTCGAAAGAAGCTTTCCAGCAGGAGCCGAAGGCTCGACAGGTCGCATCTGGAAAGTATCTTATCACTCTGGACAGAGACTTTCCAGCGCCGTCACT
This sequence comes from Methylosinus sp. C49, assembly GCF_009936375.1. GTDB lineage: Bacteria > Pseudomonadota > Alphaproteobacteria > Rhizobiales > Beijerinckiaceae > Methylosinus. The sequence goes on along the minus strand of NZ_AP022332.1, from coordinate 147,263 downwards.
TGCGCAGGAATTCCGGTAGCTGCGGCTCGCGATCGACCAGATCGGCGAAAAGGTGATCGACATTCTCGCCGGCGAGGGCTTTTTCCACCGCATCCAGAGCGTCGTCGATCTGCGCGGCCTCGAGCGGGTCGAGCACGCGGACGGCCGTGCCGACATGGACCAGCACCTTGGTCCCGGCGGGCTGCGCGCCGACTAGCGCCATGGAGACGGCGTGGCGTTCGCCGCGCCGATCGCATAGCGCTTCGAAGGCGTCGCCTTCGACGACGGTCATGGGAAAGCCGACGCACATTCTCGAGGGTCCGTCAGCGCCAGGAGGACGCGCGCCAGGGCTTGAACCAGAAGGCCACGGCGACGACCATCGCGCCCCAGCCGAGCGCCATCGCCATGGCGAGCAGATGGTCAGGCTCGGTGAAAATATGGGCGATGTCATAGGCGAGATCGTTGGGATGGTCGCCCGGATGCGCCATGGCGGTCGCCGGAAGCAGAAAAGCGGCGGCCGCAGCCGCGAAACGGATCGCCTTCATGGTCTCGTCTCCTCATCGGCGGCGCCGAGGCGCCTCTCATAGGCGTTGTGGTCTAGGTCATGCCCCAGCAGGCGCTGGAAGCTCTGCGTGCTCTCCGCGCGCGGGCGGAACTCGACGCCCCATTCTGTCAGAGTCGCGACGGCTGCGGCGAGCGCGGGCTCGATAGACGCGACGACCGGGGGCGTCAACGGGCCGCCCCAATCCTCGAGGTCCTGCGGCTGGCAGCCGATCAGCGCGAGGCGCGAGGGATAGCGGCCGAGCAGATCGGCGGCGGAGAGCACCTCCTGAAAGCCGGTCTGATGCAGGCTCATCTTCTTCGCGCCCATGAAGCGCGGAACCTCGCCGTCGCGCACGACGCGCAAGGTTCCGGGCTCGAGGCCGTAGTCTATGGCGTCGAAGACGAGCAACTGATCGCAGGCCTCGACGAATTGCACGAGATAGAGCCCCTGCGTGCCGCCGTCGAGAATTGTGACGTCGCCGCCCGTCTCGTAGCGCGCATGGAACTCCTCCACCGCGCGCACGCCGAAGCCTTCGTCGGCCCAGAGAATATTGCCTATGCCGAGAATGAGAGTGCGCATCGCGTCTCCTCAGCTGCGCTCGATCGCGAGCAGAGCGAAGCGCCGCTTCGCTCCTCGCAATGACGTCACTTGTCGGCTTCGTCGCGGAACACGCGCTCGCCGGAGATCATCGAGGAGATGAGGCTCTGGCGGGAGACGATATCCTCGCGCACGGCGGTATAGATGTGGATGATCACGAAGAGCACGACGCCCCACATGGCGAGATGATGCCAAGTATGGACGTCCTGGCTGTTCGGCCAGATCGTGAACACCCATCCGAACAGCTTGTGCTGCCAGCTGTCGCGGCCGGCGCCCTCGGAATAGAGCGCGAAGCCCGTCACCACCAGAAAGGCCAGATTGAGCATGAAGAGATGCATCATCAGATGGCCGAGCGGATTATGGCCGATGTATTTCTTCGGCTGCTTCACCAAAAAGGCGTACCAGCCGGCCTCGTAGAGAATGCCCGACAGCCATTTGCGGTCCCACACCGGCAGATAGAAAATCTGCTTAGCGTGCTCATTGCCGACGAAAGCCCAATAGATGCGCAGCAGCAGCGCCACGGCGAGCACATAGCCGGCCGAGAAATGGGCGAAGCGTATATAGCCCATCAGGAATTGCGAGCTCGCCTCGCCGGGCGTCGAAGGCAATGGCGAGGCGATGAAATAGCCCGTCGTCGCCAGCACGACGATCGCCGCCGCATTGATCCAGTGCCAGAGCCGCACCGGCGCCTCATAGACATAGACGCTCTGCAGCTCGGCGGCTTTTTCGCCGTGAGCGTCGAGCACGCCATGGATTTGCGTCGCCTCGGTCATGACCTCGCCTCCTCAGCGAACCTTGACTTGCGTCATCTCCTGGCCGTCCTCGCTCATCACATGCGTGGAGCAGGCGAGGCAGGGATCGAAGGAGTGGATGGTGCGCAGAATCTCGAGCGGCTTCTGCGGATCGGCCAGCGGCGTGTCCATCAGCGAGGCCTCGAAGGCGCCGATATTGCCCTTGGGATCGCGCGGGCTGCCGTTCCAGGTCGTCGGCACGACGCACTGGTAATTCTCGATCTTGCCGTCCTTCACCTTGATCCAATGGGCGAGCGCGCCGCGCGGCGCCTCGGTGAAGCCGAAGCCCTTGGCCTCCTTCGGCCAGGCCTGCGGATTCCATTTGTCGATATTGGCGGTGGAGGAGTCGCCGGCCTTGATGTTGGCGATCAGCTTGTTCTGGAAGTGCTCCATCTTGCGCACGGCCCATTGCGCCTCCAACGCGCGCGCCGCCGTGCGGCCGAGCGTCGAGAACAGCGCCGTCACCGGCACGCCGAGCTTCTTCAAAAACTCGTCGGTCGGCTCCTTGAACTCCGGCTTGCCCTGGGCGTAGCCGACGATATAGCGCGCCAGCGGCCCCACCTCGACGGCGTTGCCGCGCCAGCGCGGCGCCTTGATCCAAGAATATTTGCCGGCTTCGTCCAGCTCCTGAATATTGGTCGGCGTGCCCTTGGCGTTGGGGCCGAGCTTGTAATTGGGCTCGGTGACGCCGTCCCAGGGATGCAGCCCCTTGGTCTCGTCTGGATATTTGTACCAGGAATGGGTGACGAACTCCTGGATCTGCTCGGGGTCGGTGTGATCGACCGGGAAAATCTCTTTCAGATTGCCATTGAGGATCACGCCGCGCGGCAGGCCGAGATTGCCAGGAGAAAAATCATTGGCGTGCTCGGGAATATCGCCATAGGCCATGACGTTCTTGCCCGAGAGGCCGCCGCCATAGAGCCAATCCTTGTAGAAGGAGCCGATCGCCAGCACATCCGGCAGATAGACCTTCTCGACGAAGTCGATCGACTGCTGAATGATCGAGGTGACGTCGTTGAGGCGCTCCATATTGATCGCGCCGACCGCGCCGGTTCCATCGACATTGATGGCGCAGGGCACGCCGCCGACGAGCCAGTTCGGATGCGGATTCTTGCCGCCGAAGATCGTTTGGACCTTCACGATCTCCTTTTGGAAATCGAGCGCCTCGAGATAATGCGCGACGGCCATGAGGTTCGCTTCCGGCGGAAGCTTATAGGCGGCATGGCCCCAATAGCCGTTCTTGAACGGGCCGAGCTGTCCCGACTCGACGAATTTCTTCAGGCGGATCTGCAGATCCTTGAAATAGCCGGGCGAGGAGAGCGGCCAATCGGAGATGGACTGCGCCAGCGCCGAGGTCGCCTTGGGATCGGCGGAGAGCGCCGAGACCACATCGACCCAATCGAGCGCATGAAGATGATAGAAATGCACGAGATGATCGTGCACCTGCAGCGCCAGCTGCATCATATTGCGGATGGAGTTGGCGTTCTCGGGGATGGTGATGCCGAGGGCGTTCTCCACCGCGCGCACGGAGGTGAGCGCATGTGTGCCGGTGCAGACGCCGCAGATGCGCTGCGTGAAGGCCCAGGCGTCGCGCGGATCGCGGCCCTTCAAGATGACCTCGATGCCGCGCCACATTGTGCCGGTCGAGACGGCGTTGCGGATCACATTGTTCTTGTCGACATTGACCTCGACGCGGAGGTGTCCCTCGATGCGCGTGACCGGATCGACGACGATGCGCTTGCCGGAATTGTCGAGATTGAAGCCGTTCGGCGTCTGAATGCCCATGATCGCGTTTCCTCGGCGGCGTTTGCTTCTTGTGTTCAAGGGTATTGGGCGAAGGCTCCCTCATCCTGAGGAGCGGCCGAAGGCCGCGTCTCGAAGGATGCGGGAGCCGTCACGCGCGCCCTCTGGATGCCCTCCGCCCTCGTGCTTTTAAGACGCCCGCTGCGCGGGCTCCTCTGCATGAGGGCGCGGGGGGCGCCTGCTCAAATCACCCTTCGTGCTTGGTCGTGATGCGCTTCACCGCGGTGACGCCGGCATGGACGGCGACGGCGCCGCCGACGACGGCCGCGGCCGCGAGGCCCACCTCATCGGCATTATGCTCGATGCCGAAGTGGTTGATCTTGGTCAGCCGGTCGTAGAAGGAGCCCTTGTCCCAGAAATCCTCTTCCGAGCAGCCGATGCAGCCATGGCCGGACTGGATGGGGAAGGAGACGCCGCCGTTCCAGCGCACGGTGGAGCAGGCGTTGTAGGTGGTCGGACCCTTGCAACCCATTTTGTAGAGGCAATGGCCCTTGCGCGCCGCCTCGTCGTCCCATTCCTCCACGAACTGCCCGGCGTCGAAATGCGGGCGGCGGTAGCATTTGTCATGGATGCGCTGGGAGTAGAACATTTTCGGCCGGCCCTGCCGGTCGAGCTCCGGCAGCCTGCCGAAAGTGGTGACGAAGGTGACGACGCCGGTCATCACTTCGGCGATGGGCGGGCAGCCCGGCACCTTGATGATCGGCTTGTCCTTGATGACCTTGTCGATCGGCGTCGCTTGTGTCGGATTGGGCTTGGCCGCCTGCACGCAGCCCCAGGAGGCGCAGGCGCCCCAGGCGATGATCGCCATGGCGTCCTCGGCCATCCATTTCAGCTTCTCGACGAAGGGCTTGCCGCCGTCGATGCAGAACATGCCGCCTTCGTTCAGCGGCGGATTGCCCTCGACAGCCAGAATATATTTGCCCTTGTACTTTTCCTTGGTCTCTTCCAGTATCGCCTCGGCCTGATGTCCGGCGGCGGCCATGATCGTGTCGTCGTAGTCGAGCGAGATCATCGACAGCACGACGTCCTTGGCCAGCGGATGCGCCGAGCGGATGAAGCTCTCCGAGCAGCAGGTGCATTCGAGCCCATGCATCCAGATCACCGGAATGCGCGGCTTGGTCTCCAACGCCTGCGCCATTTGCGTGGCGGCGGTGTGACCGAGGCCGAGGCTCGCCGCGGTGAGCGAGCAGAATTTGGTGAAGCTGCGGCGCGTGACGCCCTGACGGCGAATGACGTCGTAGAAGGTTTCGATGGCGGCCATTTCCTTCCCCACCCTTGTGCAATGCGGCATTCGCGCGACGGCGCCGCTTGGGGAAAGAGCGGCAAGATGCGGGCCAGCGCGAGGGTAAGGAGAATCTTTCCAGGCTCTCAGGCGATTGCCGCAAATCTCTTCGCTCTCGGAGGGCGCGATGAGGAGAAGCGGCTTTCCAGTCGCGGAAAGAGTCTAGACAGTCAATGCGCCGTGCAGACCATGCAAGGATCGAAGGAGCGCACGATATGCTGCACCGCGACATTGGTCGCGCCATCTTCGCCCACGCCAAGCCCTGCGAGCGCCTGCTCCAGCGGGCCCGGATTGCCGGCGGCGTCGCGCGGGGAGAAATTCCAGGTCGTCGGCGCGATGATCTGATAGCGCTCGATCTGCCCGTCGCGAAACGTCGCCCAATGGCCGAGCGTTCCGCGCGCCGCCTCGACGAAGCCGACGAAGGCGCCGTCGGCGAGCGGCGCGTCGGGCGCGCAATAGGGCTCGCTCGGCGCCAGCGCGCGGGTCCAATCCTCCATTGCCTGGGTGAGCTGCGCGATTTCGAGGACGCGCGCGACGATGCGGGCGAGGACAGTGGAGCCGCCGCCTGCCAGCAGGTCGCGGATCAGCGGATGGCCGGCGACGGCCTGACGCGCCAGCGCGCCCACCTCCACAGCGCGGCCCTCGAGCCGCGGCGCCTTGGCGAAACTATAGGCCCCCTCGCGGTGAATATCCGGCAGCGTGTCGGAAAGGGCCGGATCGGCGGCGGTGTCGCGCATATAGGCGTGCGAGACATCCTCCTCGATATGATCGAGCGGCGGCTCTCGTAGCCCGCCCGTCTTCGTGTCGAGAAGGCCGGCGGGGAAGCGATGGCCCTCCGGCCCGAGATAGGCGCCGGCCGAGAGCAGCAGGCCGGGGCCGCGTCCCATCTCCTCGAGGCGCAGATCGCGGGCGATGCGCAGAAAAGCGGAAAAATCGCCGGCGGCGCTGTCCGCGAAGCGATCGAGCTCCTCGATCGAGGAGAGGGCGGTCACGGCCTCCAGCGGCGCGGCGAAGAGCGTGCGCTCGAGAAAGGCGCGAAAATCCGCGAGCAGGGCGCGCAGCCGCATCTCATCGCCGAGCGCCAGCGCCCGCGTGACGCCGCCGGCGCGGAAGGCGAGGCTGTGCGGCCATTTGCCGGCGATCAGCCCCATCGTCTCCAATAGGCGCGCGCGCGCCGGCAGCGCCTCGCGCAGCGCCGCGCCGGAGACGGCTTTGAAGCGCGCCTCGGCAGAGGCATGCCAGGGCCGGCCGGCATAGGCGGCGCGGGCGAAATCCGGCATGAAGAAGACGTAGAAATGCGTCAGATGGTCGGCGATATTCTCCGCCGCATGGGCGATATTCGTCGCCAGAAGCCCATTGGGCGCGGGCGCGATCGGCTGGGCGGCGCGCAGCGCTGCGGCCGCCGCCAGAGATTGCGAGACCGAGCATATGCCGCAGATGCGCGGGGCGATCGCCAGCGCGTCGGCGGCCGGGCGGCCGAGCAGCAATTGCTCGAAGCCGCGATAGAGCGAGGCCGAGACGCGCGCCTCGCGCACCACGCCATTCTCGACGTCGAGCGTCACCTCGAGATCGCCCTCGACGCGATTGAACGGCCCGACGATGACGCGGCTCATGTTTTTTTCTTCTCCGTCCCCGGCGTCGGGGCGCGGGCGATATGGTCGCTGCGGGCGTTCTCGCGCACGCGTTTTGGCGTCGCCGATTTGGAGAGGGCGGCGAGCGCCACGAACCAGGCTTTGGGCATATCCAGCGGCAGGCCGACGGGAATGCCGCCGATCTTGGGCGTGCGATGGAAGCCGCGCGTCGCCTCGAAGCTCGGCGATGTGCAGGCGATGCAGGTCGAGCCCGCCTGCGTGCAGGAGCCGCCGCCGTTCCAGCCGCGCTGATTGCAGTCGCCCACCGCCTGCGTCGCCTTGCAGCCCAAATGCTCCATCAGGCAGCCGCGCTCCGAGAAGTCCTCGGCGCTGGCCTTGAACTCGTAGAATTCATTGCGGCTGCAGCCGTGATGGGCGAGATGGTCGGCGAAAATGCGCGGCCGGCCGTAATCATCCATATCGGCCTGCGTGAAACGGCCGAGCGAGAGCGCGAGCAGCGTCTCCATGATCCAGCCCGGATGCGGCGCGCAGCCGGAGACATTGACGACCGGCAGCCCTTTGACCGAGCGATAATCGGGGCCGAGCGCCCCGCCCATATCGACGCCGGAATATTGCAGCCCACTGGCGTCGGTGGGGTCGGGCGCGCCGGCCGGCACGCCGCCGAAAGCGGCGCAGCTTCCCACCGCCACGCAATAATCGGCGCGCGGCGCCAGAGCGCGCGCCCAATCCAGCATGCTGCGTCCGGTGCCGGAGAGCTTGTTGAAGAGGCCGGTGCCCTCCGGGCCGTGGAGGATAGAGCCCTCTATGCAGAGCGCGCCGAGCTTCTCCTCGCCGCGCTCTATGCGGGCGAGAATGGCGCGGGCTTCCTCGCCGGTCTCCTCGCTGACGCTCGGATGCCAGAGGAGACGTATGCCGAAGCCGCGCAGCTCCTCGAACCAGCCGGAAGCGCCGCGCTCCAGCGTCGCCATCGTGCAGCCGCCGCAGCTGCCGGCCTGCAGCCAGAGCAGAGTGAAATCGTCGCGCGCCTCGGTCATCTCGCGCCGATTGTAGAACAATCGGCGCCGGCGCCCAAATCTCTCAAAATTGCGCGTGCAGCCGCAGGCCGAAGACATTGATCGGCCCCCGCGCGGCGTTGTGCGCGGGATTGCCGATGAGCTGATAGTCGAGCGTCAGCTCGACGCCGTCGCGAACATTGTATTTGTAATAGGTCTCCAGCACTTTTTCGCCGGCGTAGGAGAGCCCGCCGTCGCCGATATAGACGCTGGTTCCGCCGAGGCCGAAATAGCTCACGCGCGGGCCGGCGAGGCCGGAGAACACCATTGCGCCGCCGATCTCGTCCTTGTCGCGGCCCCACAGCGCGCCGGCGGCGGTGAAGCCGGTCGAGAGCGAGCGGTCTATGTCGGTGTAATCGACGGTCTCGAAGCGTCCGTCGGACATGCTGGCGCGCAGGAAAAAGCCGATCTCCTTGGAGAGCTGCTGCTGCACGTTGATTCCGCCGCCGACCTTCACATGGCGCTTGCGAATCCATGGATTGTTGACGTCCGGCGGAAAATTGCCGGTGAGGTAGGCAAAGTCGATGGCGTCCTGCACCTTGGCGAGATTGCCATTGTCGGCGAAGGCCAGGAATTTGATCACGCCCGGCTGCTCGAGGAGATCGTAGCGCGCCTCGAATTCGGCGACGCCCATGAATTGGCGGCCGATCTGCGGCTCGATATAGGGGCCGTTGGGGATCTCGGAGAGCTGGAACAAGCCGCCGCGCGCGGTCCACCAATCCTGCTTCCACTCCAACGCCGCGCCATAGGTATAGCCCCAGGAATCGGCGGCGTAGTCGAAGGCGGCGAGCGTGTTGACGCCGAAGTTCAGGAAGCCCGTCGTCGGATCATGGGCGTATTTGTTGTCGTCGAAAATATCGGGCACGCTGAACTTGCCGATGGTGAGGATCACGCGATCCTTGTCGACCTTGCCGGACAGCTGATTCTGCGTCGATTCCAGCACCTCGTTGAAGGAGCCGGTTTCCGGATCGTCGACCTTCTCGCCGCCGTCGAGCCCGATGATCTGGCGCAGGAAATAGCGCTGGAAGCGCATATAGGGCGCGGCGCGTCCGACCTTGGCGACGGCGCCGTTCACATAGGAGGCGGCCCCGACCGAATTGGCGAGGCCATAGCCCATGTCGACCTCTGGATTGAGATAGACGGCGGCGCCCTTCCAAAGGCGCACGCCCATGAAGAGATTGCTGGTCGAGCCGGCGTCGGCGAGGCCTTTGGGCGGAAAGCTGTGCGTGCCCGTATAGAGCGCCGGAAATTTCGGATAGCCCTGCACGACCGCCGTCGTCTGGCCGTGGAAGCTGTAGATCTCCTCGTCCTTCTTGTCGTCCTTCTCTTCCTTCTTTTCCTTGTCTTTCGCCTTATCCGCGCGCTTGCCTTTCTTGCCGCCCTTTTTCCCTTTTTCCTCGTCGGAGGCGGCGTTCTCGCCCTTGGCCGCGTCGGAGGTCTTCTCGTCGTCGCTCTCGGCGTTTCCGCGCGCTTCCTCCTGCGGATCGAAACGGTAGTTCAGGCCGAGACGCATCACATGCGCCTCGCTGCGTTGACGCGCGGCGAATTGGAAGGAGAAATTATTGTCGTAGACGCGGTTCTGCAATTGCTGGTTCACATAGAGATATTCGAGCCGCGCCGAGAAATGCTCGTCGAGCGCCTGCTCGATTCCGCCGCCGATCGCATATTTCATGCGCGAGGATTTCGAGATCGGTGCGAAGAAAAGTCCGAGCTGCCCCGCGTCGTAAAAGACGAGATTGGACGCGCCGCGCCAGCCGCCGGCGGCGATTCCGCCAGTGGCGTAGAGGAGCGTGCGGTCGAAGGCGTAGCCGAGGCGCGCGCGAATGCTGGCGAAGTAATCGCCATTCTCGTCCGAGGTCAGCCCATAGGCCGTGATCCCGAGTGGGCCATAGGCGGTGGGCGCCGGAAAAATTCCGGTGGAGGCGCGGCGCAGGCCGAGAAAATTCAAATCGGTCTCGAGGCCATAGACCCAAGGGCCGCGCTGCCAGTCGTAGCCGATCTGCGCGCCGAAGCTCGCTCCGGCGCGGTCGCGGTTCGGCGCCGCGAGGTCGAAGGCGCCGCTCGTGAAGCCGCTGCCGGCTTGCAGCGTTCCGCCGCTCGCAATGGGCAGGCCGCCGCCGGCGTTCACACCGATATGCAGTCCCGCCCAAGTGAATGCGGGCGGGGATGTGAATGCGGGCGTCTCGGACGGCTTGTCGGCGGCCGTCGATGGGCTCGCGTATTGGAGCGCGAACGTCAGCGTCGCCAGTGTGGCGAGAAGTCGGAAATGCATCGGCTCGTCGTTCGATCTTCTATGCGATTCGCATATTGGCAGAGTTTCATGTCGCACGCGCGAAAGGGAAAAACGTACGAGCGCAGCCTTTACAGTTCAGCGTCGTGAAGCTTTGATGACGATGGCCGAGCCTCGAGCGCTCGTCGTTCCGGCGGGAGCGCCGACCGGGACGACGAGCGCGGAGCTTCGCAATACTTCGTTGGAGCGCCGTTCGATCGGAGAGCGCTCTATCATATCCCGATCGTGCGCGATGCGAGACGTGCGAAGGACCTTTCGCGTATCGATCGGATGAGGCGCGCATGGCGGCGGGAAAAGCCGCGCTGGCGACTCTGCGCATCCTCGTCCTCGGCGCGGCCGGGCGTGTCGGTCTCCTTGTCCCAGAGGCAGACGGGCCGGCGCGTCGCGGCGTCGATCGCCCAAGCGGCGCGCGGATGCGTGCGACGCCCGGCGAGGCGCAGATCGCGCAGCTCCGCCGGCGTGGCGATGGGAATGACGCCGCTCTGCGCCGAGCGCAGGCGGAGGTTGAGATAGGGGCGGGAAAACATCTTCATCGCTCTCGTCCTTCTGGCCTTTGTGGCGGCCGAAGGCGTGAGCGGCGGGGGGAGCGCTAGGCTCTGGCGACGCCTCTCACGCGGTCCTTTCGGCCGCGGGCTTCTGTGTGAGGCGCGACGCGCGCAGACGAGGCTGCGGCGGCTGCGCCGAGGCGGCTGTTGCCGAGGCTACTGCCCATGAGTCCTTCGCAAGTGTGGATCGCCGAGCGACTCGAAAATCGCGCCGACGCTCTTGGTTTTGATGCGCGGCGCATGGCTTGTCAACGACAAACGGATTAGAAGACGAGGCGGATCGAAGAGGGCTGCGGCGATGCTCGAGCCGTCTGGCTCGCTTCTTGCCACGCTCCGCCACAAAGGCGCATCGTCCGGCGCGCCGAAACCTCGAGGGAGAGCGATAACGTGCTTTCGAAGGTGGCGAAATTCGATGAGATGGACGGTGTCGACGGCGTGACCCGTGTTCCTTATGAAAAGCTCGCCAAATGGCTCACCTCGGTGGAGCCCGAGTTTCTCGCCTCCCGCCGGGCGCAGGCGGAGCTTCTGTTTCGGCGCATCGGCATCACCTTCGCCGTCTACGGCTCGCAGGAGGCGACCGAGCGGCTCATCCCCTTCGACATTCTGCCGCGCATCATCGCCCGCGCCGAATGGGCTCAGCTCGAGAAGGGCCTGATTCAACGCGTGAAGGCGCTGAATCTGTTTCTCGCCGATCTCTATGGCCCGGGCGAGATATTGAAAGCGGGCGTGGTTCCGTCGGAGCTCGTCTATCGCAATCCCGCCTTTCGGCCGGAGATGGCGGGACGCCGCGTGCCGCACGACATCTTCGTGCATATCGCCGGCATAGACATCATCCGCACCGACGATGACGGCTTCTATGTGCTGGAGGACAACGCCCGCACGCCTTCCGGCGTCTCCTACATGCTGGAAAATCGCGAGGTGATGATGCGCCTGCTGCCCGATCTCTTCGGGCTGCATCGCGTCGCGCCGATCGAGAATTATCCCGATCAATTGCTCGCCACTCTGCGCTCCGCCGCGCCGCGCGGGGCGGGGGCCGATCCGGTGAGCGTGCTGCTGACGCCCGGCCAATATAATTCGGCCTTCTACGAGCATTCCTTCCTGGCCGACAAGCTCGGCATAGAGCTGGTCGAAGGGCGCGATCTCTTCGTCAAGGACGACGTCGTCTTCATGCGCACCACAGAGGGGCCGCGCCGCGTCGATGTGATCTACCGGCGCCTGGACGATGACTTCCTCGACCCGCTGGCCTTCCGCCCCGATTCCGCTCTGGGCGTCGCCGGCCTGATGGGCGCCTATCATGCAGGCAATGTGACCCTCGCCAATGCAGTCGGCACCGGCGTGGCCGATGACAAGGCGATCTACACCTATATGCCGGAGGTGATCCGCTTCTATTTGGGCGAGGAGCCGCTGCTGAAGAACGTCCCCACCTGGCGCTGCCGCGAGAAGGAGGCGCTCCGCTATGTGCTCGACCATTTGGGCGAGCTGGTGGTGAAGGAGGTCAATGGCTCCGGCGGCTATGGCATGCTGGTCGGCCCGCACGCGACAAAGGCGCAGATCGCGGAATTCGCGGCCAAGCTCGCCGACAATCCCACCAATTTCATCGCCCAGCCGACGCTCGCCCTCTCCACCTGCCCGGTGTCGGTAGCGAGCGGCGTCGCGCCCCGCCATGTCGATCTCAGACCCTTCGTGCTCTATGGTCCCAATGGCGCGAGCGTGGTGCCGGGCGGCTTGACGCGCGTGGCCATGACGGAGAATTCTCTCGTCGTGAATTCCAGCCAAGGCGGCGGAACCAAGGACACATGGATCATCGACGATGCGCCGCTCGCGCGCGCATGACGAATTCGCAATAGAACAGCGCGCCGAAACGACGGGATCTCATGCTCTCACGCACCGCAGACAACCTCTTCTGGCTGGCCCGATATATGGAACGCGCGGATTTTCTCGCGCGCATACTGCAGGCGTCCAGGCGCCTCGCCACGCTGCCGCGGGCCTATGGCGGCGTGGAGACGGAATGGGAGAGCGCGCTGCTCTCCTCCGGCGCCGCGCCCGCCTTTCACGCGGCGGGGCTGACGGTCGACGAGGCCAATGTCACGCAATTTTTGGCTTTCTCGCCGGATAATCCGAGCTCGATTCGCAATTGCATCGAGCTCGCCCGCGTCAACGCCCGCGCCGTGCGTACCGCGCTCACTGTCGAGATGTGGGAAGCGATCAACGGCGCCTTCCTCGAGCTCAAGGCATTCGAGCAGGCGAGCCGCTCCGCCGAGGAGGTGACGCGCTTTCTCGATTTCGTGAAGCAGGTCTCCGCCGCTTACGATGGCGGCGCGCATCGGACCATGCTGCGCAACGACGCCTATTGGTTCTCGCGGGTCGGCCTCTATCTCGAGCGCGCCGACAACACCGCGCGCCTCTTGGACGTGAAATATCATGTGCTGCTGCCGGAGACGGAGGCGGTCGGCGGCTCGCTCGACTATTTCCAATGGACGGCGATCCTGCGCGCCGTCTCTGCGCACACCGCCTATCATTGGGTCTATCGCGACAGTCTGAAGCCATGGCTCGTCGCGGACCTTTTGATCCTGCGGCCGGAGATGCCGCGCTCGCTCATCGCCTGCTATGAGAGCGTGGTGCAGAATCTCGATCGTCTCGGCAAATCGCATGGCAAGCAAGGCCCGGCGCAGCGCCACGCTCGCACCGTCTTCGGCCAGCTCGAGCATGCGACCATCGAGAATGTGTTCCACAATGGCCTCCATGATTTCATCCAGAGCTTCATCGCCGACAATCATCGGTTGGGGGCTCTGGTGTCGGAGCAGTATCTTTTCTAGAATGAGATGTGTCGGAGCCGGCGTTTCCGGCTCCCTTTGCGGTGTAAGATGCACATAAGAGTCAGGCGCGAGACGATCTATCGTTACGCGGAGCCGGCCAAGGCGGCGATTCAGAAGCTGGCGCTCACCCCTCGCAATTACGACGGGCAGCACGTTCTCGACTGGCGTATCGACGTCGATCGCGACTGCCGCCTGCGCGCCTGCGAGGACGCTTTCGGCAATGTCGTGCACAGCATCTATGTCGAGGGGTCGCTCGAGGCGCTCACCACCGTGGTCGAAGGCGCGGTCGAGACCTTCGACACGGCGGGCGTCGCGCGCGGCGCGATCGAGCGCTTTCCGCCGGAGCTCTATCTGCGCGAGACGCCGCTGACCGAGGCGAATCACGCGATCCGCGATTTCGCGCTGGCGGCGTCGGCGCGCGAGAAGGAGACGCTGGCCAGGCTCCATGCGCTGGTCGGCGCGCTGCACGAAGCCTTCGTCGTGGCGGAGGAGCCGACCAGCGGCGCCGTGGCGGCGGCCGACATCTTCGCGCGTCGCCGCGGCTCGGCGCAGGATGCGGCGCATGTCTTCATCGCCGGCGCGCGCAGCCTCGAGATTCCGGCGCGCTTCGTCTCCGGCTATGCGCTGCGCGCGGACGCCGGCGCCGCCGTCCACGCCTGGGCCGAGGCGCATGTGGCGGGGCTCGGCTGGGTGGGCTTCGACCCGACGCGCGGCGCTTCGCCGGACGAGAGCTATGTGCGCGTGGCCGTGGCGCTGGATCATCTGGGCGCCGCGCCGATTCGCGCCGCCCATTCCGGCGGCGGCGACGAGACCGCGGAAGTGCGCGTCAGCGTCGCCCGCGCCCAGGGCCAGTCGCAGAGCCAGTCCTGAGCCGGCGACGGGCCGGCGACGCCTTCGGTCATTTTCGGGTTGACAGCGGGGACGCAAATTCCCCATATGCGCCCTGCTTCACCGGCCCTTCACGGGGCCGTCGCTCGCGGGACCTATCCTCTTGGGTCCGTCGAGAAGCTGGGGGAATGTCCCGAGCGGCAAAGGGGGCGGACTGTAAATCCGCTGGCTATGCCTTCGTAGGTTCGAGTCCTACTTCCCCCACCATTCTACGGCGCGCCGCGGCGGAAAAGCTCACGCCGCGCTCACCGCCTCCGCCCATCTCTTATCGTTGCTCTCCAGCATGCGCCGTAGCTCTGCGGCCGGCGTCGGGCGGCTGAACAAAAAGCCCTGCATCTGCGTGCAGCCTTCCGCGCGCAGCCGCGCCAATTGCTCATGCGTCTCCACGCCCTCGGCCACGGTGGCGACGCCGAGGCACTGCCCGATCCCGGCGACTGCGCGCACGATCGCCCCGCATTCCTGATTCTCCGGCAGCTCCTTCACGAAGGAGCGGTCGATCTTGATCTTGTCGAAGGGGAAGGAGCGCAGATAGCTTAGGCTCGAATAGCCGGTGCCGAAATCATCCATCGATATGCACACGCCGAGGCTGCGCATTTGATGCAGCACGGCGAGATTGGCGTGGTTTTCGGCGAGCAGCACCGATTCGGTGATCTCGAGCTCGAGCCGCTGCGGCGCGAGGCCACTCGTCGCCAGCGCCGACAGGACCGAGGCCACCAGCGAGCGCGAGCGAAATTGCGCGGGCGAGAGATTGACGCAGACGCCGATCGGCTCCGGCCAGCTCGCCGCCTCGCGGCAGGCCTCGCGCAGCACCCATTCGCCGATCGGCGTGATGAGCCCGGTCTCCTCTGCGATCGGAATGAACTCATTGGGCGAAATCGAGCCGCGCAGGGGATGGAACCAGCGCAGCAGCGCCTCCGAGGCGACGATGCGATTGGTCGCCAGGTCGATGAGCGGCTGATAATAGATTTCGAACTCGCCGGCGGCGAGCGCATGGCGCAGGTCGGCCTCCATCGTGCGGCGCACGAGAATGGAGGCGGCCATCTCCGGCTCGAAGAAGCGATGCAGGCCGCGCCCGTCCGCCTTGGCGCGATAGAGCGCTATGTCGGCGTTCTTGAGCAGAATATCGGCGTCGCCGCTGTCGATGGGCGCGACCGAAATGCCGACGCTGGCGCCGACCGTCACCGAATGGCCGTCGACCTCATAGGGAATGCTCAGCTCGCTCACGATGCGCTCGGCGAGACGGTCCGCCTCGCTCGCTCCGGCGCCCGATTGGACGATAGCGAATTCGTCGCCGCCGACGCGCGCCACCATATCGCCCGGCGCCAGAGTCTCGCTCAGCCGCTCGGCGACGGCGATCAGCAGCCGATCGCCGACCGGGTGGCCGAAGGCGTCGTTCACGTCCTTGAAGCCGTCGAGATCGAGATAGAGCACGCAGAGGCTTTCCGCGCCGCTCTCGAGCCGCTGCAGCCCGTCCGTCAGCCGCGCGCGGAAGAGCGCGCGATTGGCGAGGCCGGTGAGCGGATCGTGATGCGCGAGATGGGCGATGCGGGCGGCCTGCTCGCGCTGCTCGGTGACGTCGACAATGGCGAGCAAAATCGCCGGACGATCGTCGAAGGAGATTTCGCGCGCGTAATTCTGCACCTTTATCTCGCGCCCCTCCGCCGTGCGATTGATCCATATGCGGTCCGACGGACGGCGAACGGCCGCGCTCTCATGGGCGATCGTCACCGCCGGCCATTCTTCCTCCGCATAGAGGTCGAGCAAGGTGGAACGAAGAAAGCGCTCGCGCGCATAGCCGTAATGGGCGACCGCGGCGTCGTTGACGGCCATGATGCGCAGGCTCTGCGGATCATGCACCCACATGGGCATGGGATTGCTCTCGAACAGCAGGCGGAAGGAGGCCTCGCGCGCCTTCAGCGGCGTGACGTCGGTGAGCGTCACGCCGACGAGATCGCCCATGGGCGCGGCGGAGAGCCGCAAATGCATCGCGGCGCCCTCGGCCGAGCGATGCGCGACCTCGAATGTGTCGGGGAGCGCCGATCGGAAAATGGCGGAGAAGCGCTCGAAGGTCCCGTCGGCCATCCAGGCCGGGACGATCTCGCTGATGCGCCGCCATTGCAGATCGCGCTCGGCGCCGCCGAAGAATCGGCTGGCGCTGGCGTTGAGGCTCACGATGATGAAATCGATTATGTCGCGGCCGGCGTGGACGGCGGCGAGCGTCGCCAGCCCGCCGTCGGTGGCGCGATAGATCGCGTCGACGAGATCGTGCTTGGAGGCCCGCTCACGCGCGAAGACGAGAAACAGCGTCGCGCCCCAATGGCTCGACAGCGGGAAGACGACGATCTCGCAGGTTCGCACCAGGCCGCCGCGAATGCTGCGCGCGATCGCCGCCGCCGGCGCTCCGCGCGCGCAGGCCGCGTCGAGAGCCTCGGCGATGGCGTCGCGGTAATTGCGCTCCAGAGCGTCGAGCCGCAGGCCGCGCAGCGACGCGCCCAGCCAGGCCTCGAAGGCGCCGCCGCCATAGAAGAACGCGAAGCCGCCGTCCTCGTCGCGTCCCGCCAGCGCCAGATCGTCGGCGAGCCGGCCGAGGCTACCCAGCGCGATCTGCTCATAGGGCGGCAGGCCGCCGACCGGCGCCTCGACCTGCCATTTGAAACACAGCTCGTCGACGTCGCGAAATTCGGTGACGACTCCATATCGGGAGGCGATCTCATACATGGTTCGGCTCGGATCGAGGGGCTTCTGGCGCGAGAAATTGACCGGAAGCATTGAAAAAACAGTAAATAATTCAACATCTTAGATTGAAATGGCGTCATCTATCCGTCATATGCCGGCCGAAATAGCTGATAGTTAACGAGAAACTCGCGCGTCGTCGGAATCCGCGGGTGATTTCGTCTTCGGCGATTTTCATAACTCTCGATCCGGCATAGGCTATATTGGCTCGCTCGCCCGAAGGCGGGCGCCGAGCTCACGATCGAACGGACTTCTATGGCAACCAATCGCAAACCCGCCTCGCCGAAGGAGGCTCCGCAAGAGCCGTTCAAGCGCGCCGTCGCCGGCGCGATGCGCGCCATGGCCAAGCGTTCGGAGCTGGAAGTCTCCTTCTCGCCGGAGCGCGCCATGCTGCTCGGCGCCGACGACAAGGCCAAGGCGCGCCTGCCGGAGCCGCCGCGCAAGCTCACCGCCCAGGACGCCGCCATTGTGCGCGGCCACGCCGATTCCATCGCTCTGCGCCTCGCCTGCCACGATGAGGCGGTCCATCGCCGCGTGCAGCCGCAATCTCCCGACGCCCGCGCCGCCTTCGACGCGCTGGAGCAGGCGCGCGTCGAATCGATCGGCTCGCGCCGCATGGACGGCGTCGCCGCCAATATCGGCGCCATGCTCGACGATCGCTATCAGCGCGCCCGCTTCTCCGAGATCGAGACGCGCGAGGACGCGCCGCTCGAGGATGCGCTGGCGCTCATCGCGCGCGAGCGTCTGACGGGCATTGCGCCGCCGCCGCATGGCCGCAAGGCGGTCGATCTCTGGCGCCCGTGGATCGAGGAGCGCGCCGGCGCCGATCTCGACAAGCTTGTCTCGGCGCTCGAGAATCAGCGCGGCTTCGCGCAGCTCGCGCATCGCCTGCTCGCGTCCCTCGAGCTCGAGGGCGAGAGCGCGGGCGGCGAGGAGGACGCCGAGGAGCCGAGCGAGGACCAGCCGCAAAATCCCGACGAGGCCGAGGGCGAGGAGACCGAGGAGGACAAGCAGTCCGGCTCCTCCGAGATGGACACCGCCACCGCCTCCGAGGAGGCGCTGGAGAAGGGCGAGAGCGAAGCCGCCGAAATTCTCGACAGCGAGATGCTGGAGGAGATCGACTCCGGCGATGTGGACGAGGCAATGGAGACGCGGCGCCCGCCGACCTCCTCGGCCGATCGCTCCGGCGGCGAATACAGGGCCTATACGTCTCGCTTCGACGAGACGGTGAAGGCGGAGGACCTCTGCGACGCCGAGGAGCTGGATCGCCTGCGCTCCTATCTCGACAAGCAGCTCCTGCATCTCTCCTCTGTCGTCGGCCGGCTCGCCAATCGCCTGCAGCGGCGGCTGATGGCGCAGCAGAACCGCGCTTGGGAGTTCGATCTCGAGGAGGGGATGCTCGATCCCGCGCGCCTGCCGCGCGTCGTCATCGATCCGCAGCAGCCGCTCTCCTTCAAGCGCGAGAAGGACACGAATTTCCGCGATACGGTGGTGACGCTGCTGCTCGACAATTCGGGCTCCATGCGCGGCCGGCCGATCACAGTGGCGTCGACCTGCGCCGATATTCTCGCCCGCACGCTGGAGCGCTGCGGCGTGAAGGTGGAGATTTTGGGCTTCACCACCAAGGCCTGGAAGGGCGGCCAATCGCGCGAGATATGGATCGCCGACGGCAAGCCGCCGAACCCGGGCCGGCTCAACGACATACGCCACATCATCTACAAGGCCGCCGACGCGCCCTGGCGGCGCGCGCGCCGTAATCTCGGCCTGATGATGCGCGAGGGCCTGTTGAAGGAGAATATCGACGGGGAGGCGCTCGACTGGGCGCATCGCCGCCTGCTGGCGCGGCAGGAGCAGCGCCGCATTCTGATGATGATCTCCGACGGCGCCCCGGTCGACGATTCCACTCTGTCGGTCAATCCGGGCAATTATCTCGAGCGCCATTTGCGGCACGTCATTCAGGAGATCGAGACCAAATCGCCGGTCGAGCTGATCGCCATCGGCATCGGCCATGACGTGACGCGCTATTACCGCCGCGCCGTGACCATCGTGGATGCGGAGGAATTGGGCGGCGCGATGACGGAAAAGCTCGCCGAGCTGTTCAGCGAGAACGCCGCGCCTGCCCCGGCGCGCGCTCCGCAACGCGCGGCGCCGCAGCGGCCGCGCGTCCTCGCCACGGCGCCGTGAGGGGGCGCTCGGGGTGGCGCTCGTCGTCCCGAATCGCCTCTCGTAATTCACCGAATGGTGAATGAGTTTAAGTCGAGTTAATTTCGCAACCAGCGCTCAACCGCGCCGAAAACGAGTCGGCGGGGGAACCTTCAGGGCGGCTGTTGCATTAATATTTCGGCGCGACCGTCTGGTGCGCGTGCAGTGACGATCGGATGTCCGAGCGATCGGCCGTCCGAGAGTGACGAGGGAGTTGCGTATGATTTCCTTTGGCAAAGTTCGAAATGCGGGATTGCCCGCGGCGTCTCACGAGCCGCTCGACGTCCAGAGGGTTCTCTGCGTCGCCGCGATCTTCTCGCTGGCCACCCTTCCCCTGCTGCTCAGCGTAGCTTTGTCGATCTGGGGCTGACACGCCGCCCGGAGCGATTGCCGGCGCGCGGCTGGGGGCTCGCGTCGGCAAGGGCGGCCAAAACAGGAAAGACCCCGCGCTCTTGCCCAGGGCGCGGGGTCTATTTGTCTTTGAGCCGGAACAGAGCGCGCCTTTGAAGGAGCGTATCCCGTGGCGTCGAGATCAGGCGGTCGCGGGGGCGGCGGCCAGCTTCTTGACGATCTCGCGCTTCAGCGCGCGGGCGTCGTCGGAGAGTTCCGTGTCGCGCGCCTTGACGAGGAAGCCGTCCAGGCCGCCGCGATGCTCGACCGAGCGCAGAGCCGCCGCCGAGACGCGAAGACGCACGGAGCGCGCCAGCGCGTCCGAGGCCAGCGTCACATTGACCAGATTGGGCAGAAAGCGGGTGCGCGTCTTGCGGTTGGAGTGGCTGACGAGATTGCCCGTCTGCACGCCTTTGCCGGTCAGTTCGCAACGGCGGGACATTGTCTTTTCCTTTCGATCGGCGCAGAGCGCGGGAGGCCGCGCCATTCGATGGCCGTATGACATGAAAATCGCGCAAAGGCCCCGCGCCCCGGGGGGCGAGCCCTTGGTTGGGCGGTCTTATAGAGGCAGGGGCGGCGCAAGGTCAACAGGGGATGTCGCCTTCATGGCGATCCTGTGAAGCTTCGGCGAACCTACCGTCAATGCAGCGAGCGCGTCGGCGGCGCCTGCGGGGTCGGCGGCGGCTCGCTCTGGACCATCAGCGGGCTCGCCTGATGATGCGCCAGACGCCACGCGCCATCGACGAGCCGGAAGCTGTTGGTGGCGACGAGCGCCGCCTGGCCGACCATCTCTATGCAGACGACGCGTCCCTCGGAGCCGCAGAGCAGCGCGCGCTCGCTGCGGCGCAGAACCGGGTCCTGCATGGGGTTGCGCAAAATCTCGCGAAAGGAGGCCAGCACCTGCTCGCGCCCGAAGATCGGCGGCCAGCCGGGGTGGATGCAGCAGATTTCCTCATCGCCCCAGATCGCCGCCATCCCATCCAGGTCCGCGGCGACGAAGGCTCGATAATAAGCGGCGTTGGCCGCGAGTAGAGACGCCTCGTCCGACATGGGCGCGAAGAATGCGCCCAGCTCGAGCCGATGGCAATAAATATGTCGAGGAAACGCATTGCGAAAAGCGCTCGCGCGGCGCCCTTGACGCCGCCGGGCGCCGCCCGATTTCCTCCAGCGGAGCCGCATCTGCGGTCAATGAGGGCATGGATCATGAAAATCGGCGGCTTTGCGATCGTCCTGCTCGCCGGCGCGCTTCTCGCCGCCGCTCCCGCCGAGGCGAAGCGCTCCTCCCGCCGCCCGGCCTATGCGCCGCCGGCGGCGGCCCCCGTCTACGCCGCACCCGTCTATGCCGCGCCCGTGCGCCCGGCGCCGGTCTGGGGCGCCGACGGCTATCGCTTCGATCCGCCGGGCGCGGGCTCCACCTTCGGGGCGTCGCCTTTCGGCTATTGAGGCCACTGTCGCCCCTGCGCTGTCCTGGGGCGGGACAATAGGCTGGACATTCGTCCCGTTCTGCGGTCTATGCGTCTCGCCATTCGAGACCGGGCTACGCCCGCGCCCGCCGTCCCGGTAACGCTCATCCGAAAGCTCGGCTGAGCTCGAGCGTCACGCAGGGCGCGCAGCGCGCTCGCACGCCGGCAAGGACAGAAAGGTTAGGAATTTCCCATGGCCGCCAAATCGATCCTTCATATGTTGAGCACGCTGAAGCATATGAGCCCGTTCGACGTCAACATGGCGATCGACGCGGGCTTCGACGTGGCGATCCCCTACACGAATGTCACTCTCGACGAGGTGACGGCGCTGGTGCAGGACGCGATGTTCTCCCGCGCGCCCTCGGCGGCTCTGCGCACCGGAATTTTCTTCGCCGGCCGTGACGCCGTGCTCGCGCTCGACATGCTGGACGCCGCCGAGAAGGCGCTGCTGAAGCCCTTCGAGATTTCGCTTTTCGCCGACCCTTACGGCTCCTTCACCACCGCCGGCGCCATGGTCGCCTTCGTCGAGAAGGTGCTGCGCGAGAAGAAGGGCCGCGAGCTCAAAGGCGCCAAGATCGTCGTCTATGGCGCGACCGGCGTCGTCGGCTATTCCTCCGCCGTCATCGCCGCGCTCGAAGGCGCCGAGGTGACGATCGTCGGCTACAGCGGCCTCGACCGCGTGACCGTCCAGGCCGAGGAGATCGAGAAGCGCTTCGGCGTGAAGGTGACGCCCGCCGACGGCAGCAAGTCCGAGCAGGTGCGCGCCCTCCTCGTCGAACATGAGATCGCGCTCTGCGCGGCCCGCGCCGGCGTCCAGGTTCTGTCCGCGGAAGACCTCGCCGCCGCCAAATCGCTGCTCATCGCGGCGGACGTCAACGCCGTTCCGCCGCTCGGCGTCGAGGGCGTCAAGCTGCACGACAAGGGCGTCGAGCTGCCGTCGGGCGCGCTCGGCATCGGCGCGCTCGCCATCGGCGACATCAAATACGGAACGGAGGCCGGTCTCTTCAAGCAGATGACCACTTCCGACAAGCCGCTGCGCCTCGACTTCCGCCATGCTTTCGCGCTGGCGCGCAGCCTGCTCTGAGCCGCTCGAATCTGGATCGGGCCTCGTCCCGACGGTTTCGTCCCGACTTGCCGCTGTCATGCGAAAATGATTGATGACGGCGGCTCGTCTTCCCTCGCTCGGATTCCCCCAGCGATAAGCCATAAGGAAAAGAAAATGGCCGTGATCAACAAGCTTCTGGTCGGCGAGTCGCTCGTCGGCGAAGGCAATGAGGTCGCTCACATCGACCTGCTGATCGGACCGCGCGGCAGCGCCGCCGAGACCGCCTTCGCCAATGCGCTGGTCAACAACAAGGACGGCTTCACCACTCTGCTCGCCGTCGTCGCGCCGAACCTGCTGGCCAAGCCGAACACGATCCTGTTCAACAAGGTCACCATCAAGAACGCCAAGCAGGCCGTTCAGATGTTCGGACCGGCGCAGGCCGGCGTCGCCAAGGCGGTCGCCGATTCGGTCGCCGAGGGCGTGATCCCGGTCGCCGAGGCCGATGACGTCTTCATCTCGGTCGGCGTGTTCATCCATTGGGACGCGAGCGACGACAAGAAGATCCAAGAGTACAACTATCAGGCCACCAAGGAAGCCATCGCCCGCGCCATCAAGGGCGAGCCGAAGGCCGCCGAGGTCGTCGCCAAGCGCAACGACGTCAAGCATCCTTTCGGCGCCAACTGACGGCTTCGACCGGATCGCTTATCTTCGGGGGGAGCCGCTCGCGGCTCCCCTTTTGCTTTTTGAAGGCGCGCGCAGAATTCCCCCTCTCCCCGCCTGCGGGGAGAGGGTAGGGGTGAGGGGCGCGATCGAAACGGAAAGGCTCATGGCCAGCGTCATCGGCTTCGACATAGGCGGCGCGCATCTCAAGGCCGCGCGCGCCATTGACGGGCGGATCGTCGAGGTGCTGCTGCTGCCCAGCAATCCGCATTACGGCCTCGCGCGGCTCGAGAGCGCGATAGAGGAGGCGGCCGCCCGGCTCGGCGCCGCGGATCGATTCGCCGTCACCATGACGGCCGAGCTCTCCGACGCTTTCGAGACGCGCGCCGCCGGCGTCGCCGCCATCGCCTCGGCCGTCGCCCGGCGCGTGAAGGGCGAGACGCTGTTCTACGCCGGGGAGGGCGGCTTCCTTCCCTTCGCCGATGTTCGCGGCGCGGCGCAGGCCATCGCCTCCGCCAATTGGCGGGCGAGCGCGGAGCTGGTCGCGCGGCGTTTCCCCGAGGCGCTATTCATCGACATGGGCTCGACGACGACCGACCTCGTCCCCATTTCCGGCGGCCGCGTCGGCGCTCTCGGCGGCGGCGACGCCGAGCGCCTCGCCAATGGCGAGCTGGTCTATACGGGCTTCTCGCGCGGCGATCCGCTGGCCGGCGTGACGCTCGCGCCCTTTGCGGGCCGCTGGACGCCGCCGGCGCGCGAGAATTTCGCGACCATGGCCGATGTGCGCCGCGTGACCGGCGATCTCGCCGCAGAGGACGCCGAGCCGACCGCGGACGGCCGCGGCAAGAGCGTCGCGGAATCGATCGCGCGCCTCGCCCGCCTCGCCGGTCGCGACGCCGCCGAGGCCTCGCGCGCGCAATGGCGCGCCTTCGCGGATTTTCTCGCCCGCGCGCAAATGCGCTCGATCGAGGATCAGATCGCGCTGCTGCGCTCGCGCGCCGCAATGGCGGAAGGCGCGCCCATCGTGGGCGCCGGCGTCGGCCGCGCCTTGGTCGCGCGCCTCGCTCTGGCCGAAGGCCGCGCCTATCGCGACATCGCCGAGTTCATCGATGCGGTCCCGGAGGCCGCGGCCGCCGCCGCCGACTGCGCGCCTGCCTGCGCGGTCGCCCTGCTCGCCTCCGGCTGAGCGGATTATTCCACGGCCGCGGCGCGCGCCAGCAATATGCGTACGCGCTCGGTCAGCTCCTCGAGCGTGAAGGGCTTGCGCAGAACTTCGATGTTCGATGCGAGATCGAGGCTGTCGAGCGATTTGCCGGCATAGCCGGTGATGAGCAGGATCGGGAGATCGGGGTGAGCGGCGCGGGCGGCTTCGGCCAGATGGCGCCCGCTGACGCCCGGCAGGCCGACATCTGTGACCAGCAGACATAGGCTCTGCTCCGACTCCAGCACCTTCAGCCCGGCGTCTCCGTCATCCGCCTCTATGACTTCGCAACCCATCTCCTCGAGCGTGTCGGCGATCTGCATTCGAACTTCCAGCTGATCCTCGACGAGCAGCATCTTTCCGCAGGGCGCGGCGGGGCAGCCTTGCTTTTGCTCCGCGATAGCCTCCGCCGGCTGGACCTCCCTCTGATCGCGCCCGGGCAGATAGAGGCGCACGCTGGTTCCTTTTCCCGGCGCGCTGTCGATGCGCACGAAGCCGCCGGACTGCTTCACGAAACCATAAATCTGCGAGAGCCCGAGGCCAGTGCCGCGCCCGGTCGGCTTGGTGGTGAAGAAAGGCTCGAAGACATGCGCCAGCACCTCGCGGCTCATGCCGGCGCCATTGTCCTTCACGCTGATCTCCACATAATCGCCGGGCGTGAGATCAGGGTCGTCGGGGGCGGCGTCCAGCCGGCGATCGGCGGTCGCGATCTCGAGCACGCCGCCGGCCGGCATGGCGTCGCGCGCATTGATGGCCAGATTGAGCAGCGCGCTCTCGAGCTGCGACGGATCGCAGACGACGCTGCGTCGGCAGCGGCCGAGTCGCAGATCGAGCTCGACGCCGGAGCCGAGCGTGCGCCGCAGCAGATCCTCGAGGTCGACGATCAGCCTGTCCGGCTCTATGACGCGCGGCAGCAGCGTCTGGCGGCGGGAGAAGGCGAGCAGACGATCGATGAGATTGGAGGCCGAGCTCGCCGCCTTGCGAATGGCCGCGACCGAGGGGCCGATCTCCTCGGCGCGTCCGCGCGCCAATTGCCGCTCTATGACGCCGAGCGAGCCGATGACCACCTGCAGCACATTGTTGAAGTCATGCGCTATCCCGCCGGTCAGCTGGCCGATGGCCTCCATCTTTTGCGCATGGGCCAGCCGCTCCTCGCTCTCCAGCAGCGCGGCGTTGGCCCTGCGCAGCTGATCGGGCGAGGGCAGAGCCAGAAAGCTCGGCAGCCACCACCACAGCGCGATCGAGGTCCCGAGCGAGACGAGCGCCGTCGCCGCCTTGACGAGTCCCTGCACGCCATAGACCGGCTTCCACAAGGTCACGACATCGAGCCAATGCGTGGCCCCGCAGAGCAGGATGAAGGCGGCGAACAGCCAGAGCAGGGGCCGAAATACGAGATCCGCGCGTCTCTGCCCGATGATGACCAGCGCCAGCGGAATGGAGAAATAGGCCAGCGCGATCAAGCCGTCGGAGATCGCGAAGAGCCAGATCAGGCCCGGCTCCCAAAGGAGGCAGAAACCATGCGGCGTCAGATTGTCGACGCCGAAGAGCCATTCGCTCAATGCAGACATCGGAGGCACTCCACAAGCGGAGAGATTGCGATGGCGGCTGAAAAAGCAACCCGCGCTCCGCTGGCGGCGAGATGGGCTCGGCGCGCGCCCGTCGTCGCTGAAAATGAGACAAGTCTACGAAAAATGAACGAAAACTCGGCAATGCGCGGATTTTGGGCCGGCTTCGGCCGGGGCGGCCGCGACCCTGCGCCGCGGCCCCGGCCGAAGCGCTGCGCTCAAATATAGGCGTAGCCGGCGAGAAGAACGCCAGAGGCGGCGAGAGCGAGGCCGGAATACCATGGCCATCTGCGCCCGCGGGTGATGATCGCGATGGTCGCAATGGCGATCGCCGCATGCACCAGCGTCACCGCCATCGTCAGAATGTGATGGCGATGCTCGTGATGCTCGGCCTCGTGCAAATGCTCCTCGACGCGATGCTCGAGCGCCTCGGCCTCGGTCTTGATCGCCTTGCTCTCGTCGTCATAGCGCTTGGCCTCGCGGGCCAGCGGATCGGCCTGCGGGCCGCCCTGCTTGGCGGCGACCTCGTTCACGCTCTTCTTGATGCTCTTGGCCTGGAAGAAAGCCCATTGATCGCTCGCCTTGCTCTGGCTGAGCGCGGCGGCGTTCTGCGCGCCGAGCGTGGCGGCGGTCTCGATCGTCTCCAGGCTGCCGATGGTCGCGGCGACGACGGCGAAAACGGCGATCGTCATCGAGACCTGCGTCATGAAGGGCGTGCCTTCATGCGCGACATGCTCGGCATGCTCCGCGTGCTCGAGATGCTCTGTCGTCATTGCTTCGGACATTGTCCATCCTTCGTGAAAATTCGTGTCGAAATTTAATCGAGCGAGCCGCGGGCGCGCCGCGCCGTTCCGCCCCGAGGGGCGAATCGGTCATTCCGACTGCGTTTGAAGATAAGCCTCGATCTTGGCCGTCACCAGCTCCCACGCCTCGCGCTCGGCGGCCCCGGCCGTCTTGTCGATCGCTATGCGGAGATAGGCCATTTCTGTGTCGATTTTTTCGCGGGGAAGCATTCCGAGCCGCGTCGCCAAAATAGCGGCCTCGACCACGGCCGATTGAGCGCGGTTGAACCCCAAAAAGGGCTTGTGGGAGACGATGTTTCTTATCCGGCAGAAAAAGCGCGGCCGCTGAGGGTCGCCCTCGTTGCGCGCTACTTCCAGCTCGGCGTGCGAGAGGGCGGCGGAAAGGCGCGGCGCCGGCCAATCGGGGACCGGCTCCATCGGCCAGTCGCTCTTGCCGCAAACGCAGCCGGCGAAAATGCGCACATCGTCGATGAAGCTCGCCGTGGCGAAGGGCGCGGCCTCGAGATTGGCGAGCGTCGTCGAGGGGCGGAAGGGCGCGATGACCCAGAACTCGTCCTGCTCGATGAGCCCGAGCGGCGCGATGTGATGCTGGCCCGTGGGGCCGACTGTGGTCACGACGCATTCGCGGATCATCGGCATCGGCTGCTGCTCCCGCTCGGGTCCCGTGAGATATCCATCATTCCCGCGCTTTGCGCAGCGTATGCCCGGCTTCGCGCAGGCGCGTTTCGTCCTCTTGCGATCTATCCGAAGCGCAGCCGAAGTCCAGCGGCTCGTCCTGCCGATAGCGCTTGCCCAGACGAAAAGCGATTTCCGCCTTCATCAGTTCCGCGCCGAGATAGAAGGCGTGGGCGCTGTCCTTCTCGACCCCGAGCTCGGGAAAGAGCGACATGGCGTCCTGCGCCACGCGATGAAAGCCGCGGGCGTAAATGTGAATGCCGTCGGCTGCGACCTCTATGCGGAAATTCTCGTCGCGCAATTCGCGCGCGAGCTCGGCGATCTCCTCCGGCGTTGCGGCATAGGGGCGTTTGTCGTGGATTTGCAGCAGCGCGTCGCTGTAGCCTTTGGGCAGGGCGGCGTCGGCGCGCGCGGCGAACAGCATGCGCCGTGCGGCGTCATGCTCCTGCACCGTGCGGCGCGTGTGCGGGCTCACCTGCACGGTGAGCAGATGGCGAATGTCCAGCTCCGAGCACAGGCCCAGCAGAACGGCGGTGACGCCGGAGGAATCCGCGTCGGTCAATTCGGTGAGATTGCCCGTGCCCATCATTATTTCGGCGTGGGGCTCGCGGCGGCGCGTCTCGACATAGCGCTCTATGGAGGCGGCGAGGCCGAAGTGAATGGGATCGAGGATCGGATCGAGAATATAGGAAACGCCGCGTCGCTCCGCGATGCGCGCGGCGCGTTGCAATGAGTCGAGATCGCCGTGCGGATTGGGCACGAGAATCGGAATTAGCGGCGAATTGTCCGGCAGTATCGCGAGCGTATGCTCGTCGAGGCTGAGCAGATGATCGGCGCCCGCGCGCGCGCCGCGCTCCAATTCCTCGCGCTTCGCCGAATCGAGGCTGACGGAAAAGCCGCGCTGTTTCAGCGCGACGATCGTCTCTTCCATATGCGGAAAGGGCGTGTCCGGCAGGCAGCCGAGATCGATGACGTCGGCGCCCGCCTCTTTCAGCATCGCCGCGCGCGCGACGACCTCCTCCACGCTCATGATGGAGGCGTCGACGATCTCGGCGAAAATGCGCATGTCATGGCGCGTCAGATCGGCCTTGCCGCCGCGCTTGCCCAAGAACGCCGGAAGATCGGCGATCTCCTCCGGCCCGCGCTCGAAAGGCGCGCCGAAGGCCTCCGCGAGAGCGGAAAGATCGGCGCGGCAACGGCCCGGCAATATGACGCGATCGGCGTCCAGCGGGCGAGGCAGGCGGCGCAGGATGATCTCCTGCGTCATCAGCGCCGCGACCTTCACGCCAATGTCGTGGATGCGCCAGTCCCTCGCCTCCT
This sequence comes from Methylosinus sp. C49, assembly GCF_009936375.1. Taxonomy (GTDB): domain Bacteria; phylum Pseudomonadota; class Alphaproteobacteria; order Rhizobiales; family Beijerinckiaceae; genus Methylosinus. Next base: position 119,027 of record NZ_AP022332.1, on the reverse strand, counting down.
CGCCGAAGCCCGCCAACATGCGCTCGAGGCGCGGCAGAGCGAGATGGCCGGTGAGGAACAGCAGGCGCTCAGACATTCCCGATCGGCTCCCGAGCGGAAAGCTCGCGGCGCCGGCGCTCGACGGCCTCATGCAGGGCGGCGAGGCTCTCGGCGACCTGCGTCCCCTCGAAGGTTTTCAATTTGTCGGTGTTCTCGAGGTCGATGCGGCGCGGATAGACCATCACCTTGCGATCGGGCGCCTGCGTCTCCAGCTCCGGCGCCGTGTCGCAGGCGAACACCACCGTCGGCACGCGGCATTTGCCGGCCTGGGCGAAGACATTGGTCGCGAGATTGTCGGAGATGCCATAGACGAATTTGGCGACCGTGTTGGAGGTCGCCGGCGCGACGATCAGCGTGTGATAATAGCTGTGATAGAAGCCGCCGACCGGAACCGAGCTCGCCGTCGTGTCCTTGAACACGCGCACATGGTCCGGCATGTCCTCGAGCCTGTGCTTGTACATGCGGATCACTTCCGCCGCCGCTCTGCTGACGAAGAGATCGACATGGTCGAGCGAGCGGATGATGTCGAGACATTCGGTGAAGAAATGTCCCGAGCCGGTGAGCGCCCAGCCCCAGCGCGGCGTGACGACCTTTTTCATGATGCGATGCTTTGCTCTCTGGTGAAATCGAAGCGCGCGCCGGGAAGGCCGCCGCGTGCGAAAGTTTCGGGCGCCTCGCGCAAGGCCGCGGGGCCGGCGATGAAGACGTCGAGCCCGCGCGCATAATGCGCGAAGCAGGGATCGACGATGGATGCGGCGCCACCACCCTCCCCTTCAGGGGAAGGCGGGAAATCGACGCTCTTGATCAGTAATAGCGCGCGCGCTCCCGCCGCATGCGCATACCAGGCCGCGAGACTGTCGGACGTCATGTCCCAGCTCGCTGGAATCTGGGGATCGGCGCGCGTCATCGCAACCGGGCTCCAGACTGCGATCGCGCCCTGCGCATGCGCGGCCGTCGCCTCCCGCGGCGTCGCAGCGGGGCGAAGGCCCGGCTCGAGATCGCAGAGCGCGCGCCCATATTGCTCCATGGCCATTATGGCCATGTCATGCGCCGCCGCGTCGGAGAAGCGCAGCGCCTCTTGCGCGCTGCGCACGGCGTCGGCGAAAGGGCCGCCGCCGGGAACGATGGCGAGAGGGCCGGGATAGCGCCGCAGCGCCGCCAGCCATTGGCGCAAGGCGGGGGAGGCGGCGAGGCTTCCGCCGAGCTTGACGACGAGAGGCGTCTCAGCGCTCGGGCTCGGCGGCATCGGGAAGGCCCGGAAAGAGGTTATGAACCTTGGCGGTCTCGGCCTGGCGCTCGCGCCGGATGCGAATGCCGACCGCGCCCGGCGCGACGTCGAGCTTCTCCACCTGCACGGTCAGCGCCTGCACGCGCTCGTGCCGCAGCACCAGCTCGGCGAGGCGCTCGGCGATCGTCTCGACGAGCTCTATGTGGCCCGAGGCGAGGATCATCTTTATCGCGTCCATGATGACGTCATAGGAGAAGACATTGCGCATGTCGTCGCCGCCGGCGGAGACGCGCGTCACATCGACATCGACGTTGAAGCGCACCCGCTGCGTGCGGCCGCGCTCGAAATCATAGGCGCCGATCTCGACCGGAATGACGAGATCGCGCACGAAAACATGGTCCACCTCGCGCGTGCGCTCGCGGCTCTCGAGATAGCCGCGGCCGACGACCAGCGACCAATCGACATTGGCGGCGAGCGCCGAGCCCTTGCCGCTGGCCCGCGCCGGGCCGCCGGGGATGAGGTCGCGGATCAGCGCGACGGCCGTGGCGTCCAGCGCGCTCTTGCGGTCGTGGTCGCGGCACAGCGCGCCGCGAAAGCCCATCACATCGACGCCCGTCACTAGCAGGCGCGGCACGTCCGGCGCCTCCAGCGAGCCGGCGAGCCCCGCCTCGAGGCCGAGCGCATGACAGCGCTCGACGAAGGAGGAGAGCGCGCCAATGTCGAAATGCTCGATGAGCCTGCCCTTGCCCTTATGCGCCGTGTCCAGCAGCGCGCCGGAAAAGCCCGCCGCGGCGAGGCGCGGCAGCAGGTCGAGGTCCGGCCCGAGATCGGCGAAGAGCACGGCGACGAGCCGCACGCGCTGCGCGATCGGCGCCAGAGCCGCGATCAGCGCATCGGCGTCCGGCGTCGCCGGCAGCGCGAATTTGACGAAAGCGACGCCGAGCGCGGCGGTCTCCTCTATCGCTGCGCGCGCCGAGGCAGGATCATGCGGCAGCTCGACGACGGCGCTGACCGGACGGCGGCCGGCGATAGCGCGCAGGATCGCCGCGATCTCGGCCGAAGGCAGAGCGCCGAGAGCGCCGCGGGTCGCGTCCTTGCAATCGATGACGTCGGCTCCGCCGGCGGCGGCGATCTCGGCTTCCGCCACGCTGGCGACGCTCGTCAACATAAGGGTCATCGATCAGGCGCTCTTTCGATCTCGCCTCGGCCCGCGGCGGGAGAGGCAGGACGCTTGTGGAGCAATTTCTTCCGAAATCCAAGTGGCGCCGCAGGCGAATTCGAGTGGGCGCCCGCGGGCGGGCTCCTTATCTTCCGGCGAGCGCTTGCGCGAAAAAGCGAGACGACGGAGCGGCCCCATGAAAATTCTCATCGTGCTCACATCGCATGATCGGCTCGGCGACACCGGCCGCAAGACCGGCTTCTGGCTGGAAGAGCTCGCCGCCCCTTATTACGCCTTCCAGGACGCTGGGGCGACGATCACGCTGGCCTCGCCGAAGGGCGGCCAGCCGCCGCTCGACCCCAAGAGCAATGAGCCGGATTTCCAGACCGACCTCACGCGACGCTTCGAGGCCGATGCGGCGGCGAAGGCGCAGCTCGCGCAGACGGTCCCGCTCGCCGACGCCCGCCAGGAGGATTTCGACACTGTGTTCTACCCCGGCGGCCATGGTCCGCTCTGGGATCTCGCGGAGGATGCGCATTCGATCGCGCTGCTCGAATCCTTCATCCGCGCGGGAAAGCCGATCGCCCTCGTCTGCCATGCGCCGGGCGTGCTGCGTCATGTGAGCGCGCCGGACGGACGGCCGCTGGTCGCGGGCAAAAAGGTGACGGGCTTCGCCAATAGCGAGGAGGAGGCCGTGGGTCTCACCGGGGTCGTGCCGTTTCTGGTGGAGGACGAGCTGCGCGCCAAGGGCGGGCTGTTCTCGAAAGGCGCCGATTGGGCGCCTTATGTGGTCGAGGACGGATTGCTGATTACCGGGCAGAATCCGGCCTCCTCCGGTCCGGCCGCCCACAAGCTGCTGGAAGCGCTCGCGAAAGGGTGACGCTCTTTCCGGCGCGGACCCTCATCCGACCCGGCTTCGCCGGGCCACCTTCTCCCGCAAGCGGGAGAAGGGAGAGGCGCCGCCTCACTCTATGACGGAGCCGTTCAGCGCCAGCACGCCGGCGGCGAGATAGAGCGAGCCGGCGATCAATATGCGCGGCGGGACCGCATAGCTGCGCTGCGCGATGATCGCCAGCGCCTCCTCGACGCTCTGCGCGGCCGCCGACCTCATGCCCTCGGCGCAGGCCAGGGCGGCGATCTCTTCCGGCGGCCAGCTCTTGTGCTCGCCCTCGACCGGCACGGCGACGACCTCGCCGGCGAGGCCGACGAAATGCTTTATCAGCGCGCGAATGTCCTTCGTCACCTGCGCGCCGCAGACGAAGACCAGCGGCCGGGCGTTCTTCTCCTCGAATTGCGCCATGGCCTCGGCGAGCACGCGGCCGCCGTCGTCATTGTGGCCGCCGTCGAGCCAGACTTCCGAGCCCGGCGGAACCAGATCCGCCACCCGCCCGCGCGAGAGCAATTGCAGCCGCGCCGGCCATTCGGCGCGGGTGAGGCCCGCCTCGATATGCTCGGCGCCGATGTGCGGCGCGACGGCGCGCAGCGCGGCTATGGCGCCGGCGGCGTTGGCTTGCTGATGGCGGCCGGGCAGGCGCGGCAGCGGCAGATCGAGCAGACCGCGCTCGTCCTCATAGACGAAGCGGCCGTTCTCCTCGCGAATGTGGAAATCCTCGCCCGCGATGGAGAGCGGCGCGCCGACGCGCCGCGCCTCGCGCTCCAGGACGTCGCGGGCGCCGTCATGCTGCTGAAAGCCGATGATCGCGGGCGCGCCGCGCTTCAAAATGCCGGCTTTCTCATAGGCGATCTTCTCGATCGTATCGCCCAGAAACTCGGGATGGTCGCGCGATATGGAAGTGATGATCGTGGCTTTGGGGCTCTCGATCACATTGGTCGAATCATAGCGCCCGCCGAGGCCCGTCTCCAGCAGCAGCCAATCGGCAGGCTCCTCGGCGAAAAGGGTGAAGGCGGCGACGGTGGTGATCTCGAAGAAGGTCACGGGCCGCTGGCCATTGGCGCGCTCGCAATCCTCCAGCGCCTTTTGCAGGCGGGCGTCGTCCACCAGCGTTCCGGCGAGGCGGATGCGCTCGTTGAAGCGCAAGAGATGCGGCGAGGTGTAGACATGCGCGCGCTGTCCGGCGGCCTCCAGAATGGCGCGCAGAAAGGCCAGCGTCGAGCCTTTGCCATTGGTGCCGGCGACATGGATGATCGGCGGCAGCCGGCGCTCGGGATGGCCCATTTCGGCCAGCAGCCATTCGGTCCGTCCGAGCGACAGATCGATCTTCTTGGGATGAAGGTCCAGCAAGCGCGTCAGAATCGCGTCGCGCTGATCCATGATATCTGCTTTCGTTCCGTCAAGCCGCGCGGCGCGGCGCTTTGGTCAGCAGCGCGCAGAGCCGGGCCAGCGTCTCGCGCATTTCCGTGCGCGGCACCACCATATCCACCATGCCATGGTCGCGCAGATATTCGGCGCGCTGAAAACCCTCGGGCAGCTTCTCGCGAATCGTCTGCTCGATGACGCGCGCGCCGGCGAAGCCGATGATCGCGCCGGGCTCGGCGATGTGAATGTCGCCCAGCATGGCGTAGGAGGCGGTGACGCCGCCTGTCGTCGGATTGGTGAGCACGACGATATAGGGCAGGCGCGCCTCGCGCAGGCGACGCACGGCGATTGTGGTGCGCGGCATCTGCATCAGCGAGAACATGCCCTCCTGCATGCGCGCGCCGCCGGAGGCGGTGAAGATGATGAAGGGCGTGCGCTTCTCTATGGCGTGAGTCATGCCGGCGATGATCGCCTCGCCGGCCGCCATGCCGAGCGAGCCGCCCATGAACTCGAAGTCCTGCACGGCGACGGTGACGGCCGCGCCCTCGAGCTTGCCATAGGCGATGGTCACAGCGTCCTGATGGCCAGTCTTGAGCCGATATTCCTTGATCTTGTCGACATAGCGCTTGATGTCGCGGAACTTCAGCGGATCGCTCGGAACATCCGGCGTCGGCACCACTTCGTGCTCGCCATTGTCGAAGAGGCCGGCGAGCCGCGCCTCCACCGGAATGCGCATGTGATAGCCGGAGCCCGGCACGACATAGAGATTGTCCTCAATGTCCTTGTGGAACACCAGCTGGCCGCTCTCCGGGCATTTGACCCAGGCGTTCTCCGGCGCCTCGCGCTTGATGAGGGCTTTGATCTTGGGCGGAACGACGTTGGAATACCAGTTCATGACCAAAGCCTCGCGATCGCTCCCAGGGCGCCTTTCAACGAGAAGGGCTCGTCCTTCTTCGCCTCTTGCGCCCGCGCGCCGCGCACGCCGCGGGAGAGATCGGCGACGAGGCTCGTCACCGCCTCCACCGTCCGCGGACCGGCGCGATTTTCCGCGTCGAGCGATTTCGCCAGCGCATCGACCAGCGCCGAGCCGACCACCACGCCATCGGCGTAACGCGCGATCGCGGCGGCGTTTTCCGCCGTCTTGACGCCGAAGCCGACGGCGATGGGCAGAGGCGTGCTGCGCTTGATGCGCGCGACCGCCTCCGACACGCCGGAATAATCCGAGAGCGCCGCGCCGGTGATGCCGGTGAGCGACACATAATAGACGAATCCACTCGTGTTTTCGAGCACTTTGGGCAGGCGCTTGTCGTCCGTGGTGGGCGTCGCCAGGCGGATGAAGTTCAGCCCCGCCGCGCGCGCCGGCAGGCACAGCTCGGCGTCTTCCTCCGCCGGAAGATCGACGATGATGAGCCCATCGACGCCGGCCGCCTTCGCCTCCTCGAGGAAGGCGGGCACGCCATGCACATAGACGGGGTTGTAATAGCCCATCAGCACGATCGGCGTCGCCTGATCCTGCGCGCGGAAGGCGCGGACCAGATCGAGCGTCTTATTGAGCGTCATCCCCGCATGCAGCGCCCGGAGGCCGGCCGCCTGAATGGCGGGGCCGTCGGCCATGGGATCGGTGAAGGGAATGCCGAGCTCGATCAGATCCGCGCCGGCCCCGGGCAGGCTCTTGACGATCTCGCGCGAGGTCTCGAGGTCCGGGTCGCCGGCCATGACGAAGGTCACGAGGGCGGCGCGGCCCTCGGCGCGCAGGGCTTCGAAGCGGGCGTCGATGCGTGTGCTCATGGCCGCAGGCGATAGCATAGGGGAGGGCGAAGGGGAATGGCGGGGTGGGGCGTCATTCCAGCAATGTCGTGAGCCGGGCGATCACCTCATTGACGATATAGTCGGGAGCGCTCTCGAGCTTGCGGGCGCCGCGGGCGCGAAGATCTAGCGTCCGGGCCTGATCGCAGCGGACGACGCCATCGGTCGAAAGTCCGCTGCCCGTGAGCGGAACCGTGAAGCCGGTTGCGCGAGCGAAGCCGCCCCCGCCGGTGATCGGCACGCAGAGCGGCGCCCCCGTGTGCCGGTTGAAGCGGCTCGCCGAAACGATCATCACGCAGCGGCGGCCTTTTTGCTCACGGCCTTCGGTCGGATCGAGATCGACGAGGTAGATGTCGCCTCGATCCATCAGAGAAGTTCGCGGCCGATGGGCGGCGAATTCATCCAAGCTTCGTCCTGGTCGGAGACAGAGGGGGCCTCTTCGGACAAAAGCTCGTCGAGCGAATAGCGGCGATGGGGTTGCGGCTCGACGATCAGGCGCCCGCCCTCGACCGAAAGGCCGACGGTCGATTCGGCCGCGAGCTCGAGCGCGTTGAGCATGGCGGGCGGAACCGCCACCATGATCGAGCCGCCGACTTTTCGTAGCTTGGCCGTCTGCATCGTCGTTGCCCTTTTAGATTATATAAAAATATAACCCTAGCCGGACCCGCCGACAAGCTCACATCCCGCCCAAATGCTCCGCCACGGCGAAAATATCCTTGTCGCCGCGTCCGCACAGATTCATCACCATGATGTGATCCTGCGGCTTCTGCGGCGCCAGCTCGATCACCTTGGCCAGCGCATGGGAGGGTTCCAGCGCGGGGATGATGCCCTCGAGCTTGGAGCAGAGCTGGAAGGCGGCGAGCGCCTCCTTGTCGGTGGCCGAGAGATAGGTCACGCGGCCGATGTCACGCAGCCAGGAATGCTCCGGGCCGATGCCCGGATAGTCGAGGCCGGCGGAAATGGAATGGCCCTCGAGAATCTGGCCGTCGTCGTCCATCAGCAGATAGGTGCGGTTGCCATGCAGCACGCCGGGCCGGCCGCCGGCGAGCGAGGCGGCGTGGCCGTTCTCGACGTCCAGCCCGTGGCCGGCGGCCTCGACGCCGTAAATCTCGACCGAAGCGTCGTCGAGGAAGGGGTGGAACAGGCCGATGGCGTTGGAGCCGCCGCCGATGCAGGCGACCAGCGAATCGGGAAGCCGCCCTTCCGCCTCGAGCATTTGCGCCTTCGCCTCATTGCCGATCACCGATTGGAAATCGCGCACCATGGCCGGGTAGGGATGCGGGCCGGCGGCGGTGCCGATGCAATAGAAAGTGTCGGCGACATTGGTGACCCAGTCGCGCAGCGCCTCGTTCATCGCGTCTTTCAGCGTGCGCGCGCCAGACTGCACCGGGCGGACCTCGGCGCCCAGCATCTTCATGCGGAAGACATTGGGCTTTTGCCGCTCGACATCGACCGCGCCCATATAGACGACGCAATCGAGGCCGAAGCGCGCGCAGGCGGTGGCGGTGGCGACGCCATGCTGGCCGGCGCCCGTCTCGGCGATGATGCGCTTTTTGCCCATGCGGCGGGCGAGCAGAATCTGGCCGAGCACATTGTTGATCTTATGCGCGCCGGTGTGGTTCAGCTCGTCGCGCTTGAAATAGATTTTGGCGCCGCCCTCGCCGCCGACCGCCGCCGTGAGGCCACGCAAATATTCGGTCATGCGCTCGGCGTAATAGAGCGGGCTCGGCCGGCCGACATAATGTTTCAGCAGACTGTCCAGCTCGGCCTGAAAGGAGGGGTCGGCCTTGGCCTCCCCATAGGCGCGCTCGAGGTCGAGGATCAGCGGCATCAAGGTCTCGGCGACGAAGCGGCCGCCGAACAGGCCGAAGCGGCCATTCTCGTCCGGGCCGTTGCGGAAGGAATTGGGGGTCTGCTCGTTCACTGTCGGTCCTCCTCGCCTCGGCTGCGGCGCACTCTTAGACCCTCCGCCGCTCCGATGAAAGCGGCGTAGATCGTCAGACAGATGCGCCGCGCGCCGCCCCGACGAAAGCCGCGATCTTCGCCTCGTCCTTCACGCCGCGCTCGCGTTCCACGCCGGACGACACATCCACCGCCGGCGCGCTGGTAAGCCGCAGCGCCTCCGTCACATTGGCGGGGTCGAGACCGCCGGAGAGCATCCAATCGCCTTCGCTATAGCCGCGCAGCAGCTCCCAATCGAAGACGGTCCCGGCCCCGCCGGGGACGGCGGCGTTCGGCGCGGGCTTGGCGTCGAAGAGGAGAATGTCGGCGACCTCTCGAAAGGCCGCGGCGCTGGCGACATCCGCGGCGCCGGCGACGCCGATCGCCTTGATGACCGGCAGGCCAAAACGCGCCTTCACGGCGGCGACGCGCTCGGGCGTCTCCGCTCCGTGCAATTGCAGAAGGTCCGGCGCGAGGGCGGCGACGATGGCGTCGAGCGCGGAATCGTCGGCGTCGACGGTGAGCGCCACTTTGCGAATGCGTCCCTGCGTGATCCGGCCGAGTTCTCGCGCCGTCCCGAGCGTGATGTGGCGCGGGCTTTTCTCGAAGAAGACGAAGCCGGCCATATCCGCGCCGGCGGCGATCGTCGCCTCGAGCGTCAGCAGGGTGGACAAGCCGCAGATTTTGACGATCACGTCGGCCAAGCTTCCCTCTCGCGGCTTCCGTAACGGGGCGGCGACCCTATCATGATCCGCTCGGGCCTGAAAAACGCCATATCCTCGGGTTGAAGTCGCCGCAGCCGGCGATCTCGGCCGCCGGTTTGCGCAGTCGAGCTTTCGTGTTAGACGACACGTTCCGACGCTGTGTTTGTCGCGCGTCGAAGCCGGGCGGCCGCAGCGCCGCTCTGTCGAAGAGCCGGTCCCTGGAAGGAACAGCTTTCTTGTCCATTCCGCTTCGCTACATCATGTCGATCGGGGGCTATATCCTCCGCCAGCATCTCGCCGGCCGGAAGCGCTATCCGCTGGTGCTGATGCTCGAGCCGCTGTTTCGCTGCAATCTCGCTTGCGCCGGCTGCGGCAAGATCGACTACCCGGACCATATTCTCGATAAGCGCCTCTCGGCGGAGGATTGCCTCGCCTCGGTGGACGAATGCGGCGCGCCGGTCGTCGTGATCGCGGGCGGCGAGCCGCTGCTGCACAAGGAGCTGCCGCAGATCGTGCAGGGCATAATGGCGCGCAAGAAATTCGCCATCGTCTGCACCAATGCGCTGCTGCTCGCCAAAAAGATCGATCAGTATAAGCCGAGCCCTTATTTCACCTGGTCGATCCATCTCGATGGCGACGAGGAGATGCATGATCGCGCGGTGAGCCAGACCGGCGTCTACAAGCGCGCCGTCGAGGCGATCAAGCTGGCGAAGTCGAAAGGCTTCCGCGTCACCATCAACAGCACCTTCTTCCAGGACGCCGATCCGGCCCGCGTCGCCGATTTCTTCGACGAGGTGAAGCGCATAGGCATAGACGGCATGACAGTGTCGCCGGGCTACGCCTATGAGCGCGCGCCCAATCAGGCGCATTTCCTCAATCGCGCGCGCACCAAGGAGCTGTTCCGCGGCATTCTGAAGCGCGGACGCGGCGGACGCGACTGGGCCTTCGTGCAGTCGGGCCTGTTCCTCGACTTTCTGGCGGGCAATCAGAGCTATCATTGCACGCCCTGGGGCAATCCGGCGCGCACCGTCTTCGGCTGGCAGCGCCCCTGCTATCTCCTGGGCGAGGGCTATGTCCCGACCTTCAAGCAGCTGATGGACGAGACCGATTGGGATTCATACGGCGTCGGCAATTATGAGAAATGCGCCGATTGCATGGTCCATTGCGGCTTCGAGGCCACGGCCGTGAAGGACGCCGTCGCGCGTCCGTGGAAGGCGGCGCTGGTCGCTCTGCGCGGCGTGAGGACGGAAGGCGATTTCGCGCCCGACATCTCGCTCGAGAAGCAGCGGCCGGCGCAATATGTCTTCGACGAGAATGTCGCGACTCTGTCAGAGCTCCGAGAGGCCGAGGCTAAGGAGCGGGCCGAGAAGACGCCCACAGCGGCCTAAGGTCGCCGATGATTTGCGAAAGTCCAGACCGGCGAGAATGAGATCGCCGATCTGGCGCGGCTCGCGGGCGAGATCGCGAAACACCGCGCGGAAATCGACGCCGCCGTCCGGCGTGACGGCGGAGGTGGCCAGCGGCGGCAGCGCCCGCGCCGCCGGATCATTGACCACGCGCACCACGGCCAGCGGCAGGCGCCGGCGCTCGGCGAATTCCGCGGCGATATGCGTCTCCATATCGACGACGGCGGCGCCGGTCCTCTTGCGCAGCGCGGCTTTGGCCTTGGGGTCGAGCACGGGCGCCTCGACGCCGGCGATGACGCCCGAGACGATCTTGCCGCCCGAGGCGCCGAGACCTTCGCTCAATATGGACGACAGCTCGGCGCTCGTCTCATAGCGCTTGCTCTCGGCGACGACCGAGGCGCCGATGACGACGTCGCCCGGCCGCAGCGCCGGATCGAGCCCGCCCGCTATGCCGAAGCTGACGACGCCGGCGAGCGCGAAGCCCTGCGTGCGCTCGAGCGCGGCGCGCAGGCCCTCTGTGTCGGCGCCGCTGCAAATCGGCACCAGACCTTCGCCCTCGGCGCAGGCGCGCTCGCTGAGCAGCCCCGTGATGATGAGGAAGCGCGGGGGCTCCACCTCATCCGGGCCGTCCAAGCGACGATTAGAGTCCGGTCTGGACAATTTTGCTGTTGCCCCTCTCGAGGTTACGATAGCGCGCGAGCGCCCACAGCGGGAAGAATTTCGCGTAGCCGTGATAGCGCAGATAGAAGACGCGCGGGAAGCCCGTGGCGGTGTAGCGCTCCTCCTTCCACAGCCCATCCGCATCCTGATTGGCCTGCAGATAGGCTATGCCGCGGGCGACCGCGGGATGGCCGACCTCGCCCGCCGCCATCAGCGCCAGCACGCCCCAGGCCGTCTGCGAGGGAGTGCTCGGCGCTTTCTCATAGCCGCGATAGTCGAGCTTGTAGCTGTCTCCATCCTCGCCCCAGCCGCCGTCCTCGTTCTGGATCGCGACGAGCCAATCGACGGCGCGGCGCATGGCGCGATGTTCCGGCTTCAGCCCGGCGGCGTTGAGCGCGCAGAGCGTCGACCAGGTCCCGTATATATAGTTCATTCCCCAGCGGCCGAACCAGCTGCCGTCCGGCTCCTGCTCGGCGAGGAGATAATCGACGCCGGCTTTCATGCAGGGGCTGGTCTCGATCGTGTCGCCGAGCTGCGCCAGCATGGAGACGCAGCGGGCCGAGACGTCCGAGGTCGGCGGATCGAGCAGCGCGCCATGATCGGCGAAGGGAATGTGGTTGAGATAATAATATTCATTGTCGGCGTCGAAGGCGCCCCAGCCGCCATTCTTGCTCTGCAGCCCCTCGACCCATTCGCGCGCGCGGGCGATGCGCTCGTCATAGGGACGCTCGGCGCTGCCGGCGGTGGAACGATCCATCGCCGTCACCACCACGGCGGTGTCGTCGACATCCGGGTAATAGGCGTTGGCGTATTGGAAGGCCCAGCCGCCGGGGCGCACATTCGGCCGCTGCACGGCCCAATCACCCTTCACATCCAGCACTTGCAAGGGCGCCAGCCAATCGAGGCCGGCGCGGGCGCGGGCCTCCTCCGCCTCGCCGCCGACCTCGAGCAGCGTGTGGCAGGCGAGCGCCGTGTCCCACACGGGCGAGACGCAGGGCTGGCAATAGGCCTCGTCTTCCTTGACGACGAGCAGACGCTCGATCGATTCGCGCGCGAGCCGGATGCGCTCGTCATCGGCGGGGACGCCGAGAACCTCATACATCAGCAGGCTGTTGACCATGGCCGGAAAGATGGCGCCGAGACCGTCGACGCCGTTCAGCCGCGCGGTGACGAAGGCCTCCGCCGCCTTTATCGCGCGCTGGCGCGGGCCTTTGGGAAAATAAGGATCGGCCGCGCGCAGCATCCTGTCGATCGCGCCGAACATCGCGACCAGCGCCGGATGCTGATGCGCGCCTGTCGGCCATTTCTTCACTTGCTCCGGCGGCGTGGTGAACAGCTCGTCGATATGCACGCCGAGCCGATTGACGGCCTGCGGCTTCAACGTCTGCAGCACCAGCAGCGGCACGAGGACGGTGCGGCCCCAATAGGAGATCTTGTCGGTATGGAAGGGAAACCATTTCGGCAGCAGCATGATCTCCACCGGCATGGCCGGCACGCCGCGCCAGGGAATCTCGCCATAGAGCGCCAGCAGCGCGCGTGTGAAGACATTCGTGCGCGCGGCGCCGCCATGGCTGAGGATCGCCTCGCGCGCCCGCTTCATATGCGGCGCGTCAATGTCGTCGCCGATCATCTTCAGCGCGAAATAGGCCTTCACGCTGGCGCTCATATCGAAAGCGCCGTCGCGGAACAAAGGCCAGCCGCCATGCGCGCCTTGAATGCGACGCAGATAGGCGGCGATCTTGCCCTCGAGCGCGTGATCGATCGGCTCGTCGCGGAAATGACGCATCAGCACATATTCGGCGGGAATCGTGGCGTCGGCCTCGAGCTCGAAGCACCAATGGCCGTCGCCTTTGGCGAGCGCGCGCAACGCGCCGGACGCGCGCGCGATGCTCTGGTCGAGCGCGTCGTCGCGCTTCGGCTCGATCGCAAGGGCGGTCGCGGTCATATTTTCGCGCTCCTTCGCAGCTCGGTCATCACGATCCTTTCGTTTCTCGCTTTTCCAATAGAATGGTCGATCCGCGTCACAGACGCGCGACGCGCAGAGCCGGAGCCTCCGCCCCGTTCGGCGGCTTGACGACGATCTCGACGTCCTGCCCCAGCGCCACCAGAAAACGCAGCAGACGCTCGACCGAGAATTGGCGCAAATCGCCACGCAGCATTTTGGAGACGTCCGGCTGCTTGACGCCGAGCAGGCCCGCGGCCTCCACCTGCTTCAAGCCGCGCTCCTTCATCAGCCGGCCGATCTTGCCGATGAGCTGCGCTTTGAGCGCGTTTTCGGCGCCGCAGGGCGAGGCTTCATAAGTCTCAGGACGATCCCGCATCTTCGTCGCTCAGTGCAGGAAAAGCTTGTAGAAGAGGGCGACCTCGAATGCGAGGGTGAAGCCGAGCATCCATTTTACCAACGCGAATTCGCCGTCGAGACGGGTAATCTTCATGTCGAGCCGGTGATCGGCTGCGTCGATCTTCGAGCCGAGACTATGTTCTAAGCTGTCAATTCTCCCGCCGAGCTCGTGCTTTGCAGCCTCGAGGTCGGACTTCGCGCTGTCGATGCGCGCGCCGAGCTCGGACTTCACGCCACCGATCTGTGCGCCGAGCTCGTGCTTTGCAGCCTCGAGGTCGGACTTCACGCTGTCGATGCGCGCGCCGAGCTCGGACTTCACGCCACCGATCTGTGTGCCGAGCTCGTGCTTCGCCGCCTCGAGATCGGCCTTGGTGGCCGCCTGCGAGTCGATGAGTTCGGCGAGCGCCGTCACTTGCTCCGTCGAGAAGCCGGCTGCTTGGAGCTTCAAGATTGCCGATGCGCTCATCTCGCCGCGGGTCTCCGTCTGATATTCCTCTCGTTCAATATGGTGATCTAACCATATCGTCAAGCGTCGGATCAGGCTGGCTCATCGCTTGCTACCCGTTTTCACGGGTCCGCTCCGGGTCGCACGGAGCGTGGATGTTTGTTCGAAAGGGGTCAGCCCATGGACGATCTGTTTGTGATTTGTCGCACAGGCCACATAGAGGACGGCCAAGCCCATGGCTTTGTCCTGATGCGCGCCTATGACAACGGCGACACCAATCCGTGGCCGATCCTCATCACCCGCAAGGGCAATAATTTCTACGGCTTCGAGAACTCCTGCCCGCATGAGCAGATGCGTCTCGACACCTCGCCCGGCAATTTCCTCGACGAGTCGGGCAATTTCATCGAATGCGGGCGGCATCACGCCCAATTCGATCTCGACACCGGCCATTGCTTCATCGGCCCGTGCCAAGGCGGAAAGCTGACGCCTCTCTCGCTCGTGATCGACGATGGCGACGTCTGCATCACCGGCGTGATGCTGGCGGACGAGTGAGGACGGGCGCCGCGCCCGAGAGAGGGGCTCAGGCGCGAGCGCCCAAGCATAGACCTGGGACAGCAAAGACTGGGGACAGGAAGGATATTCCATGACGGACATGGCGGAACTGCAAAAGCGCAAGCAGCCTCTCAATCTGGCGATCGTCTATGTCGATCCCGACGCCTTCATCGCCAATTATGTGGGCTGGCTGGAGATCACGACCTTCATCACCGCGCTGCGCGCCGGCGATGTGACGGTTCCCGCCGACGGCGTCACGCCCAAGCTCACGGACCAGCAATTGAAGGCCGCTGCGGCGGTGACTTACGGCGGCGACGCGGTCTTCGCCTTCTTCATGACGGCCGCGCTCAAGGGCGACAAGGCGGCCGCCGACAAGGTCGAGGCGGCGCTCACCGAGGCCATGGGCAAGGATTTCCCCGGCTCGACCTCGCTATGGGCCTTCCGCACGCCGATGGACCCGCCCATCAGCCTCGAGGATCACGTCGGCGCCGCCGGCAAGAAGATGCTGCTCGGCGACATTCCGCCGCCGCCCATGCGCGCCAAGGAGAATTGGAACGCGGGCATTCGCTTCTTCGAAGCTGCGCGCAAATCCAATTTCGTCCATGAGATCATGTATCCACTGGCGCTGTGGAGCCGCGAGCGCTGGACGGAGACGCTGGAGAAGGGCATTTCCTTCCTCACCCATATCGAGGACAATGTCCCCGTGCTGCGCGAGGTGCTCGAGGAAAAGCGCAATGATCAGGCATTCGTCGCCAATCTGCTGCTGAAATTGGCGCCCGCCATCGATCAAGAGCTGACCGAGGATATGGAGGGCTTTCTGCGCTCCCTCGCCCGCCGCAATTGAGCGGGCGTGAGCGCGGCGTATGACGTCCTGTCATACGCCGCCGCTAGCCTCGCCTGCTCCCGATTCGCCGCCGGCGACGGGAGATGTGGGGAGGCCGTCATGAATAATTCGCCGCTGCTCGTCTCGGTGACGATAGAGCCCAAGCTCGAACGCGATTGGGAGGAACTCGTCGAGGCGCTCGCGCGGCTGTCCGCCGGCGCGCCCGGACTGCGCGTCTCCGATTTGGATGTGATCGGCGGAACACAGGCGCTGCTCGAGGCGGCGAGCGAGGAGGGGCTGCGCGACATTGTCGCGCGCTTCCAGGAGCTGTCGCCCGTCGAGGCGATCATCGGCCCGCCGCGCGTCGCTTATCGCGAGCGCCTGTCGCGGCGCCAGGAAATCGATTTCACCCATAAGCGGCCCGGCCAATACGCCCGCGTGAAGCTCGTCTTCGACACGGATGGCGCGGGCGGCGAGATTTTCGAGAATCGTGCGCCGGAGAGTTCCGTTCCGGCGGAATTCGTCGATGGCGTGGAGCGCGGAATCGTCTCTGTGGTGGAGAGCGGCGTCATTCTCGGCCGACCGGTGGTGGAGCTGAAAGCGGCCCTGGTGGACGGCGCCGGGCATGGCTCGGATTCGTCGGTGCTGGCCTTCGAGATCGCCGCGCGCGCCGCGACGCGGGAGGCTCTGGCCAAAAGCAGCGAATTGCTCGAGCCGATCATGAGCGTCGAGACAGTCGCGCCCAATGACATTGCGGAAGCGGTGATCGAAGATTTGCGCGGCCGGCGCGCGCAGGCTCTGAAGGCGGAGCAGGGCGACGAGACCACGCGGATCACGGCGACCGCGCCGCTCGCGGAACTGCTGGGCTATGGGGATGCGCTGAGCGCGCTGGCCAAAGGGCGCGCGAGCCATAAACTGCGCTTCGGCCATTATGCGCCGATTGCGCCCGAGGACGATACGCCCTTCCGCCCCGCGGCCTCCGCTCGCCCCAGCGCCACGGCCTGACGATAGAGATACGCCGGCCCGAAAGCTCCGGGCCGGCGAATGTCGATCAGCGCGAGTAGAACTCGATGACCAGATTCGGCTCCATCTGCACCGGATAGGGCACTTCAGAGGGCAGCGGGATGCGCGTGAGCTTGGCCGTCAGCTTCTGATGGTCGACCTCGTAATACTCCGGCACGTCGCGCTCGGCGAGGCCGACCGCCTCGAGGACGATGACGAGCTGACGCGAGCTCTCCTTCACCTCGACGACGTCGCCCGGCTTCACCAGATAGGATGGAATGTTCACCCGGCGGCCATTCACCTTGATGTGGCCGTGGTTGATGAACTGCCGCGAGGCGAAGACGGTCGGCACGAATTTGGCGCGATAGACCACGGCGTCGAGACGGCGCTCGAGCAGGCCGATCAGATTGTCTCCCGAGTCGCCCTTCAGCCGGATGGCCTCCGCATAATATTTGCGGAACTGCTTCTCGGAGATATTGCCGTAATAGCCCTTGAGCTTCTGCTTGGCCTTGAGCTGCGTGCCGAAGTCGGAGGGCTTGCCCTTGCGGCGCTGGCCGTGCTGGCCGGGTCCGTATTCGCGACGGTTCACCGGGCTCTTCGGGCGGCCCCAGATGTTCTGTCCGAGACGGCGATCGATTTTATATTTGGCTTCGGCGCGTTTCGTCACTTGCCGGCGTCCTCTTCCTTTTCGCAGCCTCGTAAAAGCGCGAAAACGAGACGCCGCGCTCAGCCTCGGTCAGAGGCGAGCGTCGCCGAACCACGTTCCCGCGCGACGAGGCGTGCCTCTCGCGTCAAAAGAACGCGCCCTCCTCTGCCGGAAACCGGCCGACAGGCCGCTCAGGAGCGGCCACGGGTGCGGGCCGGCGAAGGTTTCCCCGCGCCGGACCGGGGGTGATTATCCGCGCGAGCGGAGGAAGTCAAGAAAAAGGCCGGCTCGCGAAGCGCGGGCCGGCCGAAAAAGCGAAGCCGAGAGGCGAGGGGCTCAGGGCCACCAGATCGGCGCGATGCCGTCGCGATAGGGCAGAACCTCGAAGCGGCGGCGGTTCGGCAGCGTCTCCTGCATGAACCAGCTGCGCTGATTGTCCTCCATCGGCTGATAGGCGAAATAGGTGGCTTCCACCATGTAGCGATTGGTCGAGCCGACCGGGACGACCGGGCCGGGATCGAGCCAGCTGCGGCGCGGAACCACCAGCGGCTGGCGCACATAGGGGATGGGGCCGGTCGCCACGACGATTCCCTCCGCGGGAATGAAATGACGATGCGCGGAGCGATGCGTTTTGGCGAGCGCCTCGCCCGCCGTCGCGAGGGCGAGAAGGCAGGCGAGTCCGGCCGACAAACTGACGAAATGACGCATCCTCATCTCCTGATTCCGATATCGACAGGATCATAACCAATCACGTCGCCGAGCGATACCGGCGGTCGCGAATGGCGCCTCATGAAAGCTGAAAGCGGTCCGACGAAAGCGCCGGATCGCCCCTAGGTAGACGCGCTCAATGGCGCGCCGCGCGCTTTTTCGCGGCGGGCTTGGCGGGCTCGCCGTCGCTCGCGGGCGCGGCGGCGAGGCAGCCCGGCCCCTCCGTCTTGGGGAAGGAGCGGGCCAGCGCCTTGTTGTCCCCGGCGGGCAGATAATAGATGCGGTCGAGCAGGCAGCCCATGGCGCGGCGGTCGATCGGCTTGGCGCCGGCGCCGCAGGCGATGCCGGCGATCTCCATCGACAGGCTGGCGTTGACGAGGCGCATGGCGAGGCAGCTGCGCTCGCCCGCCGCCGCGGCCGCGACGCCGCCCTCGCGCAGCGACAATTTGATCTCCGCCGCCTCGAAGGCGCCGGCGCGCGTCACCAGCGGCGTCGGCTGGCCGATGCGGACGACGCCGAGGCCGGCCTGGGCGGCGTGGCGCGCCACATCCAGGAAGAAGTCGGAATTGCCGAGCTTCTCGCCGGCGGGCTGGAGAATATCGAGCCGCAGATAGGGACGGCCCGTGTCGAAGGCGCCGAAGGCGTGCGTCTCCTGGCGGCCGCCCGAGGGAAGCGGCTGATCGAAGGTGATCTTCGGATCCTTGTCGATCTCCGGCGCCTCGAGACGAAAGGCGGCGACGCGCTCCGCGGGGGCCGCGGGCGCAGAGGCAGGCGCATTTGCGTAGCTGGGCGCGGCGCTCGCCTTTGGCGCGGCGGCCGGCGCGATCGCGGCCTCCTGCGACGGCGCGCGGACGAAGGCGAGCGCGGCCAGCAGCACCAGAAGCGCCGCGACGCCCATCGACACTGCGGCGAGATTGCCGAGCGGACGCGCCCTCAGCGGGCCGGAGGCATAGGGGAGGTCATCGCCGGACGCCGACAGACTCATGACTCTACTCCAACCGCCCGTCTCGAGCGGGCTTTACACATTACAATCGGGCCGAAAGTCCCGAAAAAGACTTATCTGGCCCCGAACATTGGCGTTAAGCGTAAACATTCCGTTGAACATAGTCGCGTTTTCGCTTTTCGACGCGCCGCGGGCGCGGCTGCGGGCGGCGCGCCCAAGGCCTCGGGCCAAACTTCGGCCAAGAAGCTCCGAAAGAGAGAGGAGGTCAGATACGAAGATCAGCGCGACACGAGGTCGCTCTTATCCTGCAATATCGAGGAAACAGCATGAAGATTCTCGTAACGGCGGCCGTTGTCACCTTGGTCTCTTTTCCGGCATGCGCCGAAAAGGTCGCCGTCGGCTGCCAGCTGGTGTCGCAATACAGCGAAGATCAAGTCGGTTATCTTCTCGGCGAGGCGCGCTCGGTCATCGGCGATCAGGAAACCAATCGCATCTATGGCCATTACGTCAGCCTGCGCAGCGCCTGCCAATATGACGGCAACGCCACCCGCGTGGTAAATCTCCCGCCCGCCTTGCGCGATCTTCTCGCCCAGAACGGCGTCGACATCCGCCGTTTCGCGCGGCGCATGTGAGCCGCGAGCGCCTTCAGTGACGGCGGCCGCGCTTCTTGGCGGCCGCGGCCCCTTGTATCTGCGCCTTGCAGGCGCGGCTGAGCCCGCCGAAATTGGCCTTCAGGCAGCTTTCCACCGCCGCGGCGTCCGGCACATAGCGCTCGCAGAATTTATAGGCGTCGTCCGTGCAGGCCGAGCGCTGGCGGGCCGACCCGCGCTGCGCGGCGTCGGCCGAGGCCGCGCAGATCAGCAAGAATGTGCAAGCCAATAGCAGCCTCATTCCCGTCATCCTCCCTTTGTCGCTCAGCCGTGATGGCTGGGATCGTCTCGGCGCCGAATTGCCATAATTACGATAGGCGCGATTGCGCGAGCGGCAATCGGCTCCTGCCCTCATCCTAAATAGGGCCGAAATTTTCTTCCGAAGGGCGGAGGCGGCTCGGGCGGGGCTTGAATTCGGCGCGCCGCATCTATTTAATAAGCATGCTCATCAAAAGCACTGCTATAGAAAGCGCGCCTAATGCCCTCGCCGCCGCCGACCACCTTCTGCTTTCTGCTGCATGACGCAGCGCGGCTGATGCGCAAGCGGTTCGAGCAGAATGCCCGCGAATTGGGCCTGACGCGTGCGCAGACCCAGGCCCTGGCCTATCTGTCGCGCAATGAGGGCGTCAGCCAGTGCGTGCTCGCCGAAATGCTCGATCTCGAGCCGATCACGCTCGGCCGCACGGTCGATCGGCTGCAGGCGATGGGCCTGGTGGAGCGCCGGCCGCATGAATCCGACCGGCGCGTCTGGCTGCTGTTCCTCACCGAGGCGGCCTGGCCTGTCGTCGAGGCCATAGCGCCCATCTCCGAGGCGACCCGCCAGGAGGCGCTGGCCGGCGTCAGCGACGAGGATCGCGCGACATTGATGCGCGTGCTGGAGACGGCGCGCGGCAATCTGATCGAGAAAATGAGCTGCTCGACGAAAAAGCCGAAGGCGCGAAGCGCGGTCGGCTGACCGACGGTCCGCGGGGCGGGCGAGGCGAGAGCGATGCGGACGGCGGCGCCCGCAGCGTGGTGAGAGTGGAAGACGTCCATGGAACTCGTCAAATATGCGCTCAAGTTTCGGCTGACGTTCTACGTCCTGGCCATTTTGATGACGTTCCTCGGCGGCGCGGCGATCGTCTCGACGCCCAAGGACGTGTTCCCCAATGTCGATATTCCGGTCGTCACCGTCATCTGGACCTACACCGGCCTCTCCACCGCCGAGATGGAGAGCCGCGTCACCACCTACGCCGAGCTCTCCACCTCCAACAACGTCAATGGCATTCGCAACATGGAGAGCCAGACGCTGCAAGGCGTCGCGGTCATCAAGATCTATTTCCAGCCGGATGTGAACATAGAGCTCGCCATCACGCAGGTCGTCTCGGCGATGAACTCCATTCGCGCGCTCATGCCGCCGGGCATCAATCCGCCGACAGTGGTGCGCTATTCGGCGTCGCAGGTGCCGGTCATTCAGCTCGCGCTCTCCAGCAAGAGCCTCAATGAGCAGCAGCTCTATGACATGGGCCTCTATCGCGTCCGTCAGCAGCTGACGACGACGCCCGGCGTCACGCTGCCGACGCCCTGGGGCGGCAAGCAGCGCCAGATCATGGTCGATCTCGACACGGCGACGCTGCAGGCGCGTGGCTTGACGCCGCTCGATGTCGTCAACGCCATCACCGCCGGCAATCTGGTGGTGCCCTCGGGCCTCGTGAAATTCGGCGATCTGCAATATGTCGTGCGCCTCAATTCGACGCCCGACGCGCTGTCGACGCTCAACAGCATTCCGATCCGCGTGGCCGATGGCGCGCCGCTCTTGATCCGCGACGTGGCGCAAGTGCGCGACGGCAGCCCGCCGCAGCAGAATATCGTGCGCGTCGACGGCTCGCGCGCCGTGCTGCTGACCATATTGAAGAATGGCAACGCCTCGACGCTCAACGTCGTCGAGAATGTGAAGGCCGGCATCGCCAAGCTGCGCGAGGCGATCCCCAAGGACACGACGATCGCGGAATTATTCGACCAGTCGGTCTTCGTCTCCAATGCGATATCTGACGTGCTGCACGAGGGCGTCATCGCCGCCGGCCTTACCGCGCTGATGATCCTTCTGTTCCTCGGCTCCTGGCGCTCGACGCTGATCGTCGTCATCTCCATTCCGCTGTCGATCCTCGCCTCGCTCGCCGCGCTCAGCGCGCTCGGCCATACGATCAACATCATGACGCTCGGCGGCATGGCGCTCGCGGTCGGCATATTGGTGGACGACGCCACTGTCGCCATCGAGAACACTTATCGCCTGTTCGAGGAGGGCAAGGATTTCCGCTATGCGGTGGCGGAGGGCGCCGCCGGCATCGCCAAGCCGGCGCTGATCTCGACGCTGGCCATTTGCGCCGCCTTCGTCTCCGTGCTCTTCCTCACCGACGCCGCGCGCTTTCTCTTCGTGCCGCAGGCGCTGGCCGTCGTCTTCGCCATGCTGGCCTCCTATTTTCTGTCGCGAACGCTGGTGCCGATTTTGATGGACCAGCTGCTCATCCATGAGCATCACGCGGAGAGCGAGCGTGAGAGCGACGCGCGCCGAACCGGCTTCGCCGCCATTCTGACGCGCGTTCAGCTCGGCTTCGAGCATGGCTTCGAGAAGCTGCGCGGCCAATATGCGCTGCTGCTGGTCGCGGTGCTGCGCCACAAGGGCCGCACGCTCGCCTTCGTGGCCGGCGTCTTCGCCTTCGGCGCCTTTCTGTTCGTCTCGGTCGGCGAGGATTATTATCCGCAGATCGACGCCGGCCAGATGACCTTGCATGTGCGCGGCCGCTCCGGCCTGCGCATAGAGGAGACCGAGCGCCTGTTCCAAAAGGTGGAGGACGTCATTCGCGAGACGATCCCGCCGCATGATCTCGCTCTGCTCATCGACAATATCGGCCTGCCGCAGATCACCTATAATTTCGCTTTCTCCGACGGCACCACGGTCGGCTATAATGACGGGCAGATCATGATCTCGCTCGCGCATGGCCATGCGCCGACGGCGGGCTACATGCGCAAGCTGCGCCAGGTCCTGCCGCAGCGCTTTCCCGATTCGATCTTTTATTTTCAGCCGGCCGACATCGTCACGCAGATTTTGAACTTCGGCCTTCCCGCGCCGATCGCGCTGCGCGTCGTCGGGCGCGATGCGCCCGGCAATAAGATCATCGTGCGCAAGCTCTTGGATCGCGTGACGCAAGTGCGCGGCGTCGTCGACGCGCATATTCACCAGATTCTCGACGCGCCGGAATTCTTCGTCGACATTGATCGCTGGAAGGGCCAGCAGCTCGGCGTCAGCGTCCAGCAGATCGCCAATAATGTGAATGTCTCGCTCTCCTCCTCCTTTCAGGTGACGCCCAATTTCTGGGCCGATCCGGTGACGGGCATTCCCTATCAGGTGGCGGTGCAGACGCCAGAATATCGTATCGCCTCGCTCAACGCCTTCGCCAACACGCCAATCTCCGATCAGACCGGCGCCGGCTCGGCGCAGGTCGATCTTCTGACCAATGTCGCGCAATGGAAGCGCGGCGTGGAGCAGAGCGTCGCCGATCATTCCAACACGCAGCCGACCTATGACGTCTACGCCAATATTCAGGACCGCGATCTCGGCGGCGTCGAGAAGGATTTGCGCAAGGCGATCGCGGAGATCGAGCCGGAATTGAAGCCCGGCAACTACATCGTCATTCGCGGCCAGATCGACAGCAAGAATCAGGCTTTCGCACGCATCGGCCTCGGCCTCGTCGCCTCCATGATCTTCGTCTATCTGCTGATGGTGGTGAACTTCCAGAGCTGGGGCGATCCTTTCGTCGTCATTCTCGCTCTGCCCATCGCCTTTTGCGGCATCGTCTTCGCGCTCTTCGTCACCGGCACGACCTTCTCCATTCCGTCATTGATGGGCGCCATAATGTCGGTCGGCGTCGCATCGGCCAATTCCATCCTGCTCGTCACATTCGCGCGCGAGCATCGTGAGGCGACCGGCGTCTCCGCGGAGGAGGCGGCGATCGAGGCCGGGCTGACGCGTATTCGTCCCGTCATCATGACCGCGACGGCGATGTTCGTCGGCCTTCTGCCCATGTCGCTCGCGCTCGGCGAAGGCGCCGAGCAGAACGCCGCGCTCGCCCGCGCGGTGATGGGCGGCATCGCTTTCGGCACATGCTCGACACTGCTTTTCGTGCCTTTCCTCTATTCGCTGCTGCGACGTGGAGAGGTGCAGCCTCCGAGGGACTATCTATGACCGAGATGTCGCAGCCGCAGGGACGCGGATTCGCTTCGACCAGCGTCGGCGTGAGCGAGGCGCCGCCGCCGCGCCTGCGCAAGCTCCCCTTCTTGGTTCTTCTCGCGCTTCTCGCGCTCGTGCTGCTCATCGGCCTGCGCCGCCATGCGGCGCAGGAGCAGGACGCGCAGGCCTTTCAGCAGGAGCAGGCCAATGCGACGCTCAGCCTGCGCGCGACCAAGGTGACGAAAATCGCCGGCCCCGTGCATATAGAGCTGCCGGGCCAGACGCTGGCTTGGGAGCAGGCGAGAGTCTTCGCGCGCGCGACGGGCTATATCGCCGAGCGGCGCGTCGATATCGGCAGCAAGGTGAAGCAGGGCGATCTCCTCGTGCGCATCTCCGCGCCCGATCTCGACCAGCAATATGCGCAGGCGCTGGCGCAGCTCGCGCTCAACAAGGCGCAACTCCTGCAATCCAAGGCGCAGGTCGAGCAGGGCAAGGCCAATCTCAACCTCGCCAAGCTCACCTACGGCCGCAGCTCGCAGCTCGTGAAAAACAATTACGAGAGCAAGCAGAACAATGACACCAACGCCGCCAATGTCGAGTCGCAGGCCGCCAATCTGCAATCGGCGCAGGCGGGCGTCGAGGTCGCGCAGGCCAATATAGCGGCGGCGCAGGCCAATGTGGATCGGTTGAAGCAGCTCGTCGACTTCAAGGACATCACCGCGCCTTTCCGCGGCGTGGTGACGGCGCGCAACATAGAGGTGGGCGATCTCGTCAGCGCCGACGCCAATAGCGGCACGCCGCTCTTCTCCCTGGCGCGCGACGATATTCTGCGCGTGCAAGTGTCGGTGCCGCAATCGGAGGCGGCGGGCCTCGTCGATGGTCTCGAATCGAAGATCGTGGCGCCGGAGATGCCCGGCAAGAGCTTCAAGGGGCGCATCGCGCGCAACGCCAATTCGCTCGCCGCCGCTTCGCGCACACTGCTCACCGAGGTGGATGTGCCCAATCCCACCGGCGAGCTGCGGCCAGGAATGTTCGTGCGTGTCGTGCTCGATATTCCGCGCCCGCGGCCACTGGTGAATATTCCGGCGCCGTCGATCCTCTTCGGCGCAGAGGGACCGCGCGTCGCGGTGATCGGGAAGGACGATGTCGTGCGCCTCGCGAAGATCAACATCACGCGCGATTTCGGCACCAATGTCGACGTCGATCAAGGATTGACGGGCGACGAGACCATCGCGCTCGATCCGCCCGCCGATATTCGCGACGGCCGCAAGGTGACGATCCGCAAGTGATCGGGATCACTCGACGTCGAGCGGCGCCGTCCCCTTGGGCGCGCCATCGGCGCCGAGCGTGATCTTCTCTATGCGGGCCTCGGCCTCGCGCAACAGCGTGTCGCAGCGCTTCTTCAGCGCCTCGCCGCGCTCATAGAGCTTCACCGAATCGTCGAGCGAGACGCTCGCCTTCTCGAGCTTGCCGACGATCTCCTCGAGCTCCTGAATCGCCTTCTCGAAGGGCAGGGCGTCTATATCGGCGTTGGCGTCGGACACTTGGGCTTTTCCTTCGGCGCGGCGGAACGCATTTCCCTCTCGTCATCGGAGAAGGGCGACGGGCGCCGCGCGCGAGCCGCCCGTCAGTCGCTCTCTACCACGAAATGCTGCGGGAAGGGCGTCGAGACGTCGATTTGGCCCGCCGCGCCGGCCGCGCGGCGCAGATTGGGCCGCGCCAGCACGGGGCGCAGAATGGCCGGGATGACGGCGCGGTTGATATAGGCGCCGAAGCAAGTGTGCATGCCATAGCCCCAGAGGATGTAATTGCCCCAGGGACGATCGACGCGAAACTCATTGGGCTTGTCGATCTGCAGCGGATCGAACATGGCCGAGAGATTGGCGGCGAGCACCATGGCCCCCTCCGGGATCTTGCGGGCGCGGAAGGTGTTGGCGGCGATCACCGTCGAGCGGTTGGCGCGGCGGTAGATGACGGGATTGACCGGGTTGAAGCGCAGCGCCTCGAAGAGATAGGCGCCGAGCAGCGCCTCGTCGCCGGCTACGGCCGCGGCCTGGGCGCCGGCGAGCGCCTCAGGCCGATCGAGCAATTGGTCGAGCGCCTGCACCGAGGCTTTGGAAATGGTCGGGATCGCGCCGATGACGAGGCCGATGAGATTGTTGCGAATGGCGAGATCGTCGAATTCCGGCGCGCCCTTCTGCAGCTCGAGCGCGCGGCCGAGCACATCGTCTTTCGTCTCGCCGCTGGCCTTGCGCGCGGCGATGGCGGCGTCGATCGCCTTGCGTAGCTCGTCCGCGGCCATCAGCGCCTTGGTCTCGATCGCCGGCTCGCCTTTGAGATCGACGAACAGCCACCAGAACAAGCTCGTCGCCCATTGGATGGCGTCGGTTTCGGCCTGGGCGGAGACGCCGAAATAGTCGGAGACGATCGCTGCCGGGACGCGCAGCGTCAGCTCCTGCGGCAGGTCGATGCGCTTGGGGAAGGCGCTCGCATAGGCCTCGGCGCGGGCGCGGGCGAGCGGCGTCACCAGAGCCTCGACATCGTCGCGGCGCATGGCGAGCTTCATCAGCGAGGTGTCGTGCTGATATTGCGCCGTGTTCTGCATGCCGAGGAAGAAATTGGGGCCGCCGGTGATGGCGCGCATCTTCGGCTCGTAGACGACGGCGAAATCCTCCTCGCGGTCGAGCACCTCGATCACATCCGTGGCGCGCAGGACGAAGGCCGTGCCATTATTGTCGTAGCTGGTGATCAGCCGCTTGCCGATCACGAGATTGGGCGCCACGGCGCGGAAGATCGCGCAGATCGCGATCAGTGAGCTCGGCCGCGTGAGCGCGCCGACCAGACGCTCCTTCAGCGTTCCCTCGCCGGCGACGAGCGCGCGCGCCGTCACCGCGATCAGCGAGAAAAGGGCGACAACCGCGTCGAGGAGCGTCAGCGCATAGGCGCGCAGCGTGGCGAAGATGTTCTTCAACAAGGTCATCGTCTTTTTCCCGCTGGGGTCGTCAGGTCGGATCGACCGTGCCCATGCCGATCATGCGCAGAGCGGTGAGGCTCGGCACGAAGAAATATTCGCCGCCGCGCGTCTCCACGAATTGCGGCAGACCTTCGGCGATATAAGGCGGCTTGCCCGAGTCCTGCTCCGACGGCACCACGAATTTCGCCTTGGGGCCGTTGCGGGCGTCGCCCTGCGAATGATTGCCGACGATGGGGCAGGTGTCATTGCCCGCATTGGCGTCGAGGCCGTAATGAATCCATTGCTGCTGCACGAATTCGAATTGGCGGGCGAGGCTCGAGCAGACGACCAGCATCACAATGCCGTGATCGCCGTCATCCGTCGCCTCCGGGCCGGAGGAGCCATAGGGCAGGCCGCGGCGCAGGATGCGGCGGCGATTATTGAGAACAGAGCCCGACGCCTGCTTCGGATCCGTCTGCACCCAAGGGTCGAGCCCGTCGCGCGTGTTCACGCGGCGCGTATGCGATGTCATCGGACATTGCTCGCCGTCGATATCCTTGCGATAGGTAAAGTCCACGAGCTCGCGCTCGCGCTCCGGCGAGCCTTCCGGGAACTTCTCGTTGAAGGCCTGCCATTCGGCGTAGTCTTTCGCCTTCATCAGCGGCACGCCGTCCGACCAGCGGCCGGCCATTTTGGCGAGCAGAGTCTCGCGCGCCACATCCACCGGAACGCCGCGGAAGGCGGCGAATTTCTCCGCCTGCTCGCCGATGAACTTGCGCCAGGCGCCGACATTCTCATGCAGCTTGCGATAGGCCATGAATGTGCCGTTACGGCTGAAGGCGAGCGGCATGGCGGCGCCGGGAATCTCCTGCGCCTCGTCGGGATAGCCGAGCAGGAACTCGCCGGCCGCCAGCGCGCGCCACACGCCATTGCCATCGACGGCGCCCTGGCCGATCGCGGCGCTCTGCAGCCTGTCGGCCGGATATTGCCCCTCGAAAACAGGATCGCTGATGCCGTCGGAGAAGCCGAAATGCTCCTTGGGCGTCGGCCGGCCGTGCTCGTCGAAGAGCGCCGTAATATCCTGATAGGGCGTCTGCTCCTTGCCGGGCGGATTATGGCCGGCGAGCACGCTCACGCCATTCTCCGCGGCGAGGGCGACGATCGCATCCGTCGTCGCGTCGAGATCGGCCGCGCTCGCCGTATAATGCTGGTTGAGCACGATGAGAATATGGACCGCGGCCTCCGGCGGCTTGCCCTTGTTCTGCCAGACAGTGTCCCATTTCTCTTGCCAATGGTCGCCGCTGAAATCATCGCCCAGCATGCGCGCGCGGGCGGCCATGCCGTCGATGAACTCGTCGGGCAGGCCGCGCAGCGTGCGCGTCGGCACGCCGAGCATGAGCAGGCCGTAGAAGGTGAAGGCGACATTGACGGCGACCGCCGGCGGCCGAACCGCATCGCCGACGCTCGCGCCCGCCAGCGCCGTAGTGACGCGCGGCAGCAGCTTGGTCACGAAATGGCGGCCATTGGCGGCGCGGCTCGTCTTCGAGTCGCCGCCGATGTTCAGCAGAATTGTGCGGCCTTTGAAATAGCCCTGCTTGGGATAGGCTTCGAGAATATTGCCCTGAATATCCGCGAGGTCGAGAACGACTGACATTTTCCGCCCCTAGATTCCGATTGCGCCCGGCTTTTGCGTCGGTCCTTCGACATCGCCCGGCTTGTTGGCGTCGATGAAAGCTTTGAAAGCGTCATAGAGGCGCTGCGCCGAAGCCGGATCCGTCCCGGCGGCGTCGACTTGATTGTCGATGGCGAAGCGCGTGAGCTCGCGACGCAGATAGAGCGCCTTCAGCACATCCGGCAAAGTGGAGTCGGGCGCTGCGGGAAAGGGCTTCTTGCCGAAGTCGAGAATGTAGAGATAGATCGCGAGGCCCGCGGCGGCGACGCCGGCGACGATCGCCAGCAGCGCGCCGATGAAGCCGTGCAGGAAATGCGGCAGCAGCCAGAAATAGACCAGCGCCGCGGCGACTGCGAAAATCCCGAGCCCCGCGAGGCCCACAGTCTTCAGCGCCACGCTCGGCAGCTTGTCGGCCGGCACGCCATGCGCCCAATAATCATGGAAGGGCATGGTCGTCTCGATCTGGCAGTCGGCGACATATTTGGCGAAGCTCGCCGCATCGCGCACGCGCGCCTCGAAGCCGAGACAATATTTGAAGACCTTTCGCAGCTCGCCTTCCGATTGCGTCCACAAATCGCGAAGATAGGCGTCGCGCTCGGCGTCCGAGCCCGTCTTGGAGTCGAAATCGGCGGAGAAGAACAGGAAAGGACAAGAGAGGTGATCTTGCCGCTGCGCGATCACCGGATTGAGCATGTCCTTGTATTTCTGGTCGATGGGCAGCTCGGGGCTGGCGGCGACCAGCAGCGTGTTGGGCTGCTCGCGACCATTGTAGTCCACGTCGTCGATGACGACGAGACGCGCGAAATGATTGGTCGTGTTGGTGGCGAAAGGGCTCCTCTCGCCGCGCGGCATCAGCGACAAATGCTTGCGCAGAGCATGCACGGGGGAGGTGGGGACGCCATCCTCGACGATCGTCGTCGTGCTGATGGGAATGAGCGTCGTGAGAAAATAGGCTCCGCTATCGAAGGTAGGCATGACGGCCTCTTTAGAAAACGTGAATTCTGTCTTGCGGACGGATGCGTCAGCGGGCGCTCGTCGCCAGCTCGCCGGCGAAGCGCAGATAGTCCTCGCGATTGATCTCGGCGTTTTCCGTATCATTGCTGGCGACCGGCGCGCGACCTTCGTAGCCGAGGTCGTTCTGCACCGTGCAGAGATAGCGGACGTAGAGCGCGCGGAACTGCTCCGGCGTCGAGGCTTGCAGATTCGCCTCGAGCTTCAGCAGCGCCTCGCGCACGCGCAGGGCGGCCGTCACGTCGCGCTGCGCGGCGCCGGGAACGGAATTGTAATAGTAGTTGGTGTCGATCTGATTGGCGCGAATGTAATTCTTGAACGGCGTGATCGGCACGGAATGGGGATATTTCGTGCTCGTGAACCAGAGCAGATCGAGGCCATTGGGCAGGCCGTCGGCGAAGGCGTCGATATATTGGTCCCATGTGCCGTTGAAATTGCTGCAGAACAGCAGATAGTCATTGGCGAGCTGCTGCTTGCCCTGGCCGAGATCGGGCCATTGGTCGCGCTTGATGATGGCCCAGCGCGCGAAATGGATGAAGCGGAGTCCGAGCAAGCCGCCGAGCGAGGAGGGAATCGACCGCGAGATCATGAAGCTGAAGCGATTGAACCAGGTCCGCCAGGGTTTCATCGGCGTAATGACGTTCATTCCATAGGCTTTGCCCGTGACGTTCGACATGATCGCGGCCTCGAAAAAACTATTCCATTATTTCGCGCTACGGATAGCTGCATTCCGCTCAAAAGACAATATGGACACTGCGCGCCGCGCGCTCCGGCGCGCTCAGGAATGATCGTTTATTTCCGCATGTCCCGCAATTCGAAGGATGTTCGGAAATTCGCCGCGCACCGCCCGCTCCACCTCGTCGACGGCGGCGTGCGTGGCGTCGACGGAGAGCTCCGGGTCGACGCAGCAGTGGTAATTGACGACCAGCCCTTCCCCCGTCTCGCGCGCGCGAACGTCGTGGACATTCATCACCTTTCCGCCCCGAGCGGCGTGACGCGCGAGCGCGTCGGCGATGGCGCGGCGCGTCTGCGGCTCTGCGTCCTGGCCGGTGAGCAGCTGCGGCTCGGAAGGCTCTATATGCGTGTCGATCTCGATCGCCTCGCCGAACTCCTCGCGGATCGCCTGCTCGAGGTCCGAGGCGATCTGATGCGCGCGCCCATGCGACATGCCGCCGTCGAGCTCGAGATCCAGCGTGATGGAGAGGCGCTCGCCCACCGTCTGCGCGATGATGTGATGCACCTGTATGCGGCGCCGCGCGGCGACCAGCAGAATGCGCTCCAGCACGGTCTCGTCGTCGAGCGCGATGGGGCGCGTGGCGATGGTGATCTGTGCGCCGGGAATTGCCTCAGTGATGGCGGCGTTGGCGTCTTCCTTTATGCGCGCGGCGCGCTCCAGCGGCAGCGTCCGCGCGACGCCGATGACGGCCTCGCCCATCACCTTGGGGCCGGCGGTGCGCAGGCGCAGGCTCTCCACCGCTATGACGCCGGGCGTCGCGCGCAGAATGTCCTGTATTTGCGGCACCAGCTCCTGCGGCGCGGCGTCGAGCAGCGTCGCCACAGTGCGGCGCCCGAGCCTGTAGCCGGCGATGGCGATGAAGGCGGCGACGCCGAAAGCCGCGAGCGCGTCGCCCTGCGCAAAGCCCGCGCGCGTGGCCGCGAGGCCGACGATGACCAGCGCCGAGGAGACGAGATCGCTGGTGAAATGCAGCGCATCGGCGGCGAGCGCGTCGCTCTGCGTCTCCTCGGCGACGGCGCCGAGCCGCCGCGCGCGCGCGAAATCGACGACGATGGAGAGAATCAGCACGGCGAAGACGGGCCAGCCGGCGTCGATTTCCACATCCGTGTCGCCGAGCCGCTGCGCGGCCTGGCCGGCGACGACCAGCGCGAGGCCGAAGAGCAGGCCGGTCTCGATCAGCGCGGCGAGCGATTCGACCTTGCCATGGCCGTAATGGTGCTTCTCGTCCGCCGGCTTCTCGGCCTGGCGCACGGCGACATAGGTCAGCACTGTGGCGGCGACGTCGGCGGCCGAATGGCCGGCCTCCGAGATCAGCGCCAGAGAGCCGGAGGCGAGGCCGGCCGCGAGCTTGGCGACCGTCAGCACGGCGCTCGCGGCGATCGAGGCTTTGGCGGCCGAGGTCTTGCGCGCGGCCGCGTCGGTCGAAATGTCGGCTGTGTCGGACATGGGCGGATCGGTTGGTCGGCGCGCCGCCGCGCCGCGGGTCCCAGACTTAACAACACAATGCGACAGGCGCAAATCCTCCAGCCCCTTTCCGCCGTCGCCGGGCGCCGCTCGCCTCCACGCCGGATTTCCGCTAAGGTAATAAGGAGGGGCGCGAGAAGGAGACGTGGGATATGCGGCCGAGGATGAGAAATGCGCTATTGGCCGCCGCCGGCCTCGTCGCCTGCGCCCTGGCGCAATTCGCAGGGCCGCAAGCCACACAGGCGCAAGAGGCGCGCAAGCAGGAGATCGCGCCCTTTGCGCGCGGCTCTTTCGAGGCCATCCGCAAGGCCCACGCCGGGCGTCCGCTCATCGTGCATTTCTGGTCTGTGACCTGCGTCATCTGCGTCTCGGAGCTCGCCGAATGGGGCAAGCTCGCCCGTGAGACGACGGGCGTCGATTTCGTCTTCGTCAACGCCGATCCCGAGAGCGACCGGCGCCGCGCCTTGGCCCGCATGGAGAAGGCGGGGCTGATGCAGGCGGTCAATTTCGCTTTCGCCGATCGTTTCGTCGAACGGCTCTATTTCGAGGTCGACAATCATTGGCAGGGCGAGCTGCCCTTCACCGCGCTCGTCGCCCCGAATGGGTCCCTGGTGACGGAGATCGGCGCGCTGACCGATATGAAGCTCGCCAGCTGGATCGACGGCAAGCGCTGAGGCGTCTCACTCCGCGAGCGGTCGATTCCTCTCCCACCAAGCGAGCGCCTCGCCTTCCATCGCCTTCACGAAGGCGGCCTTCTCATCGGTATAATCGTGGGAATTGTGCGGGTGCAGCGCGCCGGCGCGGCGCTTCTCCCGTTCATAGGCGCGCGCCGCCTCGGGATGCGCGCGCAAATAATCGCGAAAGGCGAGATGGCGCGCCACATGCGGTGAATTCGCCGCGAAGAAATGCACATTGGCGAGGCGCGCTCCGGCGGCGTCCGAGCAGGTGCAGAAGCGCCGCCCCTCTATTCCATAGTCGCCGTGCCACTCATAGCCGAGCGCCTCCACCTCGTTCCGCCGCGCGTCGAGCGCGGCGAGATCGCTCACCACGGGCAGAAGATCGATGAGGGGCTTGGCCATGAGGCCCGGCACAGAGGTCGAGCCGATATGATGAACGGCCTCGATCAGCGGGCCGAGAGCCTTCAGCCGCTCCGCATGCGCGGCGGCGAGCTGCGCCCAGCGCGGATCGTGAGCGCTGAGAACGACTGGGAGCGGCGCGGGCATGGCGGGCGTCTCAGCGCGTCGCGCCCGGCGTCCACAGCACGTCGCCTTTGTCCTTGTTTGCGTAGCGCGCGGCGACGAAGAGAAAATCCGAGAGGCGATTGACATAGCGCAGCGCCACAGCGCCGACGGCCTCTTCCGGCGCATTGGCGAGCGCCACCATTATGCGCTCGGCGCGGCGGCTCACCGTGCGGGCGAGATGGAGATGCGCGGCCGCCGCCGTTCCGCCCGGCAGCACGAAGGATTTGAGCGGCGCGAGCGAGGCGTTCAGCTCGTCGATCTCGCGCTCCAGCCGATCCACCTGCGATTGCACGATCGCGAGGCTGCTTTCCGGCGTCGCCTCGCCCGGCTTCAGCGGCGTCGCCAGCTCCGCGCCGAGGTCGAAGAGATCGCTCTGTATGCGCGCCAGCATGGCGTCGAGCGCGGCGTCCTCGCCCGTGGCGAGCCGCGCGAGGCCGATGGCGGCGTTGGTCTCGTCCACCGCGCCATAGGCTTCGACGCGCAGATCGTCCTTGCGGCGACGCTCGCCGCCGACGAGGGAAGTGGCGCCGGCGTCCCCGCCGCGCGTGTAGATCTTGTCGAGGCGGACCATTTTCGGCGGCTCTTGCTCTAGTGACGAAAGGCGAGGATCGCCAGGATCAGCAGCAGAGCGCAAAATTGCAAGCCCACGCGCCAGCGCATCAGCTTTTGCGAGAGATTGCCGTCGCCCCCACGCAGCACATTGCCGAGGCCGAGCAGCACGACGATGGCGACGACGGCGACCGCGCCCATGACGGCGATGTTGGACCAGCTGGACATCATGGGGGCCGCTCCTCCCAGAGGCGCTCGCTCTGTTGCGGTTCAATGACTAATGGAGCGGGGGGCGATGGGCAAGCGGGGAGCGCGAGGCGGGGCGCGCCGGGCGATTTCGGCTCGTGTCGGTCCGTTCCCGCTTCGATCTCGCTCGTCACGGAATGATGAGAAAGGGCTGGCCCTTTTTGACCGTGTAGGCGATCAAATATTTCAGTGGGGAAGAGGCGTCTGGATTTCTGAAAATCATGTGCGGAACCTCGGCCTTGTCCTGATAGCTCTCCCCTGCGGCAAACCTCCTCGGCTCCTCGCCCGCGTACTGCGATTCCGCTACGCCCTCCAATATGTAGTTATGGGCGACCGAGGGATGGTGGTGAGCGGGTAATCCCACGCCCGCAGGATAGAGGGTGAGGACCAAGCGAAACTCTTCCCCCGCGCTGTTTTCATAGCGTTCGAGAGTCGTGCGGCTGATCCCGTCCGAAGAGACGATCGTATCGCCGAGCGTTTTCATTTGCGCGCTCAGCGGCTTGGTGGAAAACGCAAAGGCGGCGCCCAGCATCCCTCCCAGGAACAAGCGTCTCTTTATGTCCGCCTCGATTTTCGTGATCGCGATCTCGGATGCGTGCGAAAGCCTCATTTCGACTCCTCACCTCTGATGCGAACGGGGAACATTCGACTTATTGCGCGCGTGGAAGCGATCAGTTCGCTGCGAGAGAACCCGCCGGGCCGCAACGCGTCGCCCGGCGGCGCTTTTTTTGAAACGCCCTATTTGCAGATGTCGCCGGCATAGCGAACGAGGCCGACCAAATTTTCTGGATCGCGCAGGTCGACGAGCCCGTAACTGTTGAACTGCCCTTTGTAGCCCTTCAACGTCCCACGGGTCACATTTTCCTGAATGTGGTAGGAAATCTCGATCATGAACCGACCGGGTTTTCCCGGCACGGCGGTCAGAACGGCAAGATCCTTGGTCTGAAAGGCGCCGCCGTCGTCTCGACCGAAATAATGCTCCATATCCATTTCGAGACCGGTCGGAGTTTGTCGTTGCGCGATGATCTTTCCAGCGGCGGTGTTCACGCTCCCGGTCAGCGCGGCGGAAATGATCATCGGATTGTCTGCTTCTGCAAAAAAATTCGGTATCGCTACGCCGCCGATCGTCATGCAGGACTGGTTTGCCGCCTGGGCTTTTCCAGCCTGGGCTCCTGACGCGGCCGTCAGCGCGATCACAGACGCGACGACGGATCGGAATAGGATTTTCTCGAGCATGAGATGTTGCTCCTTATTGGTGCGGCTGGAACGCCGCGCCATTCCGTGATGGCGATCGTCGGTCGGGGCATTGCGCCCCGGCTGCTCCAGAAATATAACGATCGATATATAAGACCTAGGATAACGATCGCTATCTTGTCAACGCGAAATATAGCGATCGTGATAAAAACCATCGAGGGCGGATGTCTACGAAGAAGGAGCAGACCCGCGAGCGCATGCGCGATGCGGCAAGTCGGAGCTTCCGCAGCCATGGATTTGCGGGGGTCGGCGTCGACGCCATCGCCAAGGCGGCGGGCGTCACGTCGGGAGCTTTTTACGCTCATTTCGGCTCGAAGGACGGCGCATTTCGCGATGCGCTGGAGCAGGGGCTCGACGAGGTGATCGGAGCCATTCCGCAGTATCAGAGCGAGCATGGCGCCGACTGGGTGCGGGCCTTCGCCGATTATTATCTCGGCAAGGCCCATCGTGACGATCTCGCATGCGGCTGCGCGATGACGACCCTTTCGCCGGAGGTCGCGCGATCGGAACCCGAGGTAAAGGCCCTCTTCGAAACGAAAATGAAAAAGATCGCAGGCCTCGTCGCCGACGGCTTGCCGGGCGGAGACGAGGAGCAGCGACTCTCTCGCGCCTGGTCGGTGCTCGGCGTTTTGATCGGCGGATTGACGCTGGCGCGTTCTGTGAAGAGCAATCGGCTCGCGGAGCAAATCGGCAAGTCGATACGCCGAGCCGCCGTTGACGCCGCCTCGCTTCGTGCGCGGGAGGACGACTGAACGGGCGTGCGCGCTCAGTTCGACTGGATCGAATACGCCTCGTCGTGTGGGTCAGCGGCGCGAGGGCCCGTCTTTCACCGCCGCAGCAGCCGCTCGAAATAATCCAGCTCCTCGGCCGGGCGCTCCGGCTGGCCGAGACGGCGGCGCAGCTCCTCCTGGACGCGGCGGGCGCGCACGGCCGGCGGCAGGCCGAGCGGATCGTAATGGACGCCGGCCTCCTGGCCGCGCTGGCGGCCGGCCGGGCGGCCGAGCGGATCGGCGCTCTCGCCGGGGCGCATTCCGGCGCGGCGGCCCGTGCGGCCGTTCTGCCCCTCGCCTTCTTCTCCCTCGCCCTGCATGCGGGAGGCGAGCTGGTCGGCCCCGCGGCGCAGCGCCTGTAGCGCGCGGCCCTGGGCGTCCACGGCGCGGCCGGGTCCCTCGCCGCCGGGGCCGAGCGCCTTCTCGGCCTCTTTCATCGCCTTGTCGGCGTCGGAGAGATCGGGCGAGGCCTCGCCGGCGCGGCGCAGCCGGTCCTGCTCCTGCTCCAGGCGGTCGCGCAACGCCTTCTGCCGCCCGCGGGCGTCGTCGGGGGAAGAGGATTGGCCCTTGCCGCCGCGTCGCGGCTCGCCGCCCGATTGCTGGCCGCGATTGGTCTCGTCGCGCAATTGCTGCTCCTCGCGCGTGAGCTTGTCGAGCTCGTCCAGCGCGCGCGACATTTCCCGCGCGCGAGGGTCGGCTCGGCCGGCCTGCGCGGGGCGAAGATTTTCCAGCACATCCTGCAGATCGTCGAGCAGGCGTTGCGCCTCGGCGAGATCGCCAACGCGCTCGGCCTTCTCGATCTCGCTCAGCATGGCCTCGAGATCGTCCGGCGTCAGCACGCGCTGATCGCCCTGCTGCGGCGCGGAGCGCTCGGCCTTCTCGCCGTTCTTCTGGCCGAGACCGCTCAGGAATTTTTCCATCGCCGCGCGCATGTCCTGCGTCAGCTTGGCGATCTCTTCCTCGCTGGCGCCGCGCGCCAAAGCCTCGCGCAGCTCCTTTTGCGCCGCGCGCAGATCGCGCTCCGCCTGCGCGACGTCGCCTTCCTCGAGAGAGAGCGCCATGGCCCACAAAAGATCGGCGACCTCGCGCAGATCGGCGTCGTCGCGCGCCGCTTGCAGCCGCGCCTTGGCGGCGCTCAGCCCCAGAAAGATCGAGGAGGGGGTCTCGAACAGCGCCGAGCCCAGTGACAGAGCGTCCACCGCCGTCAGCGCGCGGGCGGAATGATCGGGGTCCAGCGCCAGATTGCGGCGCTGCTCGGCGAGGGCGCGGGCGAGCGGCTTGGCGAAGCGGCGCTCTGGCAGAGTGACGTCCAGCGGCGCGGAGAAGCCGTCATTGCCGCCCTCGTCGTGGGCGACCAGCGTCAGCGCGACGCGCGCGCCGGCCCAGGGATGGTCGGAGAAATCGAGCGTCGCCTTGGCCTCGCCGAGGCCGCCGCGGGTCGGCGGCACGGGCAGAGCGAGGCGCGGCGGCGGATAGAGCGAGCGGCTCGGCCGCGCCGAGCCGGGCAGGGCGGCGACCGCCTCGCCGGCGATGACGCCATAATCATCGTCGGTGCGAAAGCCGAGCGTCATGGTGCCGCGCGCATTATTGCGCGGCGGCTGCGTGATCTCTATGGTCGGCGGGCGATCCGGGATCGCCTGAATGCGGAACTCCCCGGCGCCGCGCAGCGCCAGCGCGGCGTCGCCGGCGAGCTTGAAACGCTCCTCGGCCTCGCCGCCGGGCTGCTTCTGCTTGCCGCCCTCGATCGGCGCGAGGCCGCCGCTGGTGGTCGCGGCCCCGCGCGCGCCGAGGCTGCGCAGCACCAGCGTGGAATTCACGGGCGCCGAGATCTGCGCCCAAGGCCCTTCGGCGCGCTGCGGCAGCACGATGGGCGGCCGGCCCGTATAGGCGGGCGGCTCGAACCAGGCGTCGACTCTCGCCCCCGTCGCGGAGGCGGGACCGCTCTCCCAATCGAAGGCGGAGAGCAGCCGCGTCTCGCGATCCGCCCCGGCGACAAAGGCCGCGGCCACGGCGGCGACCAGAGCGGCCGCGCGCAGAGCGAAAGGATCGCGCTGCGGCAGGCCGGGGTCCGGCGGCGTCACCTCTATCGCCGCGAGCTTGCGCTCCAGCCGGCTGCGATGCAGAGCCCAGAGCGAGCGCGTCGTCGGATCGTCGACGCCGCCGGCGAGCGTGTCCTCGAGCGAGGCGGCGGGCCGATGCTCCGCGCCGGGCGAGGCGTCGAGCCGCGCCAGAGCCTCGCGCCGCCGCGGCGCTCCGGCGACGAGGCCGCGCCCGACGATCCACAGAGCCGCCAGCGCGAAAGCGCCGACGCCGAGCGCCCGCGCGCTCGCGCCGATCTCGAGCCAGAGGCCGGCGAAGGAGGCCGCAAGGAAAATGAGAAGCAGCGTGGCCAGCCCGGCGGCGCCGCGCGCCAGCCGCTCGAGCGCGAGCGCGGCCAGCGAACGTCGCACCAGAGCCTCCAGCGTGGGCGAAGCCTCGCTGCGGTCGCTGTCTTTCTTGCGCCAGAAGCTCATAATTCTCGTCCTCGCCGGGCAATTTAGCGCGCGAGCGCCGGCCGCGCAGGCCCATCCCGGTGGGAGAGTCTACGCCGAATTCAGCAATTTGCGAAAAGCATGCGGCAAAATCGGGTCAGAGCGCCAGCGCGCCCGCAGCAGCCGCGCCGAGCAGGCAGAGATCATGCAGCGCCAGCGCGGCCGGCGGCGGCCGGCCTTTCTCGTGCAACAACCGCAGCGCGCCGATATTGGCGAGCGACCAGGCGGCGCCGATCGTCGCCATTCCCGCCGCCAGAAGCGCGGGCGAGGCGGAGAGGCGCAGCAGCGCGAAAGCGCTAGCCAGAAGGAAGAGACCGACGCAGAGGCTCTTCAGCGCAGGAAATAGCGCCGGCCAGCGCGCCGCCAGCGCGGCGGGGCCATACATTGCGAGCAGATGCCACGCCATCGCTCCGCCGATGAAGCTCTGGGCCGCTCCGCAGAGGGCGAGCGACAAGGGGCCGCGCAGCATGGCCGCCGCCATGATCGCCCAGGCCGCTGCGCCGGCGAGCGTCAGCAGCGCGAATCTGAGCGTAAACCAATCGTGATCGTTTACCTCTCCTTCATCCCCGGGTCGCGCGAAGCCATGCGGTGCGCGCACCGCCAGAGCGAGCGCGAAAATCTGCAGCAGCGATGCGCAGAGCAAGGTCGACGCTCCGCCCCCCGCGAGCTCTGCGCAATACGCCGCGAGCGGCGCCATCAGCGCGGCGAGCGCGCCGCCCGCCAGCACGCTCACTCCGCCCTGAGCGGAGGCCGCTATATGGCGATAGAAGAGGCCGAAGCCCTGCGCCAGCCCGAGCCACAGCGCGCCGAGGCACAGCGCCGGAAAATGTCCCCGCGTCATGCCGAAGGCGGCGAGCAGCCCGCCGCCGACGCCGAGGCTGGCCCCCAGCGCGAAGGCGCCGCGCCGTCCGAATCCGTCGACCAGCAGCGCCGCCGGAATAGAGGCGAGCGCCGCGCCGATGAGCATCAGCGCCAGCGGCCAGCCGATCTCCTCCGCGCGCGGCGCAATGAGCAGCGCCGCCTGCGGCAATTGCGAGAGCGCCAAAGCCTGCGCAAGCACGCCGAGCCCGA
This sequence comes from Methylosinus sp. C49, assembly GCF_009936375.1. GTDB lineage: Bacteria > Pseudomonadota > Alphaproteobacteria > Rhizobiales > Beijerinckiaceae > Methylosinus. The sequence continues at coordinate 80,012 of NZ_AP022332.1, read as the reverse complement.
AGCCGAGCGCGAGCCGCAGCGTCGACGGCGCATCGTCGGTCTCGCCCATGCGTGGGCAGAGGCAGAGCGTCTCGCTCGGCCGCGCGAGCAGCGGATCGAATTGCAGGCTCATGATCGCCCATCCTCCACATCATCGTCGGCGAGCGCGCGCGCGGCGGCGCCTTCGAGATCCTCATATTGGCCCGCATTCAGCGACCAGACGAAAGCCGCGAGGCCGAGCGCGCCGAGCAGCAGAGCGAGCGGAACGAGAAAGAGAAGGACATTCATGCGGGCGATTCTCTTTTCGGCTATGCGTCGATGTGCGTGGCGCAGGGCGATCTGGTCGACGCGAGAGTCGGCGCATTTACCCTCCCCTTCAGGGGGAGGGTCGGACCGCTTTGCGGTCCGGGGTGGGGTTCTGCGGCGAAGACTCGGGGGCTCACCCCCTCCCGATCGCCTTCGGCGCTCGACCTCCCCCCTCGAGGGGGAGGTAGAAAACACCTCTTCCGGCGTGTGTCTCGCTCACCCGATCCATTCGCGCCGCCGGCGCGCAGCGCATTGAGCGTGACGATGAGCGAGGAGCTCGACATTGCGATGGCGGCGATGAGCGGCGTCAGCAGTCCCGCCATTGCGAGCGGCGCGGCGACGACATTATAGAGCAGCGACAAAGCGAGATTTTGCCGCATCAAGGCGCGGGCGAGCCGCGCCGCGTCGATCGTCGTGACGATGGGCGCGAGGCCCTCGCCGAGAAATACGGCGTCGGCCGAAGCTTGCGCGATCTGCGTCGCGTCGATCGGCGACAGCGACACATGCGCGGCGGCGAGCGCTGGCGCGTCATTGATCCCATCGCCGATCATGAGCGCTTTGCATCCTTCGTCGCGCAGCGCCTCGAGCCGCGCCACCTTATCGGCCGGCTTCAACGCGCCGCGCCATTCCGTCACGCCGAGCGCGTGCGCCACCGCCTCCACCGGCGCGGCGCGATCGCCGGACAATATCAGCACGCGCAAGCCGCGCCGCCGCAGCGCGTCGATCGTCTCGCGCGCATCGTGGCGCAATGTCTGCCTCACGCGCAGCACAGTGGCGCGCTCGCCATGACGAAAGGCGATGACGGATGTGTCTTCCTCTGCCGCGACTTCATCGACGCCGCAGAAGCGCGGATCGCCGAGCCGCGCCTCGACGCCGTCAACAATCGCGATAACGCCGGCGCCGCGCTCCTCACGCGCGCCTTCGATCGCCATGGCGCGCGGATATTCGCGCGCGACTGCGCAGGCGAGCGGGTGGCGGCTCGAATGCGCGAGCCGCGCGGCGAGCGCCAAAAGCTGCGGCTCTATCTCCTGCGCATCGACGACGCAGGGCTCCGGCGTCGTCAGCGTGCCGGTCTTGTCGAGGACGACAGTGTCGATCTCGGCGAAGCGCTCGAGCGCATCGTCGGAATTGAGCAGTACACCGGCGCGAAACAGCGCGCCGCTCGCCGCAACTTGCACGGCGGGGACGGCGAGCGCCAGCGCGCAAGGGCAGGTGACGATCAGCACGGCGATGGCCGTCACCAGCGCATCATGCAGCGAGGCGCCGGCCGTGAGCCATGCGAGCAGCGCGCCGAGCGCGGCGAGATGAACGAGAGGCGCATAGAGGCGCGAGACGCGATCGGCGAGGCGCAGATAGCGCGAGCGCGCCGCCGTCGCTTTCTCCACCAGGCGCTCGATCTCGTCGATGAGCGAGTCGCCGGCGGCGGCCCGCACGCGCATCGTCAGCGCGCCGTCGAAATTCAGCGCGCCGGCATAGACCGCATCGCCTGCAGAAACGCTGCGGCGGCGCGTCTCGCCGGTGACGAGGCTCTCATCGAGGCTCGCCTCGCCGGAAAGAACGACGCCATCTGCAGGAATGCGCTCGCCCGGCCGCGTCAGTACGCGGTCGCCCGGCGCCAGCGCGGCGAGCGGAACATAATTTTGCGCGCCATCGGCGCCGATGCGGCAAGCGGCGGGCGCGCGCAGCGCGGCGAGATTGGCGGCGACGGCGCGCGTCTTGCGGCGCATGGCGCAATCGAGATAGCGCGCCAGCAGCAGAAAGGCGAGCAGCATGGTCGCCGAATCGAAATAGGCGTGCGGCGCATGGGTGAGCGTCTCATAGACCGACATTGCGAGCGACAGCAGCACGCCGAGCGAGATCGGCACGTCTATGTTCAGCCGCCGCGCGCGCAGCGCGGCGAAGGCGCTCGCGAAGAAGGGCTGGCCGGCGAAAGCCGTGGCCGGCAGAGCGATGAGCGCGGAGACCCCATGGAAGAAATCGCGAGTCGTCTCGTCCATATCGCCGCCGAGCCAGACGGCCTCGGACAGCATCATCACATTCACCGTGGCGAAGCCGGCGACGGCGAGGCAGCGCAGCAGGCGTCGCGCGCTCTCGCGCTCCGCGCTCTCGCCACTCTCGCGCTCGAAGGGTCGCGCGCGATAGCCCATGCGCCGCAGCCTTTCCGACACGGCGGCGAAGTCGAAATCGGGCGCCGTCCATTCCAGCGAGAGGCGTCGATCGGCGTAATTCACGCGCGCCGCGACGAGATCGGGAATGGCCTTCAGCGCCGCTTCGATTTCGAAGATGCAGGCGGCGCAGGTCATGCCGTCCAGCGCCAGCTCCAGGCGCAGCGCGCCATTGCGGCCGCGCGTCGCGAGAGCGGAAAAATCGACGTCCATGGTCATGGCGCGCTCAATCGATGCGGATACGACTCTTCGAGCGGAACATTGCGCGGCCGTCGCGCGTCGCGACCAGCACGAGATCGCGGAAGCCCGATTCGATCACGATCGGCGCCTCGTAACGTCCGGGCGCGATCTCCGCGAGATCGACGGCGACATCCTTGCGGCCATCGACCGGCGCGCGGATTTCCGCCATCAGCTTCAGCCCCGACAGGCCGCCATTCTGGTCGCGCAGCGTCACCGAGACGAGATTCTCCCAAGCGCCGCGGCGCAAAATCGTCGCCTCCACCTTCCAGTCGCGCGCGCTCTGCTCGCGGGCGCCCGCAATGTCGAGATTATAGGCGAGGCCTCTCTCATAGGCGCGGCTCACCTCCTCGCCGCGGAAGGTGGAGAGGGCGGCGTAGATCATCACCGCATTTACCGAAGCGACGACGCCGAAGAAGAAGACGAGCAGCAGAAGAACCTGCCAACCACCGAGGCGACGCTGGGGCGCCGCGCGCATCAGATTTATGTGCGACATGGCTTTTTCCTCACGGGGTCACGAACACGTCTCTCATAGTGACGGATGCGTCGCTCTCCAGCTCCTTGGAGGTGAAGAGGATCGGCGTCTGTCCCTTGGCTCTGCGCGCGCCGCGCCATGTGACGAGCACGCGCGTCTCGCGCGTCTGATCGGCGCCGACGCCGACGATCATGCGGCCTTCGGCGTCCGGCTCGACGCCGACGATCTCCACCTCGGCGTCCTCGACGCCGCTCGTCTCCAGCAGAAAGCGGCGCGGCTCGGCGCTCATATTGGCGAAGCGAATCGTATAGGCGTTGCGAATGCTGCCATCCTTGAGCGTCACGGCGAGCGGGTTGCGATCATGCAGCACCGAGAGGGCGGCGTCCTCGCGCGTCGCCAGTCTCAGGGTCATGAGCGCGCCGATCGCGAGAATGAGCGCCGCGTAGATGATGGTGCGCGCGCGCAGCGGCTTGTAGACGGGCGCTTCGCCCTTGCCGCGGCGCTCGCAATTCATCTGCGTGTCATAGGCGATGAGCCGCGCGGAGCGGCCGATTTTCGCCATCACCGCGTCGCAGGCGTCTATGCACAGGCCGCATTGCACGCAGCCGAGCGAGGCGCCTTTGCGTATATCGACGCCTGTCGGGCAGACGGCGACGCATTGGCCGCAATCGACGCAATCGCCGGCCGGCGCGCCGGCGAGGCGCAGCGCGCTCGCTTGCTTCAGCGACATGCGCGGCTCGCCGCGATCATAGCGATAGGTGACGTTCAGCGCATATTCGTCGGTGAGCGCGGCCTGTATGCGCGGCCAGGGACACATATAAAGGCACACTTGCTCGCGCATATGGCCGGCGAGCATATAGGTGGTGAAGGTGAGTATGCCGATCCAAATATAGGCTTCCGAGATTCCCGGCTGGAAGGTGGCGAGCTTATAGACCAGCGTCGGCGCATCGGCGAAATAGAGCACCCAAGCGCCGCCGGTCCACCAGGCGATGGCGAGCCATAGCGCATGCTTGGCGATCTTCTCGCGCCATATCTTCGTGCTGCGTGGGCCGGCGTCCTTGCGGGCGCGCTCGCGCGCATCGCCTTCTATCCAGCGTTCCGCGGCGAGATAGAGATCGGTCCACACGGTCTGCGGACAGAGATAGCCGCACCACACGCGTCCGGCGAGCGCGTTCATCAGAAAAAGAACGAGCGCGGCGAGGATCAGGAGGCCGGTGAGATAATAGACCTCCTGCGGCCAGATCTCGATGAAGAAGAAATAGAAGCGGCGATGCGGAAAATCGACGAGCACCGCTTGCGACGGGGCGCTGGGGCCTCTGTCCCAGCGCACGAAAGGCAGCAGATAATAGACCGAGAGAGTGAAGGCCAGCAGGCCCCATTTGATGCGGCGGAACTCGCCTTCGACCTCTTTCGGATAGATCGCCTTGCGCGGCGCATAGAGCGAGCTGCTCTTCGCCTTGCCCATATCGGCGCTCGTCATTTTCCACTCCTTCACTCGCCGCCGCCGAGCGTATGCACATAGATGGTGAGCGCCTTGATCGTCGGCTCGTCGAGGCGATCCTTCCAGGCCGGCATCACGCCGCCGCCGCCATTGGCGATGCGGCTCGCGATCGTCTCCTTGTCGGAGCCGAACAGCCACAGAGCGTCGGTGAGATTGGGCGCGCCCATGTCGTGATTGCCCTTGCCGTCGACGCCATGGCAGACGGAGCAATTGTCGTCGAAGAGCTTGGCGCCTTGCGCGCTCGCCTTGCCGCCGGGAAGCTTCGCCATTGCGCGCAGCTGATCGGCGACGATGGAAATCTGCTTCGCGTCGAGCATTCCGTCGCGGCCGAAGGCGGGCATGGTCTCGCTGCGCGTCTCCTTGTCGGCGTCCCAGCGCACGCCATGCTCTATGGTGCGCCGAATATCGGCGAGCTTGCCGCCCCACAGCCAATCATCGTCATTGAGATTGGGATAGCCCTTCGCGCCCTGCGCGCCGGCGCCGTGGCAGCCGGCGCAATTATTGGCGAAAGCGGCGGCGCCGAGCGCGCGCACGGCGCTGAGCAATTGCGGCCGCGCCTCTATCTCCTCGAGCGGCGCATTGGCGAGCCGCTCGAGCACGGGGCCACGAATCTCGCTCAGCTGCTCCATGTCGCGCGCGACAGATGCGCGCGAATGCCAACCGATGAGGCCCTGCGTGCCGCCGGAAAGAGTCGGCAGCGCCGGATAGGCGATAAAATAGCCGATCGACCACAGGATCGTCGCATAGAAGGTGATGACCCACCAGCGCGGCAGCGGCGTGTCGAGCTCTTCTATGCCGTCCCATTCATGGCCGGTCGTTCTGGTCTTGGAATGTGGATCGATGCGGGCCGCGTCGCTGTGAGCTTGTCGCGTCGACATGTGTTCAGTCCTCTCGCAATGGCGTCTCGGCGGCGCGTCGGAATTTTTCGCGATTGGAGGGCCATAGCGCATAGGCCAGGACTCCGGCGAACAATGCGACGAAGAAGAAAAGGCCCGAGCTCGCCGAAAGCTCTCGCCACGATTCGTAAGTGGTCATGGCTCACCTCACATTCACTGCGGCTTTGTCGTCATAGAGCTTGAAATTCACCGAGACGCCGAGATGCTGCAGATAGGCGATGAGCGCATCCTCCTCGGTGACGCCGTTCTTGCCGGTCTGGTCATTGACGACGACATTGGGGTAGCGGCGGCGCAGCGCTTCCGCGCCCGGATCGTCCGGCGCGCTCTGCGCCGAAAGATCGGCCTTGGCGTTGTCGATCTGCGCATCCGTATAGGGCACGCCGACGAGGCGCAGCGTTTTCATCTGCTCCACGATATGCTCGGAGTCGAGCGGCGCCTGCGCGAGGAAGGGATAGCCCGGCATGATCGACGCCGGCACGACAGAGCGCGGATCGCGCAAATGGTCGCGCTGCCAATCATTGGAGTAGCGCCCGCCGACGCGCGCCAGATCCGGCCCGTTGCGCTTGGAGCCCCATTGGAACGGATGGTCGTACATGCTCTCGGCGGCGAGCGAGTAATGGCCGTAGCGCTCCACCTCGTCGCGCAAGGGGCGGATCATCTGCGAATGGCAAGTGTAGCAGCCCTCGCGCACATAGATGTTGTAGCCGGAAAGCTCGAGCGGCGAATAGGGCCGCACGCCCTCCACTTTCTCGATCGTGTTGTGCAGATAGAAGAGCGGCACGATCTCGATGATTCCGCCGATCGAGACCAGCAGAAGGATCGCCAGCAGCAGCAGGATCGAATTGGTCTCGAGCCGCTTCTGCAGGCCGCCGGTCGGCGCGTTGCGCGCAATGTCGGACATGTCTCTCTCCTCTTATTGCGCGGGGGCGGGAAGGGGCGAGAATTCTGTCGCGCTCGCCGCCGAAGGCGCGCGCAGCGTCTTGTAGATATTGTAGACCATGATGAGCGCGCCGATGAGGAAGAGGCCGCCGCCCGCCGCGCGGATCACATATTCGGGATGCAGCGCCTCGGTGGTCTCGATGAAGGAATATTCCAGAAATCCCTGCGGCGTGTAGGCGCGCCACATCAGCCCTTGCATGATGCCGGCGACCCACATGGCCGAAATGTAGAAGACGATGCCGATGGTCGCGGTCCAAAAGTGCCAGTCGACGAGCTTCAGCGAGTAGAGCTTGCGGCCGAACACCCAGGGAATGAGGCAGTAGAGCGCGCCGAAGGAGACGAAGCCGACCCAGCCGAGGCTGCCGGAATGCACATGGCCGATGCCCCAATCGGTGTAATGCGACAGTGCATTCACCGCCTTCACCGACATCAGCGGCCCTTCGAAAGTGGACATTCCGTAGAAGGCCACGGAGACGACGAGCATGCGCAGCACGGGATCGGTGCGCAGACGGTCCCATGCGCCGGAGAGAGTCATGAGGCCGTTTATCATGCCGCCCCAGGAGGGCATCCACAGCATGATGGAAAAGGTCATGCCCAGCGTCTGCGCCCAATCGGGAAGCGCCGTATAGTGCAGATGATGCGGGCCGGCCCAGATGTAGAGGAAGATCAGCGCCCAGAAATGCACGATGGAGAGGCGGTAGGAATAGATCGGCCGCTCGGCGCGCTTGGGCACGAAATAATACATTATGCCGAGAAAGCCCGCGGTGAGGAAGAAGCCGACGGCGTTATGGCCGTACCACCATTGGATCATCGCATCCTGCACGCCGGCCCAGACGATCACCGATCTCGGCGAGAAGACGGAGATCGGAATTTCCGTGTTGTTGCCGAGCACGAGGACCGCGACCGTCACGATGAAGGCGAGGTAGAACCAATTGGCGACATAGATGTGCGGTTCCTCGCGCTTGGCCAAGGTGGCGAGGAAGACGATGAGATAGACGACCCAGACCACGACGAGCCACAGGATCGCATACCATTCCGGCTCGGCGTATTCGTGCCCGCGCGTGACGCCGAGCAGATAGCCGGTGCCGGCGATGAGGATGAAGAAATTATAGCCGAGGACGACGAACCAGGGCGCGATATCTCCGGCGAGCCGCGTGCGGCAGGTGCGCTGCACGACATAGAAGGAGGTCGCGAGCAGCACATTGCCGCCGAAGGCGAAGATCACCGCCGAAGTGTGCAAGGGCCGCAGGCGCCCGAAGTTGATCCAGGGCAGATCGAGATTGAAGGCCGGGAAGGCGAGCTCCAGCGCGATATAGAGTCCGACGGCGAAGCCGGCGAGGCCCCAGAACAATGCGGCGAGCGCGCAAAAGCGGATCGGCCCGTAATTGTAATTGGGCCGCCCGTCGACGAAAGGCGCGGGCGCCTGCGCGCCGCGCAGCTCATAGCGCTTCAGCAGGGCGAAGACGGCGATGATGGAGCCGAGGGCGAGGAGAGCTGCGTGGAATGCGTAAGCCGGCGTATGTGCGCGCGAGGCGACAAAGCCGGCGAAGGCCGCGAAGGCGATGAAGAGAAGCGTCAACGCCGCTTCTGAAAAGGTGACGGATTTTGCGGGAGCGTCATTCGGCGCCATGGGAGGGATCCTCGCAGACTGGCGGGAAGGCGTTGAGCGCGTGTCGCGCGCAATGCCTTTCGTCTTTGATCACGCGTAAGAGTCTATCGCTCGCGCGGCGATGCGATTTGACATCGATCAAGAAATGCGGCGTGCGTCCCGCGCTGCGCACAAATGTCACAGGCGAATGAAAATCGTGCGTTATTTTCCCTGGAATTCTGGGACTTTCACGCATTCGCTTCGCAGTGCGCAAACGTCAAAAAACGAGACGCGCGCTTATTTGTCGCAACGCGCGGCGCCTGCGCGCGTGTCGAAGCGCGCTGCGCGCGGCGGCGTTTTCGCGTCGCAATTCGAGGATGTCAGAACCAGCCGAAGCCCGGCCGCCAGATGGCGTTGCGATACCAGGGCACATAGCCGCCGGGGAATCCGTAGCGCCATTGCACGGCGTTGGTCCCCTCATAGGCCCATGGGCCGGTGTACCAGGGACCGGCGGAGTCGTAAGGATCAAAAAGCGGCGGAATCTCGCGCCGCCACACATAGGCGCCGAGCGGCGGCAGAATGGGCGTCTCCACCGGCCGCGCGTCGATCGGGAGAAGCGCCGGCTGCGCGACATAGCCGGCGGACCCTGCATAAGTGACGCGGCACCAATCGGAGCGGCATGAGGCGACCTCGAGCACGGCGTCCGGGGGAATGGCGAGAAGCGCGGTAAAGCTCAGGCCCGGGCCGGAGCGCAGATTGACGAGCTCGCCGACCTTGGCGGGCTTTCCCTGCGTTTGCGAGGCGAAGAGAAGAAGAGGCGCGCAGAGGCAGGACAGGACGAAAGAGCGCATGGAGCCTCGCTCGAAACGAATTTTCAAAAAGATTCGGTTCGAGAATTCTAGCATCGAAAGAGAGGAGATGCGCTCGCTTTCTGTCCGCGAAACTCGCTCGCGCGGCGCACGTACGAAAGACGCGCGGAAGCATGTTCCGCGCGCCTGCTCGTCTCACCGCGTCTCGATTACTCGAAGATGCGCAGCGGAGCCGTGATGAGGCCGACCGGAGCCGCGACCGGAGCGGGCGCGATGGCGACGGCCGGAGCCGGCGCGACGGCGACCACCGGAGCAGGGGCCACGACGACCGAGGTGACGACGGGCTTCACGACGATCGGACGCGCGAGCAGCGAGCTGGCGATGAAGCCGATCTTGCCGGCATAGGCGACGCGCGACCAGCCGCCGATATGGCCCTGCACATCGACCACCGCCTGCGGGGGAACCGCGAGGATGGGCAGGAAGCCGACGCCCGGACCCGTGCGGAAGGCGGCGAGATCGGTGACGACGCGCGGGAAGGCCTCGGCCGAGGCGACCGTGCCGAGCAGGGCGGCGGCGGCGAGGACGGATGCGATTTTCGATTTCATTCAAGACCTCCGTAATAGGCATGCCGTTCGGCAATGATGATGCCTCACGACGGCGCAAGTAGCGCGCGCCTGGCCGGCGACAGCGGCGCGGCGCAAATTCACTTTCTCTCGAGGTTAACGGCGGCGCGCGCGATCTCTTAGCGAAGCGTCACATCGGCGTCGTATTGTGCGGTCGCGCACGGCGGCGCCTCGAAAAAGCGCGTTTCCTTCCGCTCATGGAGAGGCGTCGTGGGACAGTCCGGCTCGACTCGGAAAGAAGCGACGGCGTAAGCTCGAGCGCAGCGTCTTGCGGCGTATCGCGGCGGAGGATGTCATGTTGCGCATGATCGGGGCTTTGCTTTTGAAGATCGCAATCGCTTTCGGCATGTCTTGCCTGTCGCTCGGCGCCTTCGTCTCCTATGCGGCGTCGGAGCCCGCGCCCGCCGCCAAGACGCGCGTGGAGCCGGCCCGCATCGAGCAGCACGCCGCCCCTGGCCGATTTTCTGCGAGCGAGCTGCCGGCCGATCGCGACGGCTTCGCGCTTCTGACCATTCCGGCGCCCGGTCGCTACGCAATTGCCGCGCATAGCGCCTCGGGCGTGGCCATTGGGCTCGTCGATATGATAACCGGCCCCGGCGAGACGGCGGGCGCGACGGGCCAGCGCGACGGACGCCTCGATCTTCTGCTCGACGCCGGCGTCTACAAGCTGCGGCTCTTCGGCGCCAAAGGCGCGGCCGGCAAGGCGCGCCTCACCGCCGAGGCGTTTCAGGAGCAGGGCGCGCGCGAGGCGCTGGCGCCCGGCAAGACATTCTCCGCCGAGCTCGGCGATCTCGTCCAGCGGAGCTATTCGCTCGAGGTGGGGGCATCGGGCCGCGTCGCCGTCGAGGCGCTGGGCCGCGCATTGCGCGATCTGCGTCTGTGGAAGGCCAGCGGCGAGCTCGTCGATCTTGCGCCGGCGCGCGCGACGATCGAGACGCGGCCCGGCCGTCAGATGACGCGGCTGCGGCTGGAAGGCGCGGTCGAGCCCGGCCGCTATGTCGCGATCGCCTATGGCGGCGAGCCCATCGTCTGGCCGGAGGGCGGCGCGGCGCAGCCGTTTCTCCTGCATCTCCTCGAACCCGCATCTCTGGCCGCGGGCGTCGCCGACGGCGTCATAGGCGCTTTCGGCTCGGCGCGTTTCGAGGCGCCGGCGCGCTATGACACATTCCGCCTGGAGTTGGCCAAGCCGACCGCCGCCCGCCTCGAGGCGCGGCGCGGCGCCGGCGTTCCGGCGTCCGCCGGGATCGACAAGACGAGCCGCGAGCCGGTCGCGATCGTCTCGCTCGGCGGCGACGGCAAGGCGGCCGGGCTCATCGAAGTCTCCGGCCTCGAGGGGCAGGCGTTCTCGCTGCGGGCGTTGCGCCGGGCGAGCCGCGCGCCGATCGAAACGGAAGGACCCAATCTCGTCGCCATGGACGTCGCCGGCGAGGGCGCCGACGAGGTCCCCGCCACGGCGCTGCTGGCGCGCACGGAAAATGGCAAGACGCGCGTGCTGGCGTCGGATCTTCCCAAGGTCGGCGGCGGCCGCGCCTATCGCGGCAAGTTCAATCTGCGTGGGCCGACCACTCTGCTGTTCGAGGCGACGGACAGCGGCCCGGTGGCGATCTCGGTGAAAGGCCCGCGCCTGCGCGCGATCATCGAGCCCGCTTTCGGCGCCGCAGCGCCGCGCGCCGATGGCCGCCTGCCGAGCCGTTATGATCTTCAGGCGGGCTTCTATGTCCTCTCGCTCGAGCCGCTGGAGGGCGCCGTCGGAATTGTGGATGTGACGCTCGGCTCGCCCGGCCTTTCGCCGGAGCTTCCTGCGCGCTCGCCCGCTCGCGCGGCGATCTCCTTCGGCGAGCAGAGGCTCGACCGCGGCGCCGCGTATTTCATTCTCGCCAATAGCGCGCCGGGCCTGCTGACGGGTCCGCGTGTCATCGCTCTGCCGGCCGATCTCGAGAAGGGCGCCGCGCCTTTATGGCGGCCGGCCGCGACGGAATATCTTCTGCCGGTGCGCACGCCGCGCGGCGGCAGGATTCTCGTCGTCGACGATAAGGGCGCGAGCGCGCCCGCGCAGATCACGGAAGAAAAGATCGAGAACGACAATCGCTTCGCCACCATTCGTCTGCCGGCGCGAACGGAGCCGGGCGCGCTCGCCCTCGTCTATGCGTATGATGTGGAGACGGCCGCCGCCGAGGCGGCGAAGGAGCGTCCGCCCGCGACGATTTCCGCCGCCAAGCCTGCCTGGCTGGATCTCTCCCGCGACGAGACGCGGGAGTTTCGTTTCGATGTGGCCGAAGGCGGCCTCTATCGCGTCGAGACCTTGGGCCGATTGCAGACGCGCCTCACGCTCGGCGCCGCGCTGGCGCCGCATCTCGGCGAGGGCGAGAACAATGGTCCCGGCCATAATGCGCTGGTGACGAGCTATTTGCGCGCCGGCGCCTATCGCGCCGCCGTCACCGCGCGCGAATCCGCCGGCCATCTCGGCCTTTCGGTGAAAAGCGTGGCGATGACGACGACGGCGCCCATCTCCGGCGAAGGCGCCGCGCGCGCCGCGCTCGACGGCGGCCGTGGCGCCGTGGTGCCGATCGATATTCCCGAGGACGGAGTCTATCGGCTCGATCTCACCGGGCTCGGCAAGGAATGGCGCGCGCGGCTCGAGGAGGCGGACGGCTGGCCGCTCGCCGCGCCCGGCCCGCTGACGCGTCTCACCCGCCGATTCGAGAAGGGAAGCTATCGCCTCGTCGTGCTGCCGGAGGATGTCGAGGGCCGCTTCGTCGCGCGCCTGCGCAGGATCGTGACGCCGGCGCCGCTCGAGGGCCATGGCCCGCACGCTTTGCCCTTCGACGCGCCGCAGAGACTGCAATGGCGCGAGCCTGTCGCCAAAAGCGCGCCGCGTGACCCGGATGTCTGGAGCTTCGCGCTCGCCGGCGACTCGGACATTGCGCTGGATGTGAGCGATGGCATGGTGGCGGAGATTTTCGACGCGGCGCGCAAGAGCGTCGGCAAATTCGCCGGCGGCCGCAAATTCTCCGGCAAGCTCGCCGCCGGCGCCTATCGCGTCGAGGCGCGCAGCCTCGCCCATGACGATCGTCTAGATTACCACATCGCGCTCACATCGACGCAATTGCAGCCGGGCGCGCCGCTCTTCGTCGATCCGCCCGCCGCTCTGACTTTCTCCATCGCGCGCGATGGCGTCGTCGATATTGCGAGCTTCGGCGACAAGGAGCTGATCGGCGCGCTCGAGGACGAGAATGGCGCCGTGATCGAGCGGCTGGAGGGCCGCGCGGAAGATTGGAACGTTTCGCTCTCGCGCCGCCTGCCCGCCGGCGCCTATCGCCTGCGGCTCGATGAGCTGAAGGGCGCGCCGCGACCCGCGGCCGCCGCCGAGGAGCAGAATGACGAAGGCGAAGGCGCCGCTGCGGAAGGCGAGGAGGTCGCGCAGGAGACGGAGGGGCCGGCCGAGCCCGAGGGCGTCGAGGTGAGTCTCGCTCTGCCCGCCTCGGCGCCGGCCGAGGCGCTGACATTCGCCGGCGTGAAGACCGTCCCCGGCGCCGGCGCGCATGAGCTGGCTCTGCCCGCTGCGCCGGAGGGGCGGCTGATGATCGTCGCCGCGCAATCGACGCGCGAGACGGCGCTGTCGATCGAGAAGCGTGAGGCCGACGGACGTTGGCGCGTCATCGGCCGCGAGCGCGGCCTCGCGCCGGTCGCCGCCTGGCCGGCGGAGAGCGGCGAATGGCGCGCCAGCGTCTGGACCATCGACGGCGCCGCCGCTCCGGTCACGATCGCCGCGCGCAGCCTGGCGCGCACGCCGCGCGGCTTCGGCGACATAGCGCTGGAGCCGGCGCCGATCGAAGGGCTCGCGACAAAAATCTGCGTCGGCCTCGTCGCCGCGCCCGCTTCGGCGCTCGTCGCCATCGTCGCCGCGCCGGCCTCGCTCGTCGCGGGCTCGGCGGCGGGGCGCATGCTCGCCCCGGCTCCGGCCGGCGCGCTGGCGCCGCAATCGGAGAGCCTGTGGCTGCTCTCGCGCGACGATTGCGCCGCGCGGTCGCGCGTCGTCGCCTTCGCGCCCAGCGGCGCTGAAATTCCGCTCACCCTCGGCGAGAATGAGCGCGCCATTCTGCCCGCCGCCGCACCGCCCTCCGGCAAGGCGCGACTGTGGCTCGCGCGCTCGGCCTTTGGCCAGCCCGGCGTCTCGGCGGGACGCGGCTTCGCCGTCGCGTCGGGCGCGGCTCTGGCGCTCGCCGGCAAGGAGCCTCCGCGCCTGTGGAACGCCGGCGACGCGCAATTCCTGCGTCTCACGGCGCGCGCGATCGATGTCGCGCTCGCTGCGCCCCTTCGCGCCGGCGCGCAATTCTCTGGCGTCATTCCGCCCCTCACGGCGCAGCCTCTGACCTTCGACGGCGCCGGCGCTCTGGCGCTCGATCTTGCGAGCGGCCTCGCCGCTTTCTCCGCCCCGGAGGAGCCCCGCGCCTTCGCCGCCTTCGCCGATGGCGCGTCGCTCTCGCGTCGTCTCGAGGGCGCCCGCGCGCTATGGCTCGTCAATCTCACCGACGCGCCTGCGCCCGCGCGTATCGCATCCTCGTCCGAGCGCCACGAGCCGATCACGGCGGGAAGGGCGATCAAGCGCTTCTACGGCGCCGCCGGCGAGACAGCGCATCTCGTCGAGGCGCAGCCGGGCGATCGGCTCGTCATCGCCGGTGGAGAGGCGGCGTTCGTCGGCGCCGATGGACGCGTGCTGCGCGGCCGCTCGCTGACGCTCGCCGGTCCCGGCGAGGCGACCATCGCCCATGCGCCCGGCCTCGTCGCCGCGTGGATCGAGCGCGCCGGCAAATCGCCCTGGCCTGCGGTCGCGCCGCGCGATGTGAGCGCGCCTTTCGCTGCGACGCTCAGCGGAGAAGCGCAGGCTTTCGCGCTCGATGTGACCGCGCCCATCGTCGTCGACATTCGCACGAGCGCGCCGGCGATTCTTGCTTTCACGCAGAATGGCGCGCGCGAGGTGGAGACATTCCCCGCCGGCGTGGAGCTGCATCGCTACGCCGCGCCCGGCCGCGCGCTCATCGAGATTTTTTCGCCGCATGACGGCGCGCTCTCCGGCGCGCTGAGCATTGCGACGACGCCGGTCGTTCCGGTGACGGATGGCGTCAATGATCCGATCGCTCTCGGCCCCGCAGGCTCCGCGCTCTTCACCTTCGAGGTGGCGAAGGCGGGCGAGATCGGACTCGGCCTGCGCGCCGAGCCGGATCGCGCCGCGCTGCGTCTCCTCGACGCCGCCGGCAAGACTCTTCGAGAAGGCGCCGCGCAGATTCTGAGTCTCGAGCGCGGCCGCTATTTTGTGGAGGCGCGCGCGCCCGCTGATGCGCCCGCGACGATAGTGCGCCTCGCTCTGCGCGGCCTCGCGCCGCCGCCCTCCGGGCCGCCGCAGGAAGTGGCGGCGGAGTTTTTGGAAAAGGCCGGAAGGAAGAGCGGCAGATGAGCTTTCCGCATTCGACAAACGCCCTCAGTCCCATTCGAGGCTCGGCGATGAAACGCATAGCTTGCTTCTCGATCCGTTTTTCCATCGTCGCCGCGTCGATGGCGTTCCTCATTCTCGCTGGTCTTTCCGTCTCCGCGCCGCTGCGCGCCGAGCCGGCGTCCTTCGATCAATTGCGCCGCGCCGATGGCGCGCGCATCGTGCCGGACAAATTTCTGCGCAGCTATGATCCCATAACCATCTTCTTCGATCGCGACATCGGCCCCAAGGCCGGCGGGCCGGAAGACGCGCATGAGAAATTCGCCAAGCTCTCCGGCGAGCCCGCCGGCGAATGGCGCTGGATCGGCGCGCGCGCGCTGCAATTTCGTCCCGCCGAGCCGTGGAAGCCGCTGCAGCGTGTGGATATAGAAGCGGGCGCCGCCGCGACGCGGCTCGTCGCGCTGCTGCCGACGCCTTCTTCCACCAATCCGACCGAGAGCGCCGATCCGATCGCCGATCTCGAGCAGATCACGCTCACTTTTCCCGAGCCCGTTGATATCGCCGCGCTGGCGCGCCTGCTGACGATCGAATTGCGTCCTGCGCCGGGAATTTCTCCGCTCGGCGGACAGCTGCTGACGCCGAAGGACTATGACGTTCGTCCGCTAGAACGCGCCGATCGCAACGCCGCGCAGAGCGTCGCCATTCGCTTGCGCGAGTCGATTCACGATGGACGCGTCGCGATCCTGCGCTTGAAGCTTGCCGACGAGCCGGACCTCGACGATGAGATTTTCGAATTGCGCGCGCGTTCCGCCGCGCCTTTCGCCGTTACCGAGGCGAGCTGCGGCCGCGGCTGGAGCGACGACAAGCAGGATGGCGTATTGCGCTGCGCCTTCGGCTACGCCGTCCCGCCGGCGTCGGCCGCGTCGGAGGGCGAGGAAGACTCCGCGCCCGTCTCCAATTACCAGCCCGCCAATCGGCGCCGGCTGACATTGAGCTTCACCGAGCAGCCGGGCGAGATCGACATTCTGCGCGCGCGCGAGGCGCTGCGCATCTCGCCGCCGGTCGACGATCTCTCTGTCGAGATCGACCACAAGCGCCTCAATGTCTATGGCAAGTTTCTATCCGATCGCGTCTATGAGCTGGCGCTCGCGCCGGGCGCTCTACGCGACGTCAGAAAGCGCGCGCTCGCCTCGCGCTTCGCATTGCGCTTCGCTTTCGATCGCGACCGGCCGGCGCTCGCATGGGACGCCGCGCAAGGATTGGTCGAGCGCTTCGGCCCGCAATTGCTGCCGCTGCGCGGACGCGGCTACGATCGCGCCGATATTCGCATTCATGCGATCGATCCGCTGGCGCGCGACTTCTGGCCTTTTCCCAAGAGCGGCGTCGAGACGGAGGACAGCGCCGCGCCGCCGCTGCCCGGCAATGAGCCCGTGCATTGGGGCGAGGCCGATGCGCCGGAGGCCGAGGCGATCGCCGCGCGCATAAAGGCGCTGGGCTCACCCGCCGTTTCGGCGCTGCTCGATCTGCCGATCCGCCGCAATGGCGCCGACGCGAAATTCGGCCTCGATCTCTCGCGCGAATTCGCCAAGATCGCCGGCGCCGGACAGCCGGGAACCTATCTCGTCGGCCTGCGCGCCGTGGACGAGAAGAAGCGCCATTGGCTGCGCGCGCAAGTGACCGATCTGTCGCTGAGCGCGATAGAGGAGCGCGCGCGCGTGCGTTTCGTCGTCACCTCGCTCGCCACTGCGCAGCCCGTCTCCGGCGCGGAAGTGCGGCTCGAAGGCGTGAAGGGCGCGAAATTCGTCACGCTCGCGCGCGGGACCACCGACAATTCCGGCTTCTTCGCCTTCGATCCCGGCAAGCGCGCGGAAGCCGATGTGCGCCGCATCGTCGTGACCAAAGGCCTCGACACGCTCGTATTGGACGCCAATGACGGCCCCTCCGAATATGCGCACGAGAATTGGACGAAGCCGGATGGCGCCTGGCTCGCCTGGACCGCGAATCCGCAGGAGCCGCGCAAGGAAGAATCGCGCACGCTCTGCCATGTCTTCGCCGAGCGGCCGATCTATCGGCCCGAGGAGGCAGTGCATGTAAAGGGCTTCGTGCGCGCCTATCGCGATGGCGCTCTCGCCATTGCGAAAGCCGGCGGAACGCTGGTCGTATCTGGTCCTGGCAATCAGGAATGGCGCATTCCGGTGAAGCTCGACGCAGCCGGGAGCTTCTATCACAAATTCGACGCGCAGACGCCGGCGACGGGCGATTATTCGCTGCGTTTCGAGCCCGATGGCGCGAAGCCGAAAAAGAACGAGACGAAAGGCGATGAGGCGGAGCCGAGCGAAAGCGCAGAGGCCGAGGGCGAAGCGCCGCAGACCGCCTCTTGCGGACAGTTTTCGTTCAAGAAAGAGGCCTATCGGCTGCCGACATTCGAGGTGGCGCTGAATGCGCCGCAGATCGTTCCGCTCGACGGCGAGTTCAATGTCGATCTCATCGCGCGCTATTTCGCCGGCGGTCTCGTCGCGGAACGGCCGGTGAAATGGCGCGCCGTGCAATTTCCGCAGGTGTTTCAGCCGCCGGGACGTGAAGGCTTCCTCTTCTCGAGCGACGCGCGCTTCTCCGGCGAAGGCAAGTTCAAATCCTCGCCAGTGCTGGAGCGCGACGCGCGCACCGACGTCGGCGGCGCCGCGCGCATGACCTTCGACACCACGATCGAGCCGACCGCGCAGCCGCGGCGCTATTCGATAGAGGCGACCGTCACCGGCGATGACGGAGTAGAGGTGCGCAATGTGCAGAATGTCATCGCCGTTCCGCCTTTCGCGCTCGGCCTGAAGCTGCCGCGCTATGTGGAGCGGCCCGGCGCGGTGAGGCCGGAATTTCTCGCGCTCGACGGCAAAGGCGAGGCGGTGGAAGGGCTTCCCGTCACCATGCGTTTCATCAAGCGCAATTGGGTGTCGACGCTGCAGGCTTCCGATTTCGCGCAAGGCGCGGCGAAATATGTGACGCAGGTGATGGAGGAGACGCTCCTCGAGCGCAGGCTGACGAGCGCGAAAGAGGCGCAGAAAATAGAGCTGGAGGCGCGCGAGGCCGGCGTCTATGTCGTGCAGCTCGAGGCCTATGATCGCGTCGGCCGACGTCAGCAGGTGAGCGTCGATTTCTTCGTCGGCGGCGATACGCCCGTGACCTTCCAGCGTCCGCCGGCTTCCACCGCGACGATCACGACCGACAAGCAATCCTATGCGCCGGGCGAGACGGCGACGCTCATCGTCCAATCGCCGTTCCAAAGCGCCAAGGCGCTCGCCATTGTCGAGCAGCCCAATGGCGTGTTCGATTATCAGCTCATCGACATCGCCAATGGCTTCGGGCGCTACACGCTCGCACTGCGCAAGGAGCAGACGCCGAAGCTCGCCGTGCATTTCCTCATCATGCGCGGGCGCTTGAAGGACAGCGCGCCGGCGCCGGCCTCCAATATCGACCAGGGCAAGCCGGTGACGATCGCCGCGACCAAATGGATCGAGGTGACGCCGGTCAAGAATATCGTGACCGCGAAGCTCGATTATCTGACGAAGGCCCGGCCCGGGCAGGAGGTGGAGGTCACGCTTCGTCTTTCCGATGATCTCGGCAAGCCGCTCGCCGGAGAAGCGACATTTTGGATGGTGGATCAGGCGGTGCTGTCGCTCGCCAAGGAACGGCCGCTCGATCCGCTGCCGGATTTCATCGTCGAGCGCGAGACGAGGCTCGCCGCGCGCGACACGCGCAATCTCGCCTTCGGCAAGATTCCGCTGGAGGAGATTCCCGGCGGCGACGCCGGCCTCGACGAATGGGGCGCCGAAACCAATGTCAGCGTGCGCAAGAATTTCACGCCCGTGCCGATCTATCTGCCGAGCGTGAAAGTCGGCGCCGATGGAATCGCCAAAATCAAGGTGAAGCTGCCCGACTCGCTCACCGTGTTCAAGCTACGCGCCAAGGCGGTGAGCGGCGCCGATCGCTTCGGCTATGCGACGGGCGAGATGCTCATTCGTCAGGAGCTCGTCGCGCAGCCCATGCTGCCGCGTTTCCTGCGGCCGGGCGATACGCTCGATGTGTCCGTTCTCGCGCGCATCGTCGAGGGGCCTGGCGGCGGCGGCAGAGCCTCGATCGCCGCGGAGGGGCTGACGCTGGCGAGCAATGCGTCGCAGGCTTTCAGCTGGATCGCGAGCAAGCCCGCGCGCATAGACGTTCGCGCGAGCGTGCCGGAACCCGCGCCCGGCAAGGAGAGCGCGAAGCTGAATTTTCGCGTGGAGCGCGACGCCGACCATGCGCGCGATGCGGTGGAGATCGACTTGCCGATCAGGCCGGACCGTCTGCCAGTGCGGCGCTACGATATCGTCGAGATGGCGGCGGGCGAGACCAAGGCCCTCGCAGCCGCGACCGACGCCGCGCGGCCCGGCTCCTTCCGCCGTGACGTCACGCTCGCTGGCGATCCCGCTCTGGTGCGGCTCGTCGCGGGATTGAACGCGCTCGTCGAATATCCCTACGGCTGCACAGAGCAGCGCCTCTCGCTCGCGCGCTCGGCGTTGGCGCTCAAAAATTTCACGCCGATTCTCTCGGCCGCCGGACTCGAGACGCGTCTTTCCAGCGATGTGCGCAACACGATCCACGCGATCGACCAGGCGGTCGACGCCGATGGGCTCGTCGCCTTCTGGCCGCGCGCGCGCGGAAATGTGTCGCTCACCGCCTGGGCCTATTCCTTCCTCGTCGGCGCAGAGCGCGCGGGCGAGCCGATCGACAAGCCGCTCGCCGATCGTCTCGCCAATGTGCTGAAGCTGTCGCTGCGCTCGGATTATCCGCGCCTGCTCTCGGGCGAGGAATTGCGCGAGCGCGTCGAGGCGCTGATCGCGCTGGCCGAGGGCGGCAAGCTCGACGAATCCTATGTGGCCGAGCTGGCGCGCCACGCCGATTTCATGGCAAATGCCAGCGTGGCGGAGCTGACGCGCGCCGCCGCGCGCGCGCAATCGGGTGATCGGCGCATCGTCGACTCCTTGCTCGATTCGCTGTGGAGCCGCGTGAAGATTCTCTCGCGCAATGGCGCGCAATATTATGCGGGTCAGGCGGCGGACGGCGGCAATCCGATCATCCTCCCTTCCGAGACGCGCTCGCTCGCGGAAATGCTGCGCGCCGTCACGATCGCTTCGCCGACCGATCCGCGCGCAGGCCTGCTGCGCGACGCGCTGCTGCGATTGGGCGAGGGCGACGGCTGGGGCTCGACCAACGCCACCGCCGCGGCGATCGACGCGCTCTCCGAGATTTGGCGGCGTCCGCAATCGCCTCTGCAGATCGAGCTCACGCAGGAGGGCGCGCCGCCGCGGACGCTGACGCTG
This sequence comes from Methylosinus sp. C49, assembly GCF_009936375.1. Taxonomy (GTDB): domain Bacteria; phylum Pseudomonadota; class Alphaproteobacteria; order Rhizobiales; family Beijerinckiaceae; genus Methylosinus. The sequence goes on along the minus strand of NZ_AP022332.1, from coordinate 59,709 downwards.
GACGCCAATAATCCTGTCCTGCGGGAGACGAGCACGGCGCCTTCGGCGCTGACGATCGTCAATCGTGGAACTGCGCCGATCGTGGCGCTGGTGGAGACGCGATATGAGCCGAAAGAGAGCGGCGCGAAGGCTCTGCCGGTGAGCGAAGGCTTCGCTTTGACGCGCGATATTCTGCGCGTCGGCAAGGCGGATGCGCCTTTGGAAAAAATCGCGGCCGAGAATGGCGTCGCGAAGCTCGCCATCGGCGATGTGATCGAGGAGACGGCGGAGCTCGTCAATCCGCAGGATCGCACCCATGTCGCGATCTCGTTGCCGTTGCCGGCGGGCTTCGAGCCTTTGAATCCCAATCTCGCGACCGCGCCCGCCGAGGCGCAGCCGTCGAGCGCGCCGACGCTCGCGCCGACCAGCGTCTCCTTCGGCGATGATCGCGTGTTCTACGCTTATGACCAATTGCCGAAGGGAACTTATCGCTTCGCCTTTCGCGCAAAGGCGCAGACGGCGGGCGCTTTCACCGAGCCGCCGGGCGTCGTCGAGACGATGTATAAGAAGGGCCTGCAAGCGCAGAGCGCCGGCAAGCGCGTGGAAATCGCGAAGTGAGGAAGGTTCGCGGATTCCTTCTCCTGCTTGCGGGAGAAGGTGGCGAACGTAGTGAGCCGGATGAGGGCTCTCGCGGCCCTGCGAGCGCTCATCCGACCTCGTTCCGCAATGCCACCTTCTCCCGCAGGCGGGAGAAGGGGCGCGCGTTCGGAAGGACGTCGCTCGTCATCGTAGCCGTCGCCTCGCTTCTGCTCCCTTCCGCCTTCTTCGTTCACACGGCGTTCGAGCGCGCGCAGCTCGTCGCGCCGCGGCCGACGCCGATGGTCTATGACCGCAACGGCGCTTTTCTCACGCAGATCGGCGCGCGCGACGCGGCGCGGATCGACTATGGCTATTGGCCGCTGCGCGAAATTCCGCCGCGCGTCGCGCTCGCGACGCTCGCGCTCGAGGATCGGCGCTTCGCCTCGCATATGGGCGTCGATGCGCGGGCTCTGCTGCGCGCGGCCTGGCGCAATCTCGTCGGAGGCAAGCGCCGCGAAGGCGCCTCCACCATCGCCATGCAGGTCGCGCGCATGCAAAATCCCGCGCCGCGCAGCTTGGGGGCCAAGATCAGGGAGGCGGCGACGGGGATCGCGCTCATTGCGCGTCATGGTCACGAGGCGGTTCTCGCGCATTATTTGCGTCTCGCGCCCTATGGCAATGGCAGCCATGGAATCGCCCATGCCGCGCGTTTTTACTTCGACAAGCCGGTCGAGGATCTCTCGCTCGCGGAGATCGCGCTGCTGGCCGCCGTTCCGCAATCTCCCGGCCGCATGAATCTCTTTCGCGAGAGCGGGCTCGCCCTCGCGAGGGCTCGCGCGGCTCGCGCGCTCGCTTTTCTGTCGCGCGAGACGCTCGTCGAGCCCGCGCAGATCGCGCTCGCGACAAAGCAGCTCGCGAGCTTGCGTCCCATCGGCGCGGCGCGGCGGCCGGATGCGCTGCATCTCTCGCTGCGCTATGAGGCGCTGGCGCGCGAAGGTCTCATCGCGTCCGCCTCGCCGCATGATCCGCGCATCGGCGCGACCATCGATCTCTCCTTGCAGGACAAGCTCGCGCATCTTTCGCGGCGCTATCTCGCGCTCTGGCGCGCCGCCGGCGCGCGGCAAGTCGCGCTCATGGTCGTGGAGCGCGGTACGGGCGCTGTGCTCGCGGACATAGGCTCATCCGATTATCGCGACTGGCGCGACGGCGCCATCGATTTCACACGCGCGCTGCGCTCGCCGGGCTCGACGCTGAAGCCTTTCGTCTATGCGCTCGCATTCGAGCGCGGCGCTCTGGAGCCCACCGATCTCGTCGCCGACGTTCCCGAGGGCGCGTCCGGCGTCAACAACGCCGATGGCGCGTTTCTCGGGCCGATGCTGCCGCGCCAGGCGCTCGCCAATTCGCGCAATGTGCCGGCGACCAATCTCATGCGCCGGGTCGGGCTCGAGGCGAATTTTCAATTTCTGCACGATCTCGGCCTGCATGATCTCGAGGCCCCGGCGGAATCCTTCGGCCTCTCCATGGCGATCGGCGCGCTGCCGACCAAGCTCGAGCATTTGATGCGGGCCTATGGCGCGCTCGCGGAAGATGGCGTGCTCTGCGATCTCGTCTTTGCGAAAGAGCAGCGACGGCGCCGCTCCATTCGCGTGATGTCGAGCGACACGGCGCGGCTCGTCACCTCCATGCTGGCCGACCCGCTCGCGCGCCTGCCGAGCTTTCCGCGCTATGGGCCGCTCGAATATCCTTTCGCCGTGGCGGTGAAGACCGGCACCTCGCAGGCCTATCGCGACGCCTGGACCATCGCCTATTCGCGCAAGGCCATCGTCGGCGTATGGATCGGGCGGGGCGACGCCGGCGCGATGAATCGGCTGAGCGGCGCCGCATCCAGCGCGCGGCTCGCGCATGCGGCGCTGACGCTCATTCATGGCGCGAAGGCCGGCGAGATAGAGACGGAGTCGTTTCCTGCGCCGCAGGGACGCGTTCCGGTGGAAATGTGTCTCGCCGGCGGCCGCAGCGACGGACGCTGTGGCGAGACGCTGGTCGAATGGGTGAGGCCGCAGAAGGCGCCGCCCCCGCGCGGCGCAATGGAAATCGCCGCGTGGCCGGCGCCGCGCGACGAGACTGTCGAGCTCGCCATCATGACGCCCGAGCATAAAACGCATGTCTGGCGCAATCCAGAGCTGCCGGCGAAGCTCAATCGTCTCGCATTGCGCGCATCGGCGCCCGGCTCAGTGGAGCAGATACTCTGGATGGTGGACGGTCGGCCGTTTCGGCTCGCTGACGCCGGTGAGCCCGTCTATTGGCCCATGCAGCCAGGAACGCACCGCATTCAAGCGCGCCTGCCGCTGCGCCCCGGCGCCTCCCGCACCGTGGAAGTGACGATCGAATGAGCGAGGCGTCTCGCATTTTCGACTCGATCTGCGCAGCGTGCTCGCGGAGAATGGCCTGCCATTGGCGCGTCATTGCGGATAAGGCGTCATGCGCGCAGCGGCAGATGCGACATTCGCAAGAAGGCGGAGACGAGCTTCACCATCAATCCGACGAAGCCGGAGCCGCCGTAGAAGCCGGTCTTGTTGAGCTGAACATAGACATAGGCGGGGCGGTCGGAGCGATTGGTCAATTCGCAAACCAGGAAGCCTTCGCGCGCGCGCATCGATTCGAATAAAATGCCTGTCGCCTCGACGAACTCGCGCAAGCGCGTCCGCACGGGCTTTGGGGCGACGGCGATCGGCGTTTCCTCGTCGCTCGCTTCGGCATCGTCGGGGTGGCGCAGGCTCGTCGGGCGCAGCTTGGAGTCGATATTTTCCGTGGCGGCGATGACATTGCCAAGCGCGAAATCGCGGCTCTCGCCGGGCGCGAGTCGCTCACACCACACCATGGTGCGGCCGGAAAGGCAGAGAATCGCCTGCCGTTCCGCGTCGTCCGTCTCTTCCGCGCGATAGACATAGGGCGCGCGCGCCCAGCTCATCGTGGCGGCGTCGCATGGCGTCGAGCGTATCGCCACCTCGGCCGAGGAGCAGAGATAGGCGGGTTGCAGAAACTTCAGCGGAGGCGCGCCGTCGCGCGCGAGCTCGGAGAGATCGATCTTCTCGACGACATTGCCGTCGCCGGCGGACAGGAGAATCTGCCGCTGCTCGGCGAGCGTGGTGACGCGGTTGAGCCGCACGTCGCCGCCGCCGCAGAAGATCTGCAAAAAGGCGCTGCCCTCATTGGCGAAGAAGGAGCGCGGCGGAATCTCGTGCGGGCTCTGGCGCGGTATCGTCTTGACGCCCGGCCAGCGGCAGACGGAGCGATTGGGACGATCGAAGAAGGCCGTGTTCGGCCCCAGCGTGACGACGAGGCCTTCCTGTCCTTCCAGCAAGCGAAAATCGCTCTCGCCTTCGACGAGGACGGGACGATCGCGACTGAAGAACGGATTGCGCGCGATGGTGCGCAGGCCGAGATCGAGGAAAAATGTCGGCGATAGATACATGCGTGAAATCCCCTCGGCGGAGCGCCGCCGGAACGGGTCCAGCGCGAGCGATGCGTCAGAAGAAAGCGTCCCAGTATGGATAGAGCCGATGACATTCGGATCAAGCTTTGGCGGCGAAACGAGGCCGAACCGTCAGTAGCCCGTCATCTCGAGATAGCCGACGCCGCTCTGCGCGCCGGAAAAGGTGATCGGCCCTTCGAAATATCCGACGCCGACGCTCATGAAGCTCTGCGAATTGAGGGGCTTCGTCTCGATGTCGAGATGCAGGCTCGCCACGCGCAGGCGCCAGCGCAGCGGCAGCAGGCGGCCGGCGACGAGGCCCTGCTCCAAAGGCTCGAGGAAAATATCGTCACGCATGAGCGCGCGCGTCGCGCCATCGGCCGTGATGAAGCTTCCCGAGATAAAGGGAAGCGTCTTGTCGCTGCGCAGACGAAAGAGCATCAGCTCGCCGCCGCCGTCGAGATGCAGCGAGAACCAGTCCCAGCCTTTCTGATCTGCCGCCAGCGGCCGGCTGCTCCATTCGTGATCCATCCAGGCGCGACCCTTCACCTTGCGCTCGGCGCCGTCTATCGCGAGCGCGCCTTCGACGGTGAAGAAGGGCTGGCTGTAATAATATGAAGCCTGCCCGCTCTCCGATTTGCGGCTGAAGCCCGCTTCGCCATGCAGAGCGAGAGGCCTGTCCGCGGTGAGCGCGAGCGTGTAGCGAAAGCGCGGCGCGACTGCGGAGACTGCGCCGCCGGAGAGATTGGCTTCCTTCGCGGAAAAGGACCAATTGTCGATAAACGCGCGGAATGGCGCCGCTTCGATGCCCGCCTGTCCGACGCCGCCGCGCGCGCGCGTCTCGGCGAAGAGATGAAGCGCGTCCGTCGTCACGGCGGCGTGCGCGACAAAGGCTTGCGGACTGTCCCAGCCTTCGCCGTCATGCGGCGCGCGCGCGTGACGGAACAAGGTCCATTGCGCGCCATAGGCTTTGCCGGTCTCGTCCGTCAGATTGGCGGTGAGATACCACCATTCGATACGAAACTCGGGATGCGCGCCATGATCGCGCGGAAAGGCGAGCGCATGGCCCGGCTGCGGCTCGGCGAAGCCCTGCGCGTCGTCGCCGAGACCGGCGAATCCGGCGGCGCGCGCCGGCGCGGCGGAAAGAAGCGCCAGCGCGAGGAGAAGGGCGCGCAGCGTTTCAGCGTTCATTGGCGAAGACCGCGAGCAGCGACGCCGGCGCGATGCGCGCGAGACGGCGAATGGGCAAGAGCGCGGCCAGCGCGGCGGTGAGCAGCGCCAGCGCGACGACCTCGAGCCATTGCGATGGAAAAATGTGAAAGGGCAGGCGCCAGCCGAAGGCGCGCACATTGACGATGGCGACGAGATCATAAGCGAGAGCGAGGCCGAGCGGCACGGAGACGAGCGCCGTCGCCGCCGCGAACAGCGTGACGCGCACGAGCTCCAGCGCAGCGAGGCTGCGGCGTGACACGCCCGCCGCCCACAGCGGCGCGAGCTGCGGGACGCGCGCCGCGGCGAGCGTGGTGAGGCTGGCGAAGAGCGCAATCGCGGAGACGACGAGCGTCAGCGCGTCGAGCGCGGCGGTGACGGCGAATGTGCGCTCGAATATGTCGGTCGAGCGCTGCTTCAGCGCCGCCTGATCGATGATGCGCGCGACGCCCGCGCCGAATTCCGCTTGCAGCGCGAGCATGATCTCCGGCGCAGTCTCGAAGCGCGCGCGCAGCATATAGTCGAGCCGGCGCGCGTCCGGCCAGCGCGACGAGAGCGCGTCGTGATCGACGCGGAGCTGGCCTTTGGCGGCGCCGTAATCGGGATAGATTCCGACGATCTCGACGCGCCAATCGCCGGTCGGCGTCGGTATCTCCAAGGTCGAGCCGAGCGCGAGGCGAAGGCGCCGCGCGAGCTGCTCGCTGATGAGCGCGGAATCGCCGCGCGCGACGCTGCGCCACGCGTCGGCGCGCGCTTCGAGCAGCGGAAAATGCGCGCTGAAGGTCTCGTGCGGCGGCGCGCCGACGATCTCGACCGGCCAGAAGTGAAGAGTCGTCTTCGCCTTGCACAGCGGCAGGACGGCGGCGACATCCTTACGGGCGGCGAGCCATGTCTCGATACGGCGCGCATGCGCGTCGCTCGCGGCCTCGAAATAGATTTCCGCGACGAGGCGCTGGTCGAGCCATTGCACGAATGTGCGACGGAATCCCTCCACCATGGAGCCGACGCCGATATTGGTGGAGAGCGCGAGCAGTAGCGCCATCAGCGCCAGCGAGATGCCGGGGAGCTGCTGCAGCGCATCGGCGAAGAACCATTTTGCGAGCGGTCCCTGCGCCCGTCTTTCGCCGAGCCGCAGCATTGCGGCGAGCGGCAGCGGCAATGCGAGCGCGGCGCCCAGCAGCAGCCCGGCCATTGAGGCGAAGCCGGCCTCCATCCCCTCGCCGAAGAGCAGCGCGGCGGCGGCGCCCATGAGCGCGACAATGGCGAGCGCGGCCTGGCGGTAGAGCCAATGTCGCTGCGCCTCGCGCCAGGCGAAAGGTTGCGCGATGGCGAGCACCGGCAGGCGCAGAGTCTTGACCAGCCCGCTCGCCGCGGCGATCGCGGCGCCGATCAGCGCCATGCCGACGCCGGAGAGCCACCGGGAGGGCGCGAGGCCGAGCGCGCCGTCGAGCTCCGCGCCATAGAGTCCTTCGAGGCTGGCGGCCATGTTGGGCAGCAGCGCCGCGGCGATGAGATAGCCGCCGGCCATTCCCGCAGCGCCGGCGAGCAGGGCGAGCAGCGTCAGCTCCGCGACCAGCGCCAATGTGAGCGCGCGCAAGGAGGCGCCGATGGCGCGCAGCGTGCGGATGATCGGCAGGCGCTGCTCGAAGGCGAGGCCAAAAGACGCATGCGCGATGAACAGGCCCACCACATAGGCCAAAAGGCCGAAGGCGGTGAGATTGAGATGAAAGCTCTCGGTGAGCTTGGCGAGCTCCGGCGCCTCATCCGCCTCTATGCGGCGCAGCGTTTCGCCGATGACGGACTCGAGCGTGGGCGCGCCCGCCGTGGGCTCCTCGGCGAGCAGCAGGCGCGACAGCCGCCCCGGCCGATGCAGCAGGTTTTGCGCGACGCCGATGTCCACGACGATCATCCCCGGCGCGAGATCTTCGGCGATGGCGAGCGGCGGCAGCCGATCGGCTTCACTGATGGTCGGCGTCGCGCCGTCGACGAGGCCGAGCGCGCGCAATGTCTGCGGCGCGATCAGCGCGCGGCCGGGCGGGCCGAGGAAATCATTCAAATCCTCGCCCGTCGGCATTTTGTCGCTGGAGATTTTCGGCAGCGTCAGCGGCTCGACGCCCAGCAGGCGAATGGATTTGTCGCCGAGGCGGATCGTCCCCTCGAGAATCGGCGAGACCTTCCAGCCCGCGCGCCGCAGCGCGATGAAGGCGTCCTGCGCGAAAGTTCCGCCGCTCGCCGCGACGAGGCTCGGCGCGCCGCCGAGGCCGAGCGCGCCGGCCGCGCGATCATAGCTGCGGCGCGCTTGATCGTTCAGCGCCGCGACGCCGCTCCACAGCGCCGTCGCCACGGCGAGTCCGACGAACAGCGCGGCGAATTGGCCGGGGCGTCGCCGCCAATGGCTGGCGAGCGTCGCCAGCGCATAGAAGAATTGCCTCACGGCGCCAGCCTTCCGCCTGCGAGCGTGGCGCGGCGATCGAGCCGCGCAGCGAGCCGCGCGCTATGCGTGACCATCAGCACCGCCGCGCCCGCCGTGGCGGAGAGCTCGAGCAGAAGATCGAGCACCGCGTCGCCTGTGGCTTCATCCAGATTGCCGGTCGGCTCGTCGGCGAGCAAGAGGCGAGGACGCGGCGCCAGCGCGCGGCCGACCGCGACGCGCTGCTGCTGACCGCCCGACAATTGCTCGGGATAGCGATCGAGCAGAGCGGAGAGCCCGAGACGCTCGGCGAGCGCGTCGCGCCAATCGCGATCGTAGCGCCCGGCGAGCCGCGCCTGCAGAGAGAGATTATCGCCGACCGTGAGGCTCGGCACGAGATTGAACTGCTGAAACACGACGCCGAGAATCTCGCGGCGCAGCGCCGCGCGGCCTTCGTCGTCGAGCTTCGTCACTTCGGCGTCATCGACGTGAATGGCGCCGCCATCGGCATGGTCGAGACCGGCGACGAGATGCAGCAGCGTGCTCTTGCCGCTGCCCGACTCGCCCATCAGCGCGAGGCTCTCGCCGGCGCCGAGCGTAAGATCGACGCCGCGCAGCACGGGCAGAGGACCCTGCGGTCCGAGATAGGATTTGGAAAGCCCCGTCACGCGCAGCAGCGCGCTCTCTACTGCCGCATCACGCGCGGGCGCCGACATCACGCTCAAAAACGCCCTCATTTCGGATCGAAGTGAAATTGAATGCCGCGCGGATGGCCATAGGGCGGCGCTGGGAAAGGCGCGGCGCGTCGCACGGCGGCGAGAGCGGCGTTGTCGAGCTCGGCGAAGCCGCTCGAGCGATAGACCGCCTGATGGGTGAGATGCCCGCCCTCGTCGATGAAGAACACGACGACGCCGTGATTGGGCGTCGTCTTGTTGCGCAGGGACGGCGGCACATTCATATGACGCATGATGAGGCCGAAGAGCACGGAGAGATAGGTGGTCTTCGCCGTGCCGCCGCTGACCGGCGCCGGCTTGGAGGAGCCGGAGAGCTTGAAGTCCGGCAGCGGCTCCAGCGAAGCGAGCTGATCGGCGATGGATTTCGGCTTGGGCTCCGGCGAGGCCTTGATCTCGACCTCGCCCTGCTTGTCGTCGATCCGCGCTTCCTTTTGCGGCTCCGCCTGCTCGACGATCTCGGCGTCGGCCTTGTCCTCCTCCGCCTTGGGGGCGGCCGGCGCTAGCTCGGCCTCGGCCGCCTGCTGCTTTTGCGGATCGGCGGATTTTTCCTGCGCGGGCTTGGCGGCGTGCTGCTCGTTCGGCGGCTCGCGGCGGGCGGATTTGGTCTCCTGATCCGGCGCGTCGCGATCGGCCTTCTCCTGATTCGGCGCGCGCGGCGCGTCGAAGGCCGGCTTCTCGTCGTCGACGAGCTTTTGCGGCGGCGGCGGCTTTTGCTTCTGCTTCTCCTCCGGCTTCGGCTCCTCCTTCTCGGGCTCCGGCGGCGGCGGTTCCTGCGGCGGCGGAGGTTGCGGCGCCTCGGCGACGACCTCCAGCGGAATTTCCTGCTCTGTGGTCGGGCTCTCGCTCGACAGCAGCAATTGCTCGAGCAGAAAGGCCGCCAGGACGAGAATATGTATGAGCGCGGACAAGATAATGGGCGCGAGCCGGCGCTTCGCAGGCGCCTCGCTCGCGGGCGGCGTTGTCAGACGTTCGGCCGGGTCCGCTCTCAAGCTCATGTCAGAAGCGACATTCGAACGCCGCATTGCGGAAAAACGACGGCGAGAGCTTCGCTTTTGCGCCTGAAAGGCGCGATTTTGCGAGGAAGGACGCGCCGCCCGCCTCCGTTCCGCGAGAATCTCCGGCGACGCCGGGCGCGACGATGAAAAAGCTGCGCGTCATCGAGCCGACGATCCAGAAGAGACGAGAGAGCAATCACACGAAACCGGCCGCAGGTTCAACCCCCCGTTCGAGCCGGCTCCGCCGCTCGAAGGGGGTGTTCGTTGCGCCGCAGCGAGAATAGCCGGCGCCGCGGCGCGCGTCATCTCGGGAGTATTTCCGAAGCTGGGGGGAAGACGGGGGCTGTCGCGGAGCGTGAGCGCAGCTCTGAGACGGGCGTGAGCGTCTGCTCGCGCCGAGCGGTCCGGGAAGCGGGGGAGGGCGCGGCCGCCCCTCCCCCGCCCCCGGCCTCGCCTCAGAATTTGAACTTCACGCCGCCCTGTATCGCGCGCGGCTGGCCCGCATAGATGGAGCCGGTCGAATTTTGCGCGAGCACGAAGCCGGGATTTTGAAATCCCGAAGTGAGCGAGTTGGAGATCACCGTCGCCGATGCGACATAGGTCCGGTCGAACACATTGCGCACCTCGACAAAGGCGGAGATGTTCTTCAGAAAGCCGATCGACACGTCGCGATCATAATGCAGGTTGAGATTGACGAGGCCATAGCCCGGTATGGTGAGCTGATTGCCATTGTCGATGAAATAGGAGCTCTTCAGCACATATTCCAAATAGGCGCCGACGCCTTTGAAGTCGCCTTGCGGAATATCATAGCCGATGCGCGTCGTCAGCTCATGCGGAGCGACGCCGGGGATTTTATAGCCGGCGCGGTTGAAGTAGGAGCTCGGCCCGCGCTGCTCGGTGAAGCTCGTGAAGATCTGATTATTGTAGGAGTAATTGGCGAGCAGCCGCCATCCGTCGAAAGGCCGCCAGTCGAGCAGGAATTCCGCGCCGCGATGGGCCGAGCCCGGCGCATTATAGGTGTAGTTCTTGAGGCCATTGCCCGGCGACTGCGTCAGCATCTCGTTCTGATACCATTCGTAGAAGCCGTTGAGCGTGACTTTCAGAGTCTCTGTCGGCGTCCAGTCGAAGCCGGCGTCGAAGCCCGAGTTGCGCTGCGATTTGAGGCCGGTGTTATTACCGTCGAGCCCCTGCTGATTGACGAAGAGGAAGCCATATTGCGGCGTTCCATAGCCGCTCGAGGCGCGCGCGTAGAATTTCCACTCGCGATCGGGCCGCCATGTCACCGAGGCTTCCGGCGCGAAATTCCAATAGGTGCGATTGGCCGGCACGGCGGTCAGCGCGCCGGAGGGATAGGAGACCGACGAGGACAGCGCTGCGACCTTGCTCATCTCGCTCGCGAGCGCGATCACGCCGGTCACATCCGGCGCGAGCTCCAGCTCCTCGCGGAAGCGCACGCCGAGATTGGAATGCATGACCTCCTGCTTATTGGTGAGCAGCGGCCCGAGATCGCCATTGCCCCAGCCGAGCAGATTTTGCGAATAGGTGGTGAAGCGCGCGCGATTGTACCAGACGCCGAAATTGCTGGTCAGCTGCTGGCCCTGCAGCGCGCCGTGATGGGTGAGGTCGGACGATATGTTGATCGAGGGCGCGTCGCCATAAGTGACCGGCGTGTCGATCGGCTGATAGAAATCCTTGTCGTCATAGATGAATTGCGTGCGCAGCACCGTCTGCGCGTCTATGTCGTGCTCCCAGCGCAGGCCCAGCATGTCGCGCCGGTCGTTGCGATGCCAGCCCGATTGCAGCGCGGAGACTTGCGCGGTCGCGCCATTTGTTCCGTTGAGGAAGACGGCCGTCTGTCCGCAGAGGCTGCGGCTGATCGCGGTGGCGGGCGTCGGCAACCCGTAACAGCCGCGCTGATAGGGATTGAAATAGAATTGGTTGAGCGACATGCGCGCCGGCACATTGCCGTAGAGCTGATTATGGACCCATTTGAAGGTGAAGCGATCGGTCGGCGTCGCCTCGTAGCTCGCCTTCAGATTCACCGTCTGCGTGTTGAAATCTGTGTGGGTCGTGGAGCCCTCGCCGCGTGCGTCGCTGGCGAAGACGGCGATGTCGAAATCACCGTATTTCTTGCCGATGGCGGTGTAATTGGTGAGATAGCCGAAGCTGCCGGCCTCGTGGCCGGTCTCCACGCCGTCGATCTCCGCGCCGGTGCGGGTGCGGAAGTTGATGGCGCCGCCATTGGCCCAATTGCCGAACAGCGCGGAGGAGGGGCCGCGATAGACGTCGACGCCGGCATAGGCGTGCGGATCGGTGGAATCGGTGCGCGAGAAACCGTCCGGCTGCGTCATGGTGAAGCCGTCCTCGAGCAGCACGATATTGCGCATGGCGCCGCCGACGCGCGCGCCGGAGCCGCGGATGGAGAGCGTCATGTCGCGCGGGCCATTGCCCTGCTTGAAGGAGACGCCGGGGCTGTATTGGACGAGATCGCCGATGGTGACGAGCGGCGAGGTCTTGAAATCCTCGCTCTTGACGGTGGTGAAGGTCTGGCCGGTCGGATCGCGATAGACGGGCAGCGCTTTTTTCTCGGGAGAAAATCCCGGGGCGGTGGCTTTTTGTCCCGCGTCGCGCGGGGCGCCTTCGCCGGCGACGTCGATGGAGGGCAACGCCTCTTGCGCCATGGCGGAGGAAAGAGACGCGATGAGGAGCGCGCCGGCCGAAACGCCGCGCGAGAGAATGCTTCTGGTCATGACGAATTGTCTCCTGGCGCGGCGATGAGCGCGCGCGGGTCTACAGGGTGTAGCGGTGAAGCCGCATCGGACCGTTCAGGAAAGGAAAGGCGGCGCGCGCGAGAGCCAGGGCGTCGTCGGCTGAGCGACGCCAGCGCGATGAGACGTGTTCGAGCGCGCAGCGAAAGAGGGCGCGTCGAGCGCAGGGAATGGCGCAAAGCCGAGCAGAATGGCGATGAAGACCGTCGCGTCGCGCCGCGCCGTCAGATGCAGGCAGCAGCAGCTCGCATCGGTCGGGTCATGGCCTTTGCCCGACGCATGTCGCGAGAGCGTGCAGAACTCCTGCGTCGCGGCGGTGAGCGAGGCTTGGTCGCTATGCGCCGCGCGTTGGGCGACGCCCGGTGCGGCGCTCATCGCCAGTCCGAGCAGCACGGCCAATAGCGCCGCGATGCGCCCGAAATTCGGGAGCCGCCATTCGCTGAATCGCCGCTTTTGCTTCATCATTGCGGCATAATCGGCAGTCGCTCACGGCTGTCAAGCCTTTGCTGGCGCGCGGCCGCCGGTCAGGCGAAGGTCACGCGCGTGATCGCGGGCATGCGCTCGCGGAAAAATGGGAGGCGCAATAGCCCTCCGAACAGCAGCGCGCGCCATCCGCGATAGAATCGATAGTCGAAATGATCCACCGTCTCGATCGCCGCCCAGCTTCGCAATGTGGGCGCGATCTCGCTGCGGTCGACGCCCCAGGGCATGGGCGGAATGGTGAAATTCGGCGTGAGCTTGCGGCCCTTCAGCGTCTCTCTCGAGAGCCAGCGCGGCACATGGTCGAACAAGAGGGTCGCTTTCGGAAAGCGCTGCGCCATGTCGCGCAGCAGCGATGCGGTTTCCTCCGGCGGAAGATACATGAACAGCCCTTGCGCCGTGATGAAGACGGGGCGTCCTTGCGGAACCTCGTCGAACCAGCGGCGGTCGAGCGCGCTCAGCGCCACATGGCGATGGCGCTCGTCGGGTTTTATGAAGCGCTCGCGTATGGCGATCGATTCCGGCAGATCGACGGTGATCCACAGCGCCTCGCCCGCATCGGCCACGCGGAATCTGTGGGTCTCCAATCCTTCGCCGAGATTGACGATCACGCCGTCTGGATGCGCCGCCAAAAAGGCGCGCAGCGCATTGTCGAAGACGACGGCGCGATTGGCGTGCGAGGGCTGCGCCTTGCCGAAGCTCGCCTCATAATCATAGTCGAGCGCGCGATAGATTTCGACGAGCTGCGGATCATGCAGCAATCCGTTTGGCCGCAACGCCTCGCCGGCGCGATTGTGCAGCGTCCACAACATTGTTTCCGGCACGCCGGTGAGATTGGGCGCGATCTTGTCCATGCGGCCTCCTCGTCTTGCGCTTCATGTTTCGCGCTCGATTGCGCGCCAGCCTATGTCGCGGCGACAAAATCCTTCGGGCCAGTCTATGGCGTCGACGCCGCGATAGGCGAGCGCTTGCGCCGCCTGCGCCGTGTCGCCGAGCGCGGTGACATTGAGCACGCGTCCGCCGGCGGCCACGAGCGCGTCGCCCTCGCGCCGCGTGCCCGCATGGGTGACGATGACGCCGTCGATCTCGCCGGCGCGCGCGAGGCCTTTTATCGCCGAGCCCGTCAGTGGCGTTCCCGGATAGCCTTTCGCCGCCAGCACCACGGTGAGCGCGGTCTGTCGCGAGAAGCGCAGCGGCTTCTCCGGCAGCGCGCCTATGGCGGCGGCGCGCATCAGCTCCAGCAGATCGTCCTCGAGGCGCGGCAGCATCACTTGCGTCTCTGGATCGCCGAAGCGCACATTGAACTCGATGAGCTTCGGCCCATCCTTGGTCAGCATCAGCCCGACGAAGAGAACGCCCTGAAACGGCGCGCCCATCTCGCGCATCGCGCGCAGAGTCGGCGCGACGATCTCGCGCATCACGCGCGCCTCGATCTGTGGCGTGAAGGCGGGCGCCGGCGAATAGGCGCCCATTCCGCCCGTGTTCGGCCCCGTGTCGCCCTCGCCGACGCGCTTGTGATCCTGCGCCGATGTGAAAGGGAGCGCTCGCTCGCCGTCGCAGATCACGAAGAAGGAGGCCTCCTCGCCCTCGAGCTTCTCCTCTATGACGACTTCCGCGCCCGATTTGCCGAAGGCGCCGGAAAACATGGCCGTGACCGCCTCCTCGGCTTCTTCGAGAGTCTCGGCGACGACGACGCCTTTGCCGGCGGCGAGGCCGTCGGCCTTCACCACGATCGGCGCGCCCTTCGCGCGCAGATAGGCGAGCGCTTTCGCCTCATCGTCGAAGCGCTGATAATCGGCGGTGGGAATGGCGTTGGCGCGGCAGAGATCCTTGACGAATCCCTTCGAGCCTTCGAGCTGCGCCGCGGCCTTGGACGGGCCGAAGACCGCGACTCCCTTTGCGCGCAAGAAATCGGCGAGCCCTTCGACGAGCGGCTGCTCCGGCCCGACGACGACGAGCTCTATGCTTTTTTGCGCGCAGAAGGCCGCGACGGCGGCGTGATCCGAAACATCGAGAGGCGCGAGCTCCGCTATCTCTGCGACGCCCGGATTGCCGGGCGCGGCGTAGAGCCGAGCGAGAAGCGCGCTTTTCGAGAACGCCCGGGCGATCGCATGCTCGCGGCCGCCGGAGCCGATGAGGAGAACATTCATCCTGTGGTCCGGGACAATTTGAGGTCGGCTCTTCAATAGGGCCTCGCGTCGCCGGACGGAAGAGGGCGGCGCATCGCGGCGCCTGCGCTCCGCGATATCATGCCTTTGCGAGATATCCGCCGCGCTGGCCGGAGTGGCGGGCCTTCATCGGACGGCGGCGGCGCAGCAGCAGGATGAAGGCTCCCGCACGGGGCGCGGGTTTTGGGACGAGCGCGGGCGTCGCCTTGCGCTCCCAGGCGCTTCGATAGATGCGCCAGGCCGCGGCATAGGCGACAGTGAGCGCAGAGCCGGCGATCGCCGCGCTGATGATCTGAAACATGCCTCGTCTCCTTTACAAGCTCGGACGGGGCACGATGCGTCGCCTCGCCGTAAGGAAGCCATTCGCGATTTGCGGGAGGCGCATAAGGGCTTCGTAAAGATCGGGCGTGAGCGCGAGATTTCGCCGTGTCCGCGCTTGCGCGGACGGCGTGCCTCCCGCATTTTGTGGCGACGCAGCGCGCGAGAGAGCCGACGAAAATGGCCGAGACGGGAAGCGAATTCGAACGTCGGCCGGACCCGGACGCGTTGCTCGCGCTCGCCGATCGCGAGAAGCGCGGCAAGCTGCGCGTGTTTCTCGGCGCGGCGCCGGGCGTCGGCAAGACCTACGCCATGCTCGCCCGCGCCCGCGCGTTGAAGGCCGATGGCGTCGATATCGTCATCGGCCTCGTCGAGACGCACGGACGCTGCGAAACAGAGGCGCTGACGGAAGGCCTCGAGATTCTGCCGCGCCGCAAGATCGAATATCGCGGCCGCACGCTCGAGGAGTTCGACGTCGACGCCGCGCTCGCGCGTCATCCCGCGCTCATCGTCGTCGACGAGCTCGCGCACACCAATGCGCCGGACAGCCGTCACCCGAAGCGCTGGCAGGATGTCGAGGAGCTGCTCGACACCGGCGTCGATGTGTGGACCGCGCTCAATATTCAGCATCTCGAGAGTCTCGCCGATGTCGTCTCGCGCATCGCCGGCGTCGCCGTGCGCGAGACGGTTCCCGATCGCGTGCTGCAGGACGCCGCCGATGTCGTGCTCGTCGATGTGACGCCGGACGAGCTGCTGCAGCGCTTGAATGAAGGCAAGGTCTATGTGCCGGACATGGCGCGCCGCGCCGTGCAGAATTTTTTCACGCCGCGCAATCTCACGGCGTTGCGAGAGCTGGCGCTGCGTCGCACGGCCGAGCGCGTCGACGATCAGATGGTCGATTATCTGCGGCAGAGCGCGATAGAAGGGCCATGGGCGACGTCGGAGCGGCTGCTCGTCTGCGTCGGCTCCGATCGTCTGTCGGAATTCGTCGTACGCGCCGGCGCGCGCCTCGCGACCGGGCTCAATGCGCCATGGATCGCGCTGCATCTCGAACGCGCGGGAGAAGAGGAGCAGGACGCCGAGCGCGCGCGGCGCGTCGACGAAGCATTGCGGCTCGCCGAGCGTCTCGGCGGAACGGTCGAGCGCGTCTTTGGCCATGATCTCGCCGGCGAGGCGCTGAGATTCGCGCGGCGCGAGAATATCACGCAGATCGTCGTCGGCCGTTCGCGCGCCGGGCTGCTGGCGCGGCTGTGGCGGAAATCTCTGACCGACGAGATCGTGCGGCGCTCGGACGACATCGCTGTG
Organism: Methylosinus sp. C49; assembly: GCF_009936375.1. Classification (GTDB taxonomy): domain Bacteria; phylum Pseudomonadota; class Alphaproteobacteria; order Rhizobiales; family Beijerinckiaceae; genus Methylosinus. The sequence continues at coordinate 43,292 of NZ_AP022332.1, read as the reverse complement.
CAGGTCATCACCGAGAGCCGCGCGAAGGCCGAGGAGGAGCCGCGGCCGCGCAAGGCGCTTGCGACCAATGGCGAGTTCTGGCGCGGCGTCGGCGCGACGCTCGCCTCCGTCGCTTTCGCCACGCTCGTCGCCTGGCCGCTCGACGTATGGCTGCATCTTCCCAATCTCGGGATGATCTTTCTCGCCTCGGTCGTGTTCTGCGCGCTCGCCGCCGGCGTATGGTCGGCGGTCGCTGCGTCCATTCTTTCGTTCTTCGCTTTCGATTTCTTTTTCGTCGATCCGCGCTATGAATTCACCATCTCGCAGGCGCATGAGTTTCTGTCGCTGCTCGTCTACACTTTCGTCGCCATAGTGACGGGCACGCTCGCCGGCCGCGTGCGCGAGCAATCGCGCGCCATGCGCGCGCGGGCGGAGGCGGCGCAATCGCTGTTCGAGTTCTCGCGCAAATTGTCGAGCGCGGCTTCGCTCGACGAGGTGATGTGGGCCGCCGCCATGCATGCGCAAAAGGCGCTCGACGCCAAGAGCGCGGTGCTTCTGGCGCCGGACGACGGCGAGCTGACGATCGCCGCCGCTTGGCCGCCGATCGACCAGCTGGACGCGAAGGAGGCGGGCGCCGCGCGCTGGGCCTATGAGCGCGCCGAGCCGGCGGGATTGCGCAGCGGCACGCTGCCCAACATTCGTTTCGCCTTTCGTCCGCTGGCGACGACGCGCGGCGTCGTGGCGGTGATCGGCCTCGAGCCCAAGAATGCGCAAGAGACGCCTTCGGCGCAGAATGAGCGCATGCTGACGGCGATTCTCGAGCAGACCGCCATCGCCGTCGATCGCGCGCTGCTGGTGGGGGAATCGGTGCGCGCCGCCGCGCTCGAGGAGAACGAGCGCTTGCGCACCACTCTGCTCGCCTCGCTCTCGCATGATCTGCGCACGCCGCTCGCCTCTATCACCGGCGCCGTCACCAGCCTGCGCCAGCTCGGCGATCGGCTCGCCGATACGGATCGGCTCGATCTGCTCGTCTCCATAGAGGAGGAGGCGGCGCGTCTGTCGCGCTTCGTCGTCAATCTGCTCGATATGTCGCGCATCGAATCGGGCGCCCTGGCGCCGCGCCGAGAGCTCGTCGATGTCGGCGACGCCGTGCGCGCCGCGATGGAGCGCAGCCGCAAGGAGTTTCCGCAGCTGAAGGTTTCGGCGAGCCTCGCGCCCGATCTTCCGGCGATTCGCGGCGACGCCGGCCTGCTGGGGCAGATCGTGTTCAATCTGCTCGACAATGCGCATAAATATGGCGGCGGCCCGGCTGCGATCTATGCGCGTCGCGACGGCTCCGAGCTGCTGCTCACCGTGACCGATGAAGGGCCGGGCGTGAAGCCGGCCGATCTCGAGCGCATTTTCGAGAAATTCTATCGCGGCGGGCGCGTCGACGGCCGCAAGGCCGGCGCCGGCCTCGGCCTCTCCATCTGCCGCGGCCTCGTCGAGGCGATGGGCGGCTCCATCGTCGCGCAGAGCCCGGCCGTCCGCCGCAAGGGCACGCGAATCGTGCTGCGTTTTCCCATTCCCGAGCCGCCGCGCAGCGCCGCTGTGGCGTGAACGCATCACTCGCCGAAATTTGAAAAAGCACGAGCGAGACGGCCACGTTTTCGCCGTTCATTTACGTTTTCTGGCTTTCATCGACGCGCTCGGCGCGCGGCTGGTGGCGCGACTCGGGGACAGGCCGTCCGAGCGCCGCCCCGGAGGGTGATGGAGAGAGTCATGAGGGAGATTTCGGCACGAAAAATCGCGGGCGCGCTCGTCGCGCTCGGCCTCGGCGTCGCGCCGATCGTGACGGCCGCGCCGGCCGCTGCGGGCGATCCTGGCGCGGCCATCGCCGCGGGCATCGGCGGCTTCGCGCTCGGCGCTCTCGCCGGCGGAGCCGCGCGTCCGGTTCCGCCGCCCCCGCCCTATTATGGCGCGCCGGCCTATTATCCGGCGCCGGTCTATGAAGCGCCGCCGCCCTATCGCTGCTGGCGCGAGCGTCGCCCGGTGTTCGATGAATATGGCGACATCATCGGCTATCGACCCACCCGCGTCTGCGAGTGAGGCGAAAGGCGAGGCATTGAGGCGAGGCTTCGGCCTCGCCTTTTCGGTTTCTACGGTCCCTGCAACCATGACCGACGTCGCCGCGTTACAGCCCATGAGAGGCGCGGCCGACGCTTCGGGGAGAATTCCTCGCTCCAGTGGGCCCTTCGCCGGGAGCGTCGGATCATGGGCCTATCGAAAAATTCGCGAATCCTTCTCGCCGTGACGGTCGCGGCCAGCTTCGGCGCGTCTGTCGCCGCCACGCCGTCGCTCGGCGCGCGTTTCGAGGCTCTGGCCGCGCCATCGTCAATTACGAAAACGACGCTCGGCGACAGCGTGACGGCGCTGCGTCCCTTCGGCGATGGTCCGGCGATTCTGATCGGTCGCGCCTATGGCCCCGATGACGAGGATTGCGTGCTCGCCGTCACCCGCGTCGAAGGCTCGGATGGTCAGGTCAGCGTCGCCCGCGGAATCGCTTGCCCGCAATAAGAGACGAGTTTCAGCGGACGACGATGCGCCCCATGCCGCCATTGGGCTCGAGGCGCGGACGGCGCGTTCGAAACTGCCCTTTCAGCACCAGAGCGTAGCCGATGGCGTTGAGGCCGGCGAGCGTCAGCCACCAGAGCTGCTCGGCCGCCGGTCCCAGCACGCAGATCGTCAGACCCGTCGCCAAGCCGCCGAGCAGGAAGGGCGCGAGCACCGGCCGCGTCCGTCCGATGACATAAAAAGCGCGGGCGACGACGGCGGCGAGGCCGAGCGCGCCGAGAACGCCGAGATCGAACCAAACCTGAAACAGCAGGCTGCGCGGCGTGTCCGGGTAGAGATAATGGCCGGCGACGCCGAACACCGCCGCGCCGAAGCCATGGCCGATGAAGAGCCGGGGCCCATCATTGGCGATGATTCGGCCCCATGTCTCGAGCGGAGCGGCGAAGGCCGGCAGGCGCTCGGGCGCGACGAGATGCACGAGGATCGGCGCAAGCGGAGCCAGCAGGATCAGCGCCGCCGAGAGGATGGCCAGCAGAGAGCCGGCGCGGCGCGCCTTGCCGAAGGACAGCGCCAACGCCAGCGCGCCGGCCATAAGCGCGGGCAGCGCATTGGGCGCGCGCGCCAGCAGGCAGGCGGCGACGCCGACGACAGCGAAGAGGGCGGCAGAAACCCAGCGTCCGCGCAGCGCCAGCGCGCCGAGCGCCGGCCAGATCGCCAGCGCAAGCCCGAGGCCGGCGCGCTGCAGAGCATTGCTGTCGAGATCGAGCGGCTGATCGCCGCCGCTCGCCGAAAGCAAAGCGACGGCGGCGAGGGCCGCGGCTGCGGCGCCGGTGCCGATCGGCAGCAGATTGAGATTGGATGTCTTGGTGCGCGCCGGCAGCAGAGCGCAGGCGGCGGCGACCAACGCCAAGGTCGCGGCGCTCTTGGCGTAGCGCTCGGCCGGGCCGGCGCCGAAGGGCGTCCAGGCGAGCGACAAGCCCGTCCAGCCGACGAAGAAGAAAGCGGCGAGCGCGGTCGGCGTCAGCGCCAGCACGGCGATCTCGCGCAAGCGTCGCGTCTCCGGCGCGAGGCTGGCCGAGAGCAGCAGCAGCGCGGCGCCGATGGGCAGCAGAATATAGATGGTCTGCCGCGTCAGGATCGGCGCCAGCTGCGAGATGATGAACAGCAGCATGATGCTGAGACGCGCCAAAAGGCGCGCCGCCTCGGCGGCTGGATCATCTATTGTGCGTCGCGAAACATTGGGCATGGCGGCGGCGTTCGGCGTGAGGCGCGCGCCCGAAGGCGGCGCAGGGAACTCTACTGTTTGTGCTGTGGCGAATCCATGGATGCGCCGGCGTTGCGCCGCGGCAATCTGCGTCGCGGCGTCACTTTTTCGTCAGGTGTGTCCTTTTGCCCACTCGTCGCGAACCGCTACGTCTTCTTCCGCAGCGAGAGCTTTCCCGGCGAGAGCGGAAAAGTCTCCCGGAGAGAGAAGCCGCGCCAGCGCCCAAACGGATGCGCCGCGCGCGAGCGCCGAAAAATCGGAGAGCAGCGGCTCGACCGCGGCGGCGAGGCGAGGGTTTTTCGAATTGCCGATCGCTATGGCGACATTGCGCCGAAAGCGCGCATGGCCGAGCCGCTTGACCGGCGTTCCAGCGAAGAGTGCGCGAAAGCCGGCGTCGTCCAGCGCGGCGAGATCGGCGAGAGGAAGCGCGGATAGGTCCTCGCGCAGGGCCAGCTTGGCGTCCCGCGTCGCTCGGGCGAATTTGTTCCAGGGGCAGACGGCGAGGCAATCGTCGCAGCCGAAGATACGGTTGCCGACGGCGGCGCGGAACTCACGCGGAATCTGGCCCTTGTGCTCTATGGTGAGGTAGGCGACGCAGCGCCGCGCGTCGAGCCGATACGGCGCCGGAAAGGCCTTGGTCGGGCAGGCGTCGAGACAGGCGCGGCAGGAGCCGCAATGATCCTCCTCCGGCGCATCCGGCTGAAGCAAAAGGTCGGTGAAGATCGCGCCGAGCAGCAGCCAGGAGCCGAAGCGCCGCGAGACGAGATTGGTGTGCTTGCCCTGCCAGCCGAGCCCCGCCGCCTGCGCCAATGGTTTTTCCATCACCGGCGCCGTGTCGACGAAGACCTTGACCTCGCCGCCGCCGGCCTGCGCCAGCAGAAAGCCGGCGAGCTGCTTCAGCCTTCCCTTTATGACCTCGTGATAATCGCGGCGGCGCGCGTAGAGCGAGACGGCGCCGCGATCGGGCTTCGCCAGCGTCGCCAGCGGATCGCCGGACGCGCCATAGTCGACCCCGAGCATTATTATGGAGCGCGCCTGTGGCCACAGCGCCTTCGGCGCGGCGCGCCGCTCGGCGGTTTCCGCCATCCACTCCATATCGCCCTGGGCGCCAGATTCGAGCCATTGCGCGAGACGCTCGCCGGTCTCTGCCGGGGCGTCGGCGGACGTAATGGCGCAGAGATCGAAGCCGAGCGCGGCCGCGCGGCGGCGCAGCGCCTGCTCGAGGGTCAGAAGTCCAGCTCGGCGTAGACCGGTCCCGGCGTCATGCCCGGCGTGCGATCGGCCAGCAGGGGACGGAAGGCCGGCCGCGACTTGATCCGCTGATACCAATGCTTGACCGTCTCGTCTTCGTCCCATGGCACGTCGCCCAGATAGTCGACGCAGGAAAGATGAGCCGCAGCGGCGAAATCCGCATAGGTGAGGGATTCGCCCGCCAGCCAGCGCCGCGCCTCGGTCAAATAGCCGATATAGCGAATATGGGGACGCAGATTGGCGCGCGCGACCCGCAGCAGGTCCATGTCCGGCGCGCCGCCGCCGATCTCCGGCGCGAGAAAGCGTTTGTAGACTTTCTCCATGACGAGATAATTCGTCACCTCGTCGAAGAATTTGACATTGAACCATTCGATCAGCCGGCGCGTCTCTATGCGCTCGTGCAGGCCAGCCGGCATCAGCCGCAGGCCGCGGAAGTCCGGCGGCAGGCAATCCTCGAGATATTCGACAATGACGCTCGCGCCCGGAATCACGGTCCCGTCGTCGTCGACCAGCACCGGCGTCTTGCCGGCCGGATCGAGCGTCAGAAATTCCCGCCGCCGCTCGGCCGCCCGCTCCTCGACCAGCGTCGTCTCGATCCCGTATTCGGCGAGAATCAGCCGCACGAAGCGGGAATGGGGGCAGAGCGGGTGATGATAGAGAGTGGGCATGGAGCCGTGATGTGACGGCGAAACGCCGGAAACTGCGCCTGGCCGCGCGAAAGCGGAGACGTTCGTATAAGTCGGAGCGCGCGGCGCGACAAGCGTGGAGATTGTGCTCCGCCGGGCTTTGGCTTCGCTCTAATTGTCTGAAAATAATACGCGTAATGCCGACCGGCGCGGGCGCCTGCGAAACCGGCCGCGACCCGCCTTTTTTATGGGCTGCGTTAATGAATGGTTTCTGATTCGTGGCCTCGGTCCGGCGCGCGCGAGGGGCGGAGAATTCGAAACGCATGACCCCTCCCTCCACGCGGCCAGACTATGGCTTTGGTCTAGCGGGAGAGCGGGGCGGCGTTCGTGCGCTGGCGCACATTCCGGCCCGAAAAGAGCGAGCTGGCCGTCGGATCGTCTTGCCCTCTCAGATCGTCTTGCCCTCGAAGCGGCAGAGATCGGCGATGATGCAGCGCTCGCATTCGGGCTTGCGCGCCTTGCACACATAGCGGCCATGCAGGATCAGCCAGTGATGCGCGTGGAGCTTGAAACGCTCGGGCACGATTTTCTCGAGGCCCGCCTCCACCTGATCGACTGTCTTGCCCTTGGCGAGCGGCAGCCGGTTGGAGACGCGGAAGATATGCGTGTCCACCGCGATCACCGGCACATGAAAGGCGATGTTGAGCACCACATTGGCGGTCTTGCGGCCGACGCCCGGCAGCGCTTGCAAAGCCTCACGGTCGCAGGGAACCTCGCCGCCGTGCTTCTCGATCAGCTGCGCGCAGAGGGCGATGACATTCTTCGCCTTGGTCGGATAGAGGCCGATCGTCTTGATATAGCCGCAGAGCCCTTCGACGCCGAGCGCGAGCATTTTTTGCGGCGTGTCGGCGATTTTGAACAGAGCGCGCGTCGCCTTGTTGACGCCGACGTCGGTGGCCTGGGCGGAGAGCACCACGGCGACGAGCAGAGTGAAGATATTCACATGCTCGAGCTCGCCTTTGGGGTGCGGATCGGCCGCCTCGAGACGCGCGAAAATCTCATCGATGCGCGCAGCCTCGCGGCTACGCGGCGATGCAGGACGCCGCGCCTTGGCGAGCGAGCTCTTTTCGTTCGGCATAAAGGCGTTATAACTCGACGTTCTGGAGAACGAAAGGCGGCGGCGTGACGGCGAGCGCTCCTTCTGCGGAAGCCATTTATCAGACGCGGCTGATACCGCATCGGTCGATGACGCTGCGGCAGGCGCATGTGTTCATCCTGCTGTTCGGCGCGGGAACATGCGCGCTGTCGGTTCCCTTCTATATTCTCGGCGCCTGGCCGGTCGTCGGCTTCATGGGGCTGGACGTGCTGGCGCTCTATGTCGCGCTGCGCGTCAGCTTTCGTTCGGCCAGGGCGTTCGAGAGCATCAGCCTCACCCCCTTCGAGCTCGTCATTGTGAAGAAGAGCGCCTATGGGCTGCGGCGGGAGCGGCGTTTCGACACTTACTGGCTGCGGCTCGAGACGGAAGAGGACGAGGAGTTCGGCATGCAGCGCGTGCTGCTCGTCTCGCGCGGCGAGCGCGTCGAGATCGGCGGCTTTCTCGCGCCGGAGCAGAAGGCCGCGCTCGCCGAGGAGCTTTCGCGCGCGCTGGCGGAGGCCAAGCGCGGGCCGTTCTATTCCTGACGCGTTTTCGGGTGGCGACGCCCGGCCGCGCGCGCCATGATGCGCCGCATGACCCTTTGCTCCGACACCCTGCCTCCCCTCGCCGAAACGCGGCCGCAGGAGGATTACGCCAAGGTCGCGGAGACGATCCGCTTCATCGGCGAGAATTGGCGCCGGCAGCCCTCGGTCGAGGAGATGGCGGAGGCGGCGGCCCTGTCCGAAGCGCATTTACGCGCCTTGTTCCGGCGCTGGGCGGGACTCTCGCCCAAGGCCTTCCTCGAGGCGCTGACGCTGCGCCATGCGCGCGCGCTGCTCGGCGGGGAGACGAGCCTCCTCGACGCCTCTCTCTCGCTCGGTCTTTCCGGCCCCTCGCGGCTGCATGATCTCTTCGTGACCCATGACGCGCTGACGCCCGGCGAATATAAGCGCGGCGGCGAGGGGCTGGAGATGCGCTATGGCTTCCATCCTTCGCCCTTCGGCGAGGCGATTTTGGTCGCGACAGAGCGCGGCCTCGCCGGGCTCGGCTTCGTCGACGGCGCGCGCGCGGAGGCGTTGGACGATCTACGCCGCCGCTGGCCGAAGGCGCGATTTTCGCTCGACGACGCGGCGACCGCAAATTTCGCGCGGCGCGCTTTCGATCCGGCGGAATGGCGGCCGGACCGACCGTTGCGCCTCGTGCTGATCGGCTCGGAATTCGACGTTTCGGTCTGGGAGGCGCTGCTCGACATCGACATGGGCCGGGCGACCACTTACGGCGCGATCGCGCGGCGGCTCGGCAAGCCCGGCGCCGCGCGGGCGGTGGGCGCATCCGTCGGGCGCAATCCCGTTTCCTTCATCGTGCCGTGCCATCGCGTGCTCGGCGCGAGCGGCGCGCTCACCGGCTATCATTGGGGGCTGACGCGAAAGCAGGCGATCATCGGCTGGGAGGCCGGGCGCCTCGCGCCCGTGCCGGCTGAAAGCGAGGCGTGAGGCGGAGGATAGCTCGCGCGTCCGCGCGTCACGGCCGGCGATGACCGATGCGCTCGAAATGCGCCTCGGCCTCCTTCGTCAGCCGCTCCTCGTGGATCTTCCAATAGCGCCACAGCAGGAAGGCGCCGAGAATCGCGCCGGCGAGGCCCAGCCAGCCGATCGGGCCGGCGATGCGATGTATGGCCGCGCCGAAAACATAGCCGCCGAGGCCGAAGACCAGCGCCCAGCAAATGCCGCCTGCGGCGTTGTAAAACAGGAATTTCACCGGATCGAAGTGATTGGCGCCGGCGAGCACGGCGGCCAATATGCGCAGCAGCGCGATGAAGCGGCCGAAGAACACGATGGAGCCGCCCCAGCGCATGAAGAGATATTGCCCGAGGCGCAATTGCGGCGGCCCGACGCCAATGTACGAGCCATAGCGCATCAGCAGCCTCACGCCGAACTCGCGTCCGATCCAAAAGCCGATATTGTCGCCGACGATCGCGCCGGCCGCGGCGGCAAGAATGACGAAGCGAATGTCGATATTGCCGGAGTGGCCGGCGTAGATGGCCGCGCCGACCAATGTCGTCTCGCCGGGGAGCGGTATGCCGGCGCTCTCCAACGCGACGATGATGAATATGGCCCAATAGCCATAGGTCGTCAGAATGGAGACGATCTGCGCTTCGTCGATCAGTCCCGACATGCCCCGCCTTCGCCGATTCGCCCGAGAGACGGTCGTGCGGCGGCATTGTCGCCGCCAGGCGCGCCGCCGGCAAGAGGGGCCTCCGGCAAGAGAGGCCGTCGATAGGCGCGAGCTCGTCTCAGCGCGCGGCGCGCTGCAGGGGAGCGACGCCCTCGAAGGTGAGGCCGCCGTCGCGCCGCAGGAAAGGCAGTCCGAAGCTTTTCACGTCATCGGCGAATTGCGCGCCGCCTTCCAACGCCTTCTCCACCACCCTGCGCAGCCCGCTGAGGATCGGCTGATCGCAGCCGGCCATCTCGCGCGCCAGCTGCGCGCGCTCCGCCTCATCGGCCCGCAGCGCGAAATCGCGCACCACTACGGAGACGAAACGACCTTCGCTGACGCCATTCTCCTGCGCGACGGCGCGGACTCTCTCGGCGAAAACGCCTCCGATGCAGAAAGTCGCCGCCTGCGCGACCTTGTCGTTCGAGCATGAATGGATGAGATCGGTGACGAGCATGACCTTTTCTCCGTCCTGCGAACGAAACTCTCCTGCGCCGTCGGAATGCATCTTCGGAATTCCCATAGTCTTCTTGCGGCGTTGTTTGTCGGCTTCCGTCCGAAACGCCGCTCCGCCGCCCGAACCGCCGTGGTCACGCAAAAGCTGGACCAGATTTTTCAAAATTCCCGTCGTTTTTCCCGCCGCTCTATCGTCACAAAACCGGGTTACATTTGAATCTATTCGATCATTCGGTCTTCCCGCCCGGCGCCGCATAAGCAAAACGCCGTAGTTCCGAAAAGGTTTCATCGTCATCCGCCCTTTTACGCTCGGCGCGCGGCGGAAAGACGGCGAAGGCCTTGCCGGCCGCCGGAACGGCCCGATTTCTTTGGGGATGAGCCGCGCGCGCGAAAGGCGCGTCCCGCGTCGGCGTGACGGCTTCTATGGAGGAAAGTCGATGGAACGTCGTTCTTTCATGAAATTTTTCGTCGTCGGCGCGGCGGCGGCGCTGGTCGCCGGCCCCTCTCACGCCCTCACCTCGGTCGCGCCGCTCGAGGCGCCTCGGGCGCCGGAGCCGGCTCCCGAGGCTGCTGTGGCGACGCCGGACGATCTCGAGCGCGCGCAGGTCGAAAAGACCTATTGGTACTACCGCCGCCGCGTCTGGCGTCCGCGCTGGCGTCGCCGCTACTGGCGCCGGTATTATCGGCCGCGTTACTGGCGTCGCCGTCGCTACTATTATTATTGAGCGTCTATACCAGCGCTCACCAGCGCTCACCAGGCGCCGGTGTTCGGCATGGAGCTCCAGGGCTCGGCCGGCGGCAGCGGCGCGCCCTTCTGCAGCAGCTCGATCGAGATTTGATCGGGCGAGCGGATGAAGGCCATATAGCCGTCGCGCGGCGGGCGGTTGATCGTCACGCCGGCCGCCTGCAGCCGCGCGCATACGGCGTAGATATCGTCGACCGCGAAAGCGAGATGGCCGAAATTGCGGCCGCCCGCATAATCATGCTCGTCCCAATTATAGGTGAGCTCGACGAGCGGCGCGCCCGCGTCTTTCGCCTGCGGAAGATCGTCCGGCGCGGCGAGATAGACGAGGGTGAAGCGGCCCTTCTCATTCTCGGTGCGGCGCACCTCGGCGAGGCCGAGCTTGCCGCAGAAGAAATCCAGCGAGTCGTCGAGATCGCCGACGCGGATCATCGTATGGAGAAATTGCATATTGGCGCCTCTTGCGGGGGAGAGAGGCGGCGAGCATAGCCGCTCCCTCGCGCGGACGCACGCGCCCTATTGATGCGGCGGGATCTTCAGCGCGCTCTCCAGCGCGATGATGATCGGAATCAGCGCCTCCTTCTCCTGCTCGGCCGAGCCGAACTCGGCGGATTTCAGCCGCTGCTCCACCTCGTGAATCGTCATCAGGCGCCGTTCCAGGACGATCAGCAGCTCCCTGGCGATCTGCGGCTCGAGCTCGATTCTGACCATGCGCGCATCTTTCCTTTACACCGGCCGATTCCGATCGACCGAGCCGCAGCATAGGTTCGGCTCGCAGGGGGCGATGTGCGCTGGCGCATAGTGCGAGCGTCGGGAAGGACGCTTCTACAGTCCCCGCGCCCAGGCGGGCCGCAGCGGGGCGTCCTCCGGCGCGGCGATGGCGGCGCGCAATTGCTCCAGCAGGCGTGGCTTGTCGGCGCCGAGCGTGCCGCGCAGCACGAGCCAATTGGAGGCGTGATCGCTGCGGAACACGGTGCGCTTCAATTCCAGCCGCGAGAGGAAGCGCTCCATCTCGCGCAGCAGCCCCGGCACGTCGAGCGGCGCGAAATCCGGGAAATCGGCGCGAAACCGCGCCTCGCCCTTGGGGAAGCTGACGACCAGAGTCGCCAGAAACTCCGGCTGCGCGGCGTTGATCAGCGCGGCGGAATTTTCCGCATGCGCCTCGCTGAGCGCGGCGCCGCCGAGCCCGTTTAGAATCATCACCGAGCGCTTGATTCCCGCCGCGCCGAGCTTCTCCAGCGCGTCGCGGCTGGAGGCGAAGGTCTCGCCCTTCTGGACCCGCGCCAGCACATCGTCATCGCCCGATTCCGCGCCGACATAGACCAGCGATAGGCCGAGCGCGGCGAGATCGCGCAGCTCGGCGACGGATTTGCGGCCGACATTGCGCGGCAGGCAATAGCTCGACACGCGCCGCACGCCCGGCAGCTCGCGGCGGATCGCCTCGAGAATGGCGGCGAGACGCCGCGTCGACAAGGTCATGGCGTCGCCATCGGCCAGAAACACGCGCGCGACCGAGGCCCCATAAATCTCGCCACAGCGCTTTATGCTCTCCATCACCTCGGCTTCGTCCCGCGGGCGGAAGCGCTTCTGCGGCGCGGTATACATCTCGCAGAAGCTGCAGCGATTCCACGAGCATCCATCGGTGACGGGAAGAATCAGCGACTCCGCCTCGCTGGGTGGGCGAAAGACGGGCTCGACATAGCGGATGGGGGCGTCGGTCATAGGGGGAGTTTAATATGAGGAGGCGGGGACGGGAAAGGGCGGCGAGTGACCCGGAGTGGTCATTGACCTTTGCTGACCTGAAGGTCTCAGATGGGTGGTTTGCAGAAATTGGCCTAGTGCGAGAAAGCCGACATTCGGCTCGCTAAGTTCATTAGGTGATGCTGACCTGTCAGCATCACCTACAATGGCTTAATGGCTTCTGGCCGTACCCCGTACACGCTTTCGAAAAGGTTTCCAGCGCTGCGTGTGAATTCGGCTTCGGATGCATCGGCCTTCAACCAGCGATAATCAAACCTGAACTTGCCATTTTCCAAAATCCATTGCTTGGTCAGATCAAACATAATTCCATGAGCGTAGAATACGTTGAGCGTTTTGAGGATGCACTCGCGATCTTTGCCAGGCATGTCTCTTGGGAAGACCCCCTCATCTCCAAGACGGTTACTGTATAAAGATAGATTAGATAACCACACTGACAGGTAATCAGGCTTCAAATCTCCTACCATCATCATCCCAGGCCAGCAAAAAAACTCAGGAACGGCTATCTTATCTCTGCAAAATGACATGAAGTGAGACAATATTACCCTCAGAGGTAAGTTGTCTTCCGCGTAGCAAAATGTTTCCTTCTCTTTCTCCAATTTACGAAGAATGGGGAGCTGCTCCGACCATCGTTGGAATTCATAAAGCACGGCCATCGGGCTATCGTAGCCACATTCAGCGCTCAACGATTCAGAGAGACGGGTGTATGTTTCTTTTGAGTACTCAAATACTTCTGGTAGTCCACCAGCGTATATTTTCTTTGCTGCCAAACATAAGCGGTGGAATCTGATGGCCGGATCGACATCATAAATAAAGTCTTCGAACTTTGATATTTGGAATGGCAATCCTCGGCCCGGATTAGTCGCCAAATCACATATTAGTAAAAATATCGCAACTTGGGGAGCATCAGCGGTATCTGGATCAAGGAATCCAGTTTTCTCAATGTAAGCGTCGAATGCTTCAGCGTATATACCATGAATATATCCATCCTTATAGAAATCATCGATGCGCAGCCCCCCTCCGGAGGCTGCCGATAGGAACTGGATTTGAGAGTATATAGCCTGACCTTCGCATATGGCGCGTAGGCCGATCATGCCCCTGACGACCGGCGAGCCATAATAGTAGCCTAGGATGCGTCGATCAGCTAAATCTTGGAAACCGTCGTCCCAAGCTGAACCGCCAGGCACGATATTGAAGTTCGGATCCACCGTCGCCGCTATATAGTTCAAGACATGGCTATAAGCCATTCGATAGGAGTGCCCTACACTCTCAAAATAGCGATCTATTACACTCTCAAAAGAAGATGGGTCGATTGCTAATCTCTTATAAAATTCGATGTCAATGCAATTGTTGACTGCGCTGTTTGCAGCAATCAGAAGCGGATCGCTATCAGGCCGTCCGGATCTCAACTCGTCCTCAGCCCACTGCTTTAGAGATTTAAATTGAACGCCTCCAGCAACGATCTCTGTAAGAAACTGCGCGTTACCGTTGAATTGGACGGGATATGCGAGGCTCACAACCAGGCCCGACGTCGAGCCTACGTGCTGCCACCAATGGATTGTCTCGTGTAAGTACGTTGAGAAGGCTTCTATCTGTTCTACTGATAGTTCGTCGATTGCTCGCGGTCGAGCATCAATGCCTTCTAGAAGATGATGATTGCGCTGACTCAATCGCAAAACGAAGTGCATTTGATGGTAAGAGCCCTCGACTCCGCTATCATCTCTGGTAGCGGTCAAGAGGTCGCGATCCAGCTGGGCGGCTCCGAAACGCTGCATCATCACACTCCCTATGCCTGGGCGTTTCTATTTCTGAAGCCATTAAACGTACACTAATCGCACGTTTGGCCTCAGCTTTATATGTTATAACCCAACATATGTTATAATCCAACTTCAATTGAACCTCGACGAAACTCAATCGCACGTTCGGATAAGGTCGATCCGGGCACTTTGGGTCGCTTTTCAGCATGGTTTGCACGAAGGAGCCATTTCCGCTAAGCTCGGTTCTGATCGGCGGATCACGCCGACCGCAAGCGGACCTTTTCAAGGTCTGAGTTCGGTCGGAAGCGGACCTCAACGTGCGCAAGCCAGAATGTCCGCCATTGGCGCATCGCAGCCATCACCCCGCCCCGCCGCCGATCGCTTGCCCGAACAAAATGCGATGCCCGTCGATCGTCGTGACGACGATCTCGCGCATTCCATAGGGGCGGTCGGCCGGCGTTGTGCAGAGCGCGCCGCGGGCGGCGATCTCGGCGTGGAGCGCGTCGATGTCGTCCACATTCACATAGCCGAACAGATTGTGGGAGCCGAGCGCGGCGGGCGGCGCGTCGGTGGGGCAATGGCCCAGCATCACGCGGACATTGTCGCGCTGGACCAGGCGCCAATCCGTTGCCTCCGGCCATAGAAGCTCGAAGCCGAGCACGTCGCGAAAATAGCCCGCGCTGGCGTCGAGATCGGGAACGGCGAGCACAAAGGCCCATGTGGAGAGCTTCGGGGGTAATTACCGGCATGAAATCGGCTGCGTGCGCGCGCGTCCCTATGATCGCCGCGCGGCGCGCGAAAATTCAAATCGAGAAATTATTCGCCGGCTCCTGCGTCTGCGAGTAGATGCGATATTGGTTTCTGCCATTCTCCTTGGCGAGATAGAGCGCGCGGTCGGCGCGCGCCAGCATGGCGTCCGGCCCCTCCAGAGCGGAGGCGAAGAGAGCGACGCCGACGCTCACCGTGGCGCGCAGCGCGCCGCCGGGCAGAAGATAGGGCTCCGCCGAGAGCGCGCAAATCTTCGCCGCCATGACGGAGGCGCTGGCCGCGTCGCGCGAGCTCGATTGCAATATCGCGAATTCGTCGCCGCCGAGCCGCGCCACGACATCGCCGGCGCGGCAATGGCTCTTCAGCCGCGCCGCGAGAGCCTCCAGCAGCGCGTCGCCGCTGGCGTGGCCCAGCCGGTCGTTGACGTCCTTGAAACGATCGACGTCGATATAGAGCAGCGAGAAGGGCGCGCCGCCGGCCTCCGCCTCGGCGAAGGCGCGGCGCAGCGCGTCGATGAAGCTGCGGCGATTGGCGAGGCCGGTGAGAGCGTCCGTCTGCGCGAGAATAGCGATCTGATCGGCGACCTCCTTGCGCTCGGTCACGTCGAGCGCGACGCCTTCGATCAGCTGCGAGCGGCCGGGCCGGTCGCGCGCGGCGTAGCGGGCGTCGAGCCAGCGATAGCCGCCGTCTCGCCGCCGAAAGCGAAATTCCACCATGCCGCCGCGCCGCCCATCCGCCGCCGCCCGCGCCAGCGAGGCGCCGACCTTGTCGAGATCATCGGGATGAACGCAATCGGCGAGGCTGCGCGCCGGATCGGTCAGCTCCCAAGGGTCATAGCCGAACAGCGCGATATTGTGGGAGACATAGACGAGGCGCGGCCTTTTCCCGTCCATGCGCAGGCGGAACAGCAGAGTCGGGCTGCGCTCCACCACCTCATTGGCGTCGCGGAGCCGGTCGACATAGCGCTGGCGCGCCAGCGAGCCGCCGATGAGATCGCCGAGTATGCGCAGCGCGTCGATCTCGGCCGGCTTCCATATGCGCTCGCTGCGGCAATCCTCCACCTCCACCCAGCCCCAAGGAGCGTCGTCGACGACGATTGGCGCGAACAGCGCCGAGCGCACGCCGGCACGCTCGAGAAAGCTCTTGGCGGGGCCGGGCTCGAGCGCGCGCGTCGTCGCCGTCACCGGCCGGCGCTCGGCGAGAGCGATGCGCAGCGGGCCGGAGAGAAAGGCGCGTCTCTCGTCGGCTTCGAAAAAGGAGGCGTCCAGCGCGACAGGAGATTCGGCGCGCCGCCAGAAATGCAGCAGGGAAGGGGGCTCTTCCAGCGCGGCGCCGGATTCGAAGACGAGAATCCGATCGGCGTCGATCGCCGCGCCGACCGAGTCGAGCAGGTCGGGAATTGCGGCGGCGCTGGGGGCGGCGGTGGTGAGCTCCGTCGCGGCGGTGGAGACGGCGTGCAGCAGAGCGTTGCGCTGATGCAGCGCCGCCGACAGCGCCTCCTGCTGCAGTCGGCGGCGCGACACCGACACCACCCAGCCATTGGCGCGCAGGCCGAGAATGATGAGAACGGCGGTGAAGGCCGAGAGCAGCGCCCCCATCGCGAGGGCGGTCGACTCCCCGCGCGTGAAGAGCCCGACGATGGAGGGCAGCACATCCGGCGCGATATAGCCGAACATGGCGGGCAGATAGGCGGAATTGGTGAGCACGGCGCCCGCCGCCATGCCGCCGGCGGCGAAAAGCACAAAGGCGTGATAGCCGGGGTCCGGCGTCAGCCACAGGACCGATGAGGCCGCTCCCCAGAGGCAGCCGGTCAGCGTCGAGCCGAGCGTCCACAGGGCGAGAAAGCGCCGCACGGCCTCCGCAGTGGGCGGCATGGCGCGAAAGCGGCGCGCATGAGCGATGCGCGCGACGACCAGGATCAGAAAGGCGAGAAGCCAGGCGGCGATTTGCGCGTGCGAGTAGAAGTCGCGGAAAATGGCGGCGACGATCGCGGCGTTGGCTGCATTGAAGACCAGCACCGATTGTCCGGTGGCGAGCATTTGCGCCTGATCCGCTCGGATCGAGGCGTCGAGCTCCTCAGGATCGAGGTCCCGCTCCTCGGAACGCGAGTCGCGCTCATACCGATACATGCCCGACCCTTCGACGCGCCTCCCGCTGCTGGAGGATGCTGGAGGCGCGATTTGTTTTCAAAATGTCCGTATCGCGTTACGAAGATGTTTCTCCGAGGGAGGAATCTAGCGCATTGCGCTCGAGAGCGGAGTCCTCGCATGAGCCGCGCCCGTCGGAAGGGCGCGGATGGCGCGAGCGATATTCTGATCGAGTGATTTTCAGGCGAGCGAGACGGGCGGGCGGACGCGGCCGGCCGGCGCGAGGCCCTCGACGAATGCGCGGAGCGGTTGCGGCGGGCTGATGACATAACCCTGAATCTCATCGCAGCCGAGCTGGCGCAGAATGCGCAGCTGCGCATCGGTCTCGACGCCCTCGGCCGTCGCCGCTATGCCGAGCTCATGAACGAGGGCGACGATCGACCGCACAATGGTGGCTGCGCGGGGATTGGATTGCGCCTGCTGCGTCAGCGAGCGGCCGACCTTGACGCGATCGACCGGCAGCGTGTGGAGATGCGCGAGCGCGGCTCCGCCGCAGCCGAAATCATCGAGCGCGATGGAGACGCCGAGCGCGCGGATCGCGGTGAGGCAGCGCAGAATCTCGGCATTGTCGGCGAGGCGGACGGAGCTGGCGATCTCGATCTCCAGCCGGCTCGGATCCATGCCGGAGGCGGCGAGCGCCTCGGCGACGTCGCGGGCGAAGCCGGTCTTCTCCAATTGCGCCTGGGTGACGTTGACGCTGATGCGCGCATCGGGCGGCAGAGCGGAAGCGCTGGCGCAGGCCTCGTTCAAAATCCAGGCGCCGATCTCGTAGAGCAGGCCGGCCTTGGTCGCGACGGGGAGGAAATCCTCCGGCGTGCGCAGGCCGTCGCGCGGATGCCGCCAGCGCAGCAACGCCTCATAGCCGCAGACGCGCGTGACGCCGAGCGCGACGATGGGCTGGAAATGGAGCTCGAACTCGCCGGCGGCGACCGCCTCCCGCAAATCCTGCCAAATGCGCCGATTGGCGGCGATGCGCGTCTCAATGTCGGGATCGAAGAAGCGAAAATGGGCGCGGCCGCTGGATTTGGCTTCGTACAAGGCGAAATCCGCCTTGCGCATCAGTGTCCGCAGATCGAGCCCGTCCTCCGGCGCGCGGGCGATGCCGACGCTGACGCCGACCGTCGCCATCGCCTCCTCGAGATCGAAAGGGGCGGCCATCGCCTCCATCAGCCGCATCGCGAAGCCGCCGATATCGGCGACCGAGCCGGCGTGCGATTGCACCACGGCGAATTCATCGCCGCCGATGCGGGCGACGATATCGGCCTTGCCGACGACGGAGGAGATGCGCTCGGCCACCGACCGCAGCAGAATATCGCCGGCCCTATGCCCCAGCGTGTCGTTGATCTCCTTGAAATTATCGAGATCGATGCAGTGGATCGCGGCGCAAAAGCCATTGGCGACAGCGGCGGCGATGACGATCTCGCCCTGCTGCTCCAGGGATGCGCGGTTGGCGACGCCGGTGATGGCGTCGAAATAGGCGAGCCGGCGGATGCGCTCCTTGCGCTCTTCTTGCTCGAGCGCGATGGCGCAGAGATTCACGCAGGTCTCGACGATCGTGCGCTCCAGCGGGCTCGCGCCGCGGCAGGTGCGATAATAAAAGGCGAAAGTGCCGATGACGCGATCGTCCGAGGCGCGAATGGGAGAGGACCAGCAGGCGCGCAGGCCGAGCGGAGTGGTCATGGCTCGAAAAGCCGCCCAGCGCGGATCATTCTCCATATCCGTGACCTCGACGGGCTCGCCGAAATAGGCGGCCGCGCCGCAGGAGCCGACGTCCGGCCCGATGCGAAGGCCGTCGAGCGAGTCGGAATAATGCGATGGCAGGCTCGGGCCGGCGAGAGGATGCAGACGGCCCTCGCGATCGACAGTGAGGACGGAGCACACGACCTGCGGCGCGAGCTGCTCGGCGCGAAGGCACAGCTCGTCCATCGTCTCGCGCAGCGGCTTGCCGCGCGCCAGACGCTCGAGCACCTCGTGCTGAAGCGTTCGGAGACCCTGCATCGTTTCGTTCGAGCAGTTGCCACAGTCGAGTTCTAGCATTGGCCTCGCCTTTGAAGACAATCTAATCTTTTTTCCACGTATCCCGATCGTATCGATAAGAATTAGAAATCGGCCGCCTTTGTCGGCGGCGAGACGACGATTCTGACGTTGGTGAAAATAATGCGCCGGCGCGGCCCTGTCGATGATGGGCGTCGAGCGTGCGCTTCAACGAACCTATTATCGCACGCCGGCCCGCCATTGTGTAGGGCGGAGCTGCAGCGCAATATATCGACGCCGGATCAACGGCATCGCGGATGCGGAACCGGCCCCGCCCGCGCTCGCGTGAAAAAAGGTCGCGGACGGGAAGGCCCCGCTATCCGATGCGGCGGGCTCGTGGGCGGCGAGGTCCGAGGAGAGCGACGAGGGGAAAGCGGCGAGGGGACGAGAACGACTTGCCTTGGTCACGTCATTGGCCCAGTCTTGCGCAGCCGCGGGCGGCGGCGCGCCGGGAAAAAGGCGCGCCTTCATGACGCAACGACCCGCCGGCATGGGAGAGAAACATGTCGAAATTCGCCACACTGGCTCTGGCCGTTCTGATCTCGGCGCCCTTCGCGGCCGCTCCGGCGCGTGCGGTGGAGATCAGCCCCTTCTTTCCGCTGCCCAATTCCTTCGACGTCAAAGGGCCGATCAAGGACGGCGTGCTCGCGCAGCAAATCTCCTGGCTGGATGACGGCATCGCCGCCATCGAGAAGGCGCGCGCCGGCGCCGCGCCGGACAAGCTCGCCGAGCTCGACGCGCAGCTCGCCGCGGCGGTCAAGGAGCGCGACATTTTGAAGAGCGACGCGACCGGCCGAGACGCCGAGCTGGCGCGCAAGAATCTGGTCGTCAGCAATATCAACCGCTGGATCAACGGCCTCGCCCGCAAGGCGACCGAGCAGCTCAAGATCGCCATTCTCAAGGACGGCGCGGAGCGCGACGCGGCGGAGCGCCGGCATATTCAGCTGTCGCAGCAGGCCGACGATCTCGAGAAGGTCAAGCACGAGCCCGCCTTCGAGGCCTGGGGCCGCTGATCTCAGAGTATAGGGGGCGTCTCCACGCGCCCCCGTGCTGCGTCAGAGCGCCGGAGGCGCGTCCTCCGCGCCCCCGTGCTGAAGATCGCGCGAGAGGCGCTCGACCCGCGTCGTCGCATCTTCCAGCGCTGCGGCGAGCTTCTCCACCAGAGCGGCCTCGGCCTCTTTCGCCGCTGCCGCATTCTCGCGCAGCGTCGCCAGCTCCGCTTGCAGGGCCTCGAGCTTGCGCGTCGCGATCGACGCCTCATCGGCGAGGGTGAGCGCCGCCATCACGGTGATGCGCTGCTCGCCAATGTCGCCGAAGCCTTCGCGCAGGGACAAGATCTTGTTTTCGACGAGCTTGGCCAGCTCGTCGAGATTGGCTTCCTCGCCATCCTCACAGGCCATGCGATAGGTCCGGCCCGCGATCGTCACCACCACATGCGCCATTCGCCGCCTCTGACTACAGCGCCATCCGACCCCGCCGGATCGCATGGCGTTCCCGCATTTCAATGGAACGCTTCCGACCGACTGCGCCGATCGAAACGCGCGATCTAGCTCTGCGCCCGGTCCTCCTCGCCGAGCACGGCGATAATGCCGAGGCTCGTGCGGTCGAGACGCGTCAGCACCTCGTCGCGCGCCTTCTCCAGCGCGCTGTTCTGGGCGAGGGCGGCGTCGAGCTCGAGGCCGAGACGGCTGCGATCGTCCTGCATGACGGCGAGCTCCTCTTCGAGATCCGCGTGCGACAGCTCGACCTCTATTCGGCGCGCGACGGTCTCCTCCAGCCGCTCCAGCGCGGCGGAGAGCCGTTGCAGCGCGTCATCGAGCCTGTGTGGGACTTGCGTCATATGGAAACCGGACCGATCGCGATTAGATTCGCACGTACGAATCGTTAACGCCTAGCAGCAATCGCGTAAACCCCAATCCGAGCCGCGACTCCGCCGCAGAGCGACCTGTGACCGCGTTGACAGGGGGGCGCGACCTGTTATCAAGCCGCTCATTCGAGCGGGCGTTCGCCGCCAGAAAATGCGGCAAAATGGGCAAAGCCCCGATTTTGGGCGGTTCAGCGGCCGCCCGGCCCCGCCCGAGCGAGCAGATGAGAAGGAGCACCGCTATGGCCGTGAGAGTGGCGATCAATGGGTTCGGACGCATCGGACGCAATATTCTTCGCTACATCGTCGAGACCGGCCGCACCGACCTCGAGGTGGTGACGATCAACGATCTCGGCTCCGTCGAGACCAACGCCCATCTGCTGCGCTATGATTCCGTTCATGGCCGTTTCCCCCGCGAGGTGAAGGTCGAAGGCGATTCGATCGACGTGGGCCAGGGGCCGATCAAGGCCACGGCGATCAAAAATCCGGCCGAGCTGCCGTATAAGGCGCTGGGCGTCGACATTGCGCTGGAATGCACGGGCCTTTTCACCGCGCGCGACAAGGCCAAAGCGCTGCTCGACGCCGGCGCAAGGCGCGTGCTGGTCTCCGCGCCCTCCGAGGGAGCGGACATCACCGTCGTCTATGGAGTCAATCAGGACAAGATCACGAAGGACGATCTCGTGATCTCCAACGCCTCCTGCACCACCAATTGCCTCGCGCCCGTCGCCAAGGTGCTGAATGACGCCATTGGCATTGAGCGCGGCTTCATGACGACGATCCACTCCTACACGGGCGACCAGCCGACGCTGGACACCTATCACAAGGACCTCTATCGCGCCCGCGCCGCCGCTCTGTCGATGATTCCCACTTCCACCGGCGCGGCGAAGGCCGTGGGCCTGGTGCTGCCGGAACTGAAGGGCAAGCTCGACGGCGCCGCCATTCGCGTGCCGACGCCCAATGTCTCGGCTGTCGATCTCAAATTCGTGCCCAAGCGCGCGACGAGCAAGGAAGAGATCAACGCCGCCATCATCGCCGCCGCCGACGGCCCGTTGAAGGGTGTGCTCGGTTACACCGACGACAAGAATGTCTCGGTCGATTTCAACCATGATCCGCGTTCATCCGTGTTTCATCTCGATCAGACCAAGGTGATCGAGGGCGAGCTGGTGCGCGTCCTGTCCTGGTACGACAATGAATGGGGCTTCTCCGGCCGCATGACGGATGTCGCCGCGACGATCGGCGGATTGCTCTGACGCTTTAGGGGCGAAGATGGTGGACCAATCGAGTGGCGGGACCGACGCGGGCGAGCGCGAGGCGCGAGAGACCGACGCATCGCTCGTCGATATGGCGAAAGCCGTCGATGTGGCGTTTCCGAAGCTCAGATGCTTGCGTTGCGGAAGCGAGAGCTTCTACCTTATCGCTTCTCGGATTTTCGAAGCCGCGCAACGCCCGAGTTTAGGCGCATTCAACGGCGATGCGGTCGATCTCGTTTGCCAGCGCTGCGGCATGATCGAGCGGCATTTATGGAAAATTTTGAGAGACGCCGCCAAACCTATCGATACGGATTGACGTTATGGCCGAAATTGTTCCCTTTGACCCGAGCCGGGCGCGAATGAGCGGCGGTGGGGACGGTCCGGAGGATCCTATGCTCGAACAAAGAGTGGCCCGCCTCGAGTCTGATATTTCGGAAATCAAGTCCTTGCTCAAGGAGTTGAGTTCCGACCTGAAGGGACAGGGCGGGCGCTTGACGAAGATCGAGATCGATATTGCGAAAGTCGATGGGCGCCTTACCGGCCTCGACGGACGCTTGAGCGGTCTCGACGCCCGCATCGCCGGTCTTCCGTCCACATGGACGATGCTCGGCATCGTTTTCACCACCTGGGCTCTCGGCTCGGGCATACTGATCTTCGCTATGAACTTTCTGAAGAGGTGACATGACCTCCTCCTTCAAAACGCTCGATTCCGCCGATCTCGACGGCAAGCGCGTCCTGTTGCGCGTCGATCTCAATGTGCCGACCGAGAATGGCGTCGTCACCGACAAGACGCGCATAGAGCGCGTGCTGCCGACGATAGAGGATATTTCGAAAAAGGGCGGCAAGGTCATCCTTCTCGCCCATTTCGGCCGTCCCAAGGGCGAACGCAAGGAAGAGGATTCCTTGAAGCCCATCGTCTCCGCGATAGAGGAGACGGCCAAGCGCAAGATCGCCTTCGCCGATGATTGCGTCGGCGATGTCGCCGGCGCGGCCATCGCGCAGCTGAAGAATGGCGATATTCTGCTGCTCGAGAACACGCGCTTCCACAAGGGCGAGGAGAAGAACGATCCCGCCTTCGCGGCGCAGCTCGCCAAGCTCGGCGACATTTATGTGAATGACGCCTTCTCCGCCGCGCATCGCGCGCACGCCTCGACGGAAGGGCTCGCGCATCTTCTGCCGGCCTACGCAGGCCGCACCATGCAGGCGGAGCTGCAGGCGCTCTCCGAGGCGCTGGAACATCCCGCGCGTCCCGTCATGGCGATCGTCGGCGGCGCGAAAATCTCCACCAAGCTCGATCTGCTCGGCAATCTCATTCGCAAGGTCGATATTCTCGTCATCGGCGGCGGCATGGCCAATACTTTCCTCGCCGCTGAGGGCAAGCCAGTCGGCAAATCGCTGTGCGAGCATGATCTGCTCGAGAAGGCGCGCGCCATTCTCGCCGATGCGCAATCGTCCAATTGCGAGATCGTGCTGCCGATCGACGCCACTGTCGCGCAGAAATTCGAGGCGCATGCGCCTTCGCATATCGTCGCGATCGAGCATGTCGGCGAGAGCGACATGATCCTCGACGTCGGGCCGAAGAGCATCGCCCATATAGAGAGCCTGCTCGCCAAGGCGAAGACGCTGGTCTGGAACGGCCCGCTCGGCGCCTTCGAGCTGCCGCCTTTCGATGAAGGCACCAACGCCGTCGCGCAGACGGCGGCGCGGCTGACGGTGGAAGGAAAGCTGCTCTCCGTCGCCGGCGGCGGCGACACTGTGGCCGCGCTCAACCAGGCCCATGCGGCGCAGGAGTTCAGCTATCTCTCGACCGCTGGCGGCGCTTTCCTCGAATGGCTCGAGGGCAAGGAGCTTCCCGGCGTCGCGGCGCTGACGAGATAAGTAGCCGCTGTCACTCCTCGCAGCAGGCGCGCGCCGTGGCGATGGCGCGCTTCAGCTCTGGAATGCAGGAGCCGCAATTGGTGCCAGCGCGCAGCTTCTCGCCGATCGCGGCGACGCTGCGCGCGCCATTCGCGATCGCCGTATCGATCGCCTTGGCGCCGACGCCGAAGCAGGCGCAGACGATCGGACCATCCTGCGCTGCGCCATCGGGCGAGCGCCCCGACAAAAGCGCTTTGCGCTGCTCCGAGCCGAGCGTCTCTGTCTCGAACAGCGAGGTCGCCGCGTCGAAGGCGCCGCGCGCATCCTCTCTTCCGACGAAGAGACAGAAATCGACGCGCTGCTCACGAAAGCGCGCGACGCGATAGATCCCGCGCGCCTCGTCGAGATATTCCGCAATATCGGCCTCACCGCCGAGCGACGCCGCATAATCGCGCCATGATGCGAGAGCCGCGTCCGAGGCGAAGAGAAGCCCATGGCCGCCAGCGACGGCGACTTTGGTTCCGAGCGCGGCGATCGTCGGCCGCAGCGGCGCGCGCGAGAGCAGAAAGCCGCGCGATTTGAATGCGACCGCATCTATGCGGGCTGGCGTCGCCTTCGCTTCCGGCTGCCCCGAATGCGGATCGACGATCGCGGCGACGAGCGAGCCGACGCGCGCGAAAGAAGACGTCTCGTCGCTCCAATGAATGGGCGCGAATAATTGCCCGCGCCGCTGCCGATCGGTGACGGACACTGCGAGCAGGCACTCGCCATGGCGCGTCGAAACGCAGGCGAAGCCGTTGTCGACGAGACCGAGCGGCGCCGCGTCGGCGGGATGAATCTCGACGAAGGGAAAGGGCGAATGCCGAGCGAGACGCGGGCTCTTGCCCGTGCGCGTCATCGTGTGCCACTGGTCGCGAATGCGCCCCGTGTTGAGGCGGAAGGGAAAGGCCGCCGTCGTCCCGGTTTTCAGCGACGGCGGCTCCGGCGCGGTGAAGCGCGCCTTGCCATTGGCGGTGAAATAGCCGCCCTCGCTGAAAAAGCGTTCGCGCCCTTTAGTCTCGCCGGCGCGGATCGGCCAAAACGTCGGATGCAGCGCGTCATAGGCTTCATCCGAGAGCGTTGCGAGCCCGCCTATGTCGAAGCTGCGCGTGCCGTCATTCTCGAAAGCCGAGAGCGCCGCATGTTCGCGAAACACATCCGCAGCGGATTGAAAACGGAAAGCGTCGCTAAAGCTCATGCGCGTCGCGACGTCGCTGACGATGCGCCAATCCGGCTGCGCCTCGCCGGGCGATGGCAGAAAGGCGCGCTGACGCGAGATGCGCCGTTCCGAATTCGTGACCGTGCCGGATTTCTCGCCCCAGGCTTGCGCCGGCAGCAGCACATGCGTGCCGGCGTTTATCGTGTCGTTCGACAGCACATTGTCGGAGACGACGAAGAGATCGAGCTTCGCCAGCGCCGCGCGCGCATCATCCGCTCGAGGCAGCGAGACGGCGGGATTGGTTCCCATCACCCACAGCGCCTTTATCTCGCCGCGCGCAATGGCCCCGAACATTTGGACGGCCTTGAGGCCTTCATGCGTCGCAATGCGCGGCGCATTCCAGAAGCGCCGCACGCGATCGACCTCCTCGCTGGAAAAGCCCATATGCGCGGCGAGCTGATTGGCGAGGCCGCCGACCTCGCGTCCGCCCATGGCGTTGGGCTGGCCTGTGAGCGAGAAGGGCGCGGCGCCCGGCGCGCCGATGCGCCCTGTCGCGAGATGACAATGAATGATCGCGTCGACCTTGTCCGTTCCCTGCGCGGATTGATTGACGCCCTGGGAAAAGGCGGTGACAGTCTTCGGCGTTGTGGCAAAGAGCTCGAAGAAAGCCGCGACATCGACCTCGTGCAGCCCGGTCGCCGTTGCTGTCGCGGCGATGGTCGGCGCGATTTCGCGCGCGGCGTCGAGCGCCTGCGCGAAGCCTTCCGTATGCTGCGCGATGTAATCGTCGCAGGTCGCGCCATTGGCGACGAGATGCACGAGCAGGCCGCAGAAGAGCGCGACATCGCCGCCGGGCGCGATGGGCAGAAAGAGATCGGCCTCTTCCGCAGTCGCCGTGCGGCGCGGATCGATGACGACGATCTTCGCGCCACGCTCCTGCTTGTTGCGCAACATGCGCTGAAACAAGATCGGATGACACCAGGCCGCATTGGAGCCGACGAGCACGATGAGATCGGCGCAGTCGAGATCCTCATAGCATCCCGGTACGACATCGGCGCCCAGAGCGCGCTTATGTCCCGCCACTGTCGAGGCCATGCACAGCCGCGAATTTGTGTCGACATGCGGCGAGCCGATGAAGCCTTTGATCAGCTTGTTCGCCGCGTAATAATCCTCCGTCAGCAATTGGCCGGAGAGATAGAAGGCGACCGCCTGCGGTCCATGCGTATCGATGACGCGCGCAAAGCCCTGCGCGACATGATCGAGCGCCTCGTCCCATGTCGCGCGTCGCAGCGTCTCGCCGGCGCGCAGCATCGGATGCAGCAGACGCCCGTCCAGCGACAGCGTCTCATGCAGGGCGGAGCCTTTGGAGCACAGCCGCCCGTGATTGGCCGGATGATCTGGATCGCCGGCGACAGTCGCGCCGCCGCATCCATCCGGCGTCGCCAGCACGCCGCAGCCGACGCCGCAATAAGGGCAAATGGTCGCGACAGAGGCGCTGCGTGGATCGACCCTCTGCATCAATAGACATCCTGTCGGTAGCGGCCGCTCTTCTTCAATTCCGCGACGAAGGCGACGGCTTCGTCCGTGGCGCGCGCGCCATATTGCGCGACGATATCGACGAGCGCGCGCTCGACATCCTTGGCCATGCGCTTGGCGTCGCCACAGACATAGATATGCGCGCCTTCGGCGAGCCAGGCGAAGAGATCGCGGCCTACTTCGCGCATGCGGTCCTGCACGTAGAATTTTTCGGAGCCGTCCCGCGACCAGGCGAGCGAGAGGCGCGTGAGCACGCCGGATGACTTCATCGCGTTCAATTCATCGGAGTAAAAGAAATCGCAATCGCTACGCTGATGACCGAAGAACAGCCAATTGCGCCCGCGCGCGCCGATCGCCTGCCGCTCCTGAAGAAAAGCGCGAAACGGCGCCACGCCCGTGCCGGGGCCGATCATGACGACCGGCGCATTCGGATCATTCGGAAGCGAGAAGCCATGCGACGCCTGCACATAGACTTTCACCGGCGCTTCGCTCTCGATGCGCTCGGCGAGAAAAGTGGAGGCGACGCCTTTGCGCAGGCGTTTGCCGATCTTGTAGCGCACGGCGTCGACAGTGAGCGATACGCGCCCTGGAGCCGCCTTTGGCGAGGAGGATATGGAATAGAGCCGCGGCTGCAGAGGTTCTAGCGCCTCGACGAAAGCTTCCGCATGCGGCCGCACGCCCGGAAATTTCATCAAGGCCGCCAGCACGTCGAGATCGGCGTCATTGTCGCTATCTTCGCCCTGCGCCAGCGCGCGCGCCTTGGCGCGCGTCTCGCCGCCGGTGAGGAAAGAGATCAGCTCGAAGAGCCGATCGGGCGCAGGCGAAAGCGCGCAATCGTCACGCAGCGCTTCGCGAAGACTCTTGCCCCTCACTGGCGCGAGCGGCGAGGCGCCGATCATGGCGATGATCTGATCGACGAGGCCGAGATCATTCTGCGCGAAGACGCCGAGCGAATCGCCGACGCTGTAATCGATCCCGCTCTTCGAAAGATCGAGTTCTATATGCCATGTCTCCTTTTCCGAGGCCGGCTTGTTCAGCCTCCGACGCGACAAAAATATCGCCTCGACCGGATTGTCGCGTGAGCGGCCCGGCGCCGATGTGGACGGCGAGCAGGGAGGCGCCGGCGGCTCTATCCCGGTGGATGGCGTAGCGTCGCGCTCTTGCGTGAGCGTCTTCAACATGCGCGCTGTGTCCTTGCCGCCCGGCGCGCAGAGATTGAGACGTTCCTCCTTGCCGGCGAACAGCGCTTCCGCATAATTTTGGCAATCATAGCCGCATTGGCCGCAATCCTGCTGCGCCATTGCGGCCATTATGCGCCGTCGCAGCGGACGGCCTTGCGCGAGCGTCATGCGCTCCTGCAATTGCAGCGTCGGATCATGCCAAGGCGCCGCGCCGTCATCCGCCTCGCCGGCTATGGCCGCATTTTCCGCTGGCGACAGAGCGACGACGCCGGCGTCGTCCATCGACATCAGCCCGGCGAAAAAACCGTTGAGCCAGGCGCGCTGCTCCTCGGAGAAGGGAGCCGAGGGCGGAATGAGATCGAGACGTTGCGGCTGCGTGATCTTGGTCATTGATCCGTCTCCGCGATCAAGCGCCGTAAAGCCTCCATGTCATGGCGTCGCGTGAAGGCGACGAAGCTCTCTTCGCGCGTGGCGCGATGCGCGAGATAGGCGCGCAGCAGGCTCTCGATCTTGCGTGGCGCATCTGTCGCCGCGACATTCTCGAGCAGCTCGCGGCCGATCGCGCCCTCCGCGCCGAAGCCGCCGCCGACAATCAAATTGTAGCCTTCGACCGTATCGCCTTCCGCATTGATCGGAACGCGCGCGCCGACGAGGCCGATGTCGCCGATATAATGCTGAGCGCAGGAATGACGGCAGCCAGTCAAATGTATGTTGATCGGCGTGTCGATCTCGATTCTCTCTTCGCAATAGGTCGCGATCTCGTCCGCATGCCTTTTGGTGTCGGCGGCGGCGAAACGGCAGCCGACATTGCCGGTGCAGGCGACGAGGCCCGCGCGGATCGGCGACGCCTTCGTCGCAAGGCCGAGCGCTTCGATCCGCGCGAGCGCCTCTCCGATCTGCGCATCGGCAACTCCAGAAATGAGCAGGTTTTGCCAGACGGTGAGCCTTATGTCGCCATCTCCGAGCTCGCGCGCGATCGTCGTGAGACCGCGCGCCTCGTCGCTCGTCAGGAGACCGAGCTTCAATGCGACGCCGATCCAGCTCTTCTGCGCCTCTTTCTGCGCATGCGCGCCGATATGCGCGAGCCTGTCGAAGCCGGGCCGTTGCGCAATCGCTTCTTGCGGCGCGCGTAGCAGCGGACGGCCGAGCTTTTCCTCGACCAGCGTCAGAAATCGATCGAAGCCCAATTGATCGAGAACATATTTCAGTCGCGCCCGCGCGCGATTCGTGCGGTCGCCTGTCTCGATGAAGACGCGCAATATGGCGTCGGCGATCTCGACGGCTTCGTCCGGCGGAACGATCACGCCAGTGTCGCGCGCGAGATCCTTATGGCCGGTGATTCCGCCGAGCGCGAGACGGAAATAGACGCCCGTCCCGAGCTCATGCCCGTCGCGAAGCTCGATCGCCTGAAAGGCGACGTCATTGGTATCCTCGAGAACGGCGATGCGGCCGCCGCCATCGAAAGCGATGTTGAATTTGCGCGGCAGGCCGGAGAGCGAGCGGTCGTTGAGAATGTGAAAATGCAGCGCGCGCGCCAAGGGCCGCGTGTCGATGAGCTCCTGCGGATCGATGCCGGCGGTCGGCGTTCCGGTGATGTTGCGAATATTGTCTGCGCCGGAACCGCGCGTCCACAGGCCGAGGCTCTGCACGCCTTCGATCATCGCGACGGCGCTCTTGGGCTCGATCTCGCGAATTTGCAGATTGGCGCGCGTCGTCACATGCAAATAGCCGCCGCCGTGACGATCGGCGAGATCGGCGAGACCGGCGAGCTGCCAATGGGTGAGCGTTCCATTGGGAATCCGCAGACGACACATATAGGAGGTCTGCGTCGGCGCGACATAGAACAGCCCATGATAGCGCCAGCGGAAATTATCGGCGGGCTTGGGCGGCTCGTTCCGGCTCGCCTGCGCGACGAGGCGCGCATAGGCGTCAAATGGATGTTCTTCGCGCTTGATCTTCTCTTGCTCATTGAGCGCGCCGCCATTGGCGATTGCGCGATCCTGCGCCGCGAAATGAATGGCGTCGGGGCCGATCGGCGTTTCCTTGATCGGCGTGGCGCGTCGCGCGCGCGAGGCCTGAAAGCCGGAGGCGAAGCCTTCGAGATAGCGCTTCTGCTCGGCAGTGAAATCGCCGGCCATGGTCATGCCGCCTTTCTTTCGCAGAGCTCGCGACCGAAGATCAGCGCATCGCGCCATTGCGTCACGTCGGCGCGCGAGCGAATGAGCTCGAGGCACCAGAGCGCGGCGCTGGTGTCGCCGACGAGCACGGCGCCGGTGAGACGGCCGTCCTCGACGACCAGCTTTTTGTAGAGGCCGAGCCCGAAGTCACGCCAGGAGATTGTCTCGGCGCCATCGTTTCCCATAAAATCGCCAGCGGAAAAGACGCTGACGCCGGAGACTTTCAGATTGGTGGAGACGATGCTTCCCTCGTAAATGTCGCTTTCGCCGCAGAGCCTCGCGGCGAGGACGCGCGCCTGCTCATAGGCGGGCTCGACGAGGCCATAGCAGACGCCTCTGTGCTGCGCGCATTCGCCGATCGCAAAAATATCGGCGATATTGGTTTCCATATGATCGTCGATGACGATTCCTCTTTGCGTGCTCACGCCCGCGTCGCGCGCCAGCTCCATATTGGGCGCAATTCCCGCGGCGAAGACGACGCCATCGGCCGTGAGCCGCCGACCATCGGCGAGCTCTATCGCGTTGACGCGGTCATCGCCGAGGATGCGTGTCGTGCGCGCTTCCAGCAGAATTTCAATTCCTTTGCTCTCGATGAGCAGCTTCAGCAGCTCGGCTGCATCCTTGTCCAGCTGGCGCTCCATCAGCCGATCGGTGACATGCGCGAGTGAGACCTCGGCGCCGCTTTTGGCGAGGCCATAGGCGGCTTCGAGACCGAGCAGGCCGCCGCCGATAACGACGATTTTCTCGCGCTGCGCCGCGAGGCGCTTCAGTGCGTCGACATCGGCGCCGTCGCGGAACACGTGAACGCCTTGCAGCTGCGCGCCGGGCAGCGGCAGACGCAGCGCGCGGGAGCCGGTCGCGAGCACGAGCTTGGAAAAGCCGATGTTCTCGCCATTCTCCAGCGACACGCGCTTTGTCGCGACGTCTATGGCGCGCGCCTTGGCGCCGTAGAGAAGAGTGACGCCGCGGTCGCGCCACCAGCTCGCGGGCCTCAGCTCGATCTCGGCCATGTCCGCGTCGCCCGCGAGCACGGAAGAGAGCTGCACGCGATTATAGGCGAGGCGCGGTTCCTCGCCGATGACGGCGATGGCGTAGCGGCCGAGCGCGCGCTTCGACAATTCGTCGACGAGACGCGCGGCGGCCATGCCATTGCCGATGATGACGAGAGGCTCGCTCATTTTTCGTCCGCCTCACGCCGCTTCGACATAGTGATGACGCTCATAGAGGAATTGCAGCACGCGGCGCCGGCATTCGAGATAGAGAGGATCGGTGGAAAGAGCGACGCGATCGCGCGGGCGCGGCAGAGCGACGTCCAGCGTCTCGCCGATCGTGGCGCAGGGACCATTGGTCATCATCACGATGCGGTCGGAGAGCAGCACGGCTTCGTCCACATCATGCGTGATCATCATCACCGTATTGCCGAGTGTGCGGTGCAACTCCATCACCTGGTCTTGAAGATGCGCGCGGGTGAGCGCGTCGAGCGCGCCGAAGGGCTCGTCGAGCAGCAGAACCTTCGGCTCCATGGCGAGCGCGCGGGCGATGCCGACGCGCTGCTTCATGCCGCCGGAAATTTCGCTCGGACGCTTGTCCTTTGCATGGGTCATCTGCACGAGCTCGAGATTGCGCATTGTCCAATCATGGCGCTCGGCGCGACTCTTTTTGCGGGAGAACACCTTGTCCACCGCGAGGCGCACATTGTCGTAGACGGTGAGCCAGGGCAGCAGCGAATGATTCTGGAAGACGACGGCGCGATCCGGCCCGGGGGTGTCGACCTGACGATTTTCCAGCACGACGCCGCCGGCGCTCGCGCTCACCAGCCCGGCGACGATATTGAGCAGAGTGGATTTGCCGCAGCCGGAATGGCCGATGATGGTGACGAATTGTCCCTTCTCGACGGAAAGATCGACGGCTTCGAGCACTTTCGTCGCGCGCGCGCCGCTCGCGAAAATTTTGTCGACATGATCGATGCGAAGATAGCTCATGGCGAATCCTTTCAGGAGGCTTGCGCGCCGCGTGTGGCGAATGCGCCGATCGCGGCGACGATGCGATCGAGCACGAAGCCGGTGACGCCGATATAGGCGAGGGCGACGAAGATGTCGGACAGGCGCGAGGAGTTCCAGGCGTCCCAGATGAAGAAGCCGATGCCGACGCCGCCGGTCAGCATTTCCGCCGCGACAATGGCGAGCCAGGAGAGGCCGACGCCGATGCGCAGGCCGGTAAAAATATACGGCGCGGCCGAGGGAATCATGATCTTCCAGAAGAACTCGATGTGATTGAGCCGCAGCACGGCGGCGACATTGCGATAATCCTGCGGAATATTGCGCACGCCGACGGCCGTGTTGATGATAATCGGCCAGATGGAGGTGATGAAGATCACGAAGATCGCTGAAGGATGGCTGTCGCGAAAGGCCGCGAGCGAGATCGGCAACCAGGCGAGCGGCGGCACGGTGCGCAGCACTTGGAACAGCGGATCGAGACCGCGCATCGCCCAGCGTGATTG
This sequence comes from Methylosinus sp. C49, assembly GCF_009936375.1. Lineage (GTDB taxonomy): Bacteria > Pseudomonadota > Alphaproteobacteria > Rhizobiales > Beijerinckiaceae > Methylosinus. The sequence goes on along the minus strand of NZ_AP022332.1, from coordinate 11,045 downwards.
CCCGACGATGACGCCGAGCAGCACGCCGGCGACGCTCGCGAGTCCGAAGCCGACGGCGACGCGCTGCAGCGATGTGAGCACGCGCCAGCCGAGGCCGATATCCTGCGGTCCGGCGACGAAGAACGGGTACAGGATGAGATCATTGGCCTCGCTCCATATGCGCGAGGGCGATGGCAGGGCGGAGGTCGGCTTGATGCAGAGAAGCTGCCAGACGCCTAGCAATATTGCGAGCACGATGATCGGCGGCAGGACCGCTGCGAAGAAGGCGCGAATATTCGCGCCGTATTTTTCGACCAGCGGAACGCGCCGGCGCGCATAGAGCTCGTCGATCGAGCGATCGTCGGCTTGCCTCGCGTCGACGAGATCGTCCTTGGTGAGTTGCATCGTCATTTCGGCCTCTTCGATCAGACTTGCGCGCGCTTGATGGACAGGCTCTTCAGATAGGCCTGCGGGTTTTCGGGATCGAAGACCTTGCCGTCGAAGAAGGTCTCCTTTCCGCGCGACGTCGATGTCGGAATTTCTTTGGCGGGGACGTTGATGGACTTCGCCGCCTCGCGCCAAATGTCTTCGCGATTCACCTTGTCGACCAGTGCTTTGATATTCGTCGTCGGCTCGAGCTTGCCCCAGCGAATGTCCTCGGTGACGAACCAGGCGTCGTGACTCTTGAAGGGATAGGAAGCGGCGTCGCGCCAGAATTTCATGAACTGCTTCGTGCCTTTCTCGATGCGGCCATTGCCGTAATTGAGATCGCCTTTCAGGCGTCCGACGATATCGGCGACGGGCACGTTGAACCATTGGCGCTTGCCGACGATTTCGGCGAGCTCGGCCTTGTTCTCCATCTTGTCGCACCATTGCTGCGCTTCCAGCACCGCGGCGGTGAGCGCGCGTGCGGCGCGCGGATTTTTGTCGACCCAATCGGCGCGCAGACCGAGCGCTTTTTCGGGATGCTTCGACCAGATCTCGCCGGTCGCGCAGGCAGTGTAGCCGATGTTCTGATTGGCGAGCTGCTCGTTCCATGGCTCGCCGACGCAAAAGGCGTCCATATTGCCCACCTTCATATTCGCCACCATTTGCGGGGGCGGCACGACGATGGTCGAGACGTCCTTGTCGGGATCTATGCCGGCCGCGGCGAGCCAATAGCGCAGCCACAAATCATGCGTGCCGCCGGGGAAGGTCATGGCGACCTTCACCTCCTTGCCTTCGGCTTTCTTCTTGGCGAAGGCCTCGCGCAGCGCCGAGGCGTTGGTCGTGATCTTCAGATCCTTATATTCATTGGCGACGGAAATACCCTGCGCGTCGAGATTGAGCCGCGCGACTATGTACATCGGCGTCGGCGCATTGTTCTGCGTCACTCTGCCGGTTGTGATGAGATAGGGCATGGGCGTGAGAATATGCGCGCCGTCTATGCCGTTTGCGGCGCCGCCGAGCACGAGATTGTCGCGCGTCGCGCCCCAGGAGGCCTGCTTCGTCACCTCGACATCCGGCATGCCATGCTTGGCGAAAAGGCCTTTTTCCTTTGCGATGATGAGCGGCGCGGCGTCGACCAGCGCGATATAGCCGAGGATCGCTTTCGTTGTTTCCGGTCCCGCGCCTTGCGCGAAGGCGCCGGCGGGGAAGGCGGCGCGAATGGCGGCGAAGCTCGCCGCCGCGCCGGCCGCGCCGCGCAGCAGCGCGCGACGATCGAGCGTCATGGCCGCATTGGTCTTCGCTGAGCTTGTTTCGTCTGTCATCGTCACCGTCGTCCTCTTCGCGCTGCGAGCGCATCGGTCAGGGCGAGTCGGCGCCGTCCTTCTGTCGACGGCGCGAAACGCAAAAAGCCGCTTCCCTCGGGAGAGCGCATGGCGCTCGAGCTCCCTGGGACAGCGGCGTTGCTGTTCGTCCGTCGTTGGACAAATGGAAAGATGCGCGAGGCGCATCGTCGGGAAGAATGTTGCAAGCTGCGCGCCAAAAGGCTGCGCGCCCGCTATCCTTTGTAATTCAATGAATTTCGGCGGAACCGTCCCGGCGAGGCGCGACGTCTGTATCGGCGCCTTGCCCAATAGGCGGGCGCCGAACCGATAAAAAACAGGCTATGGCGCGCGGCGAATGGGGAAGGCGGCGAGATAGGCGTCGAGGTCGCGCTCATCGAATTTCGGGCCGCAAAAGGCCCCGATGGCGTCGCCGGAGCGCGTCGTCGCAGGCAGCGCAGCGTCGAAGAGATCGGGGCGGAACACGGCTTTCGCCGCGTCGAGAAGTGCGGTCGAGACGGGCGCCTGTCCCCAGCGCGCCATTTGCGCATAGAGCCACGCGGCCTGAGTGGGGTCCGGCCGCTCGGCGCCTTCCTGGCCGAGCAGCAGATAGCGCGCATTCTCGCGCGTCGCGCCATCGGGCGCGATCTTGAGACGGCCTTGCAGCGTCCGCAAGATCACATCGGCGCCGACGCCGACGCGATCTGGCCGGGCGAGCAGCGCTGCGATCTCATGCGGATCCGCTTCGCCGATGAAACGCGCGGCGCGATGCAGAGCGCGCAGCAGAGCGGCGACGACATTCGGGTGCTCGAGCGCGAAGCTCTCGCGCATGGCCAGCGATTTTTCCGCGCAGCGCGAGAACAGCTCGACCGAAAAATGCAGAATATGTCCGACGCCGAGATCGACGGCGACCGAATTCCACGGCGCGCCGACGCAAAAGCCGTCGACATGGCCCTGCGCCAGGCTGCCGACCATATAGGGCGGCGGCAGCACGACGAGCCGAACATCCTCATCCGGGTCGACGCCGCCGGCGGCCATCCAATAGCGCAATTGGTAATTGTGTCCCGAGAAGGGGAAGGTCATGCCGAAGGTCAGCGGTTCCGCCTGCGCGGCCTTGCGATCGGCGACGACGCGGGCGAGCGCGCGCGCCGTGGCCAGCGGATCGAGCGCATCGCCGTCGAGGCGCGCATTCATCGCCGCGTGCAGCGTGGGAGAGACGGTGATGGCGTTGCCATTCATGGCGAGATTATAGGGCGCGACGATCGGCGTCTTCACATGTCCGACGCCGAGGCTGGAGGCGACGGCGACGGGCGCCAGAAGATGCGCGGCGTCGAACATGCCGATATTGAGCTTGTCGCGCACATTGGACCAGGAGACCTCTTGCACGAGCTCGACGTCGAGCCCTTCCTGCGCGGCGAAACCCTTGTCCACGGCGACGAAGAGCGAGGCGGCGTCCGCGAGCGGAATGAAGCCGATGCGTAAATGTTCGCGCTCCGCGGTCATTTGAACAGCTCCGAGGCGGTGATGATCGCCTGGGCGATCTCGAAAATCTTCTTCTTCTCGCGCATGGCCGTGCTGCGCATCAGCCGATAGGCGTCCTCCTCGCTGAGGTTCTTCGCCTTCATCAAAAGACCCTTGGCGCGATCGATCGTCTTGCGCTCCTCTATCTCCGATTTGGCGCGCGCCAATTCGTCCTGCAGACGCGAGAAGGCGTTGAAGCGCGACACGCAGAGATCGAGAATGGATTTGATGCGCTCTTTCTTCAGCCCGTCGACGATATAGGCGGAGACGCCGGCGTCGACAGATGCCTGAATGGAGGCGGCGTCGCTCTGATCGACGAACATGGCCACGGGCCGGCGCACGGCGCGGCTCACTTGGAACATCTGCTCCAATATGTCGCGGCTCGGATTTTCGAGATCGATGAGGATGACGTCCGGGTCGATCGCATAGATGCGCGCGAGCAGGCTGCGCATCTCGCCGATACGCTCGACATTGGTGAAGCCGGCCTCGCGCAATCCATCCTCGAGGATCGCAGCGCGCACCGGACTCTCATCGACGATGACGATTTTCAAATCGACGCCTCCGCGACGCTGCGCCGCAGGCAGGCGCTAGCGAAAATGCGGACCAATTACAAATGATTTCGGCGGGAGAGGGCAGAAGAGGGGGAAGACATGAGATGGCCCCGCAGCGCTGAGGCTCGCGGGGCCGCTTGTTTCGCAGAATGCGAATCTCCGGAAAGCTCCAGATTCGGAAGATCGGGAGGCGTCGCGCTTGGCCTTCGCGTTTCGCCGCCCTCGGGATGTCACGAATGTCGGCGCCCGAGGAAACCTGCGCTCGATTTCTTCGCCGCGCCCTCGACCTCGGCTGAGGTCAAACGGTGTGACCCGGTGGCGTCATGCTCCTCTCGCATGTATCGCTCGACTCGAGGCCTGCGTGCGTTGCCACGCCGGCCCGCCCATCGCGTTCTCATCCCTCGAGGTCCCGCTCGATCGGTTCGCCTCGGTCTCGGCTCGTCGCCGTTTCCCGCGGCCCCCTGTGACGCGATGATGAAATGGTGATCTCGATTCTCGATTTCGTCAAGCGCAGAATTGGTCGCAGCGAGGCGGTTTTCTTTTTGCGCGCGGCGCGCTACGCAATGGCTCCGACGAGGCCGGCGGGAGCGCCAATGCCGGTCCGACGGGAGAGAAGCGCATGCAAGCGGACAGTGACGGTTATTACTATTTCCTTACCTATAGCGGCGTGAGCCTTCCGCTCAAATTGACGTCGCCGCTCGATCCGAACGACCTCGCCAATCGCAACACATTCTTTCGCGCCCGCTATGACGAGGCCGAGCGTCTGCTTCTGTGCGAGAAGATGGTCTATGGCGAGGTGGAGCTGCGCCACGCCTATGAATATCGCGCCGAGGGCGGCCTCGCCCGCGCGCTCATTCTGATGGGCGAGGACGAGACCGAGGTGCTGTTCGACGAGAATGGCAAGCAGACGGTGGCGTGAGGGCGGCGCCCTCGCATCGCCGATATCACGCCTTGCCGAAGACGCGATCGAAGATCGTGTCGACATGCTTGAAGTGATAGGCGAGATCGAACAATTCATCGAGCTCCGCGGGCGAGAGCTTCGCGCTCACCTCGGCGTCGGCGCCGAGCAGCTTGCGGAACTCGCCTTCGCCGCGCCACACCGGCATGGCGTTGCGCTGCACCAGCGAATAAGCGTCCTCGCGCGAGACGCCCTTTTGCGTCAGCGCCAGCAGCACGCGCTGCGAATGCACGAGTCCGCCGAGGCGGTCGAGATTCTTCTGCATGTTTTCGGGATAGATCACGAGCTGATCGATGACGCTGGTCAGACGCGAGAGCGCGAAGTCGAGCGTCACTGTCGCGTCGGGGCCGATATTGCGCTCGACGGAAGAGTGCGAAATGTCGCGCTCATGCCATAGCGCGACATTCTCCAGCGCCGGCGTCACAATGCCGCGCACCAGCCGCGCGAGGCCGGTGAGATTTTCGGTGAGCACAGGATTGCGCTTATGCGGCATGGCGGAGGAGCCCTTCTGCCCGGCCGAGAAATATTCCTCCGCCTCCAGCACCTCTGTGCGTTGCAGATGACGAATCTCGATCGCCAGCCGCTCCACTGATGAGGCCACGACGCCGAGCGTCGCGAAGAAAGCGGCGTGACGGTCGCGCGGAATCACCTGCGTGGAGACGGGCTCCACCGCGAGGCCGAGCTGCTTGGCGACATGCTCCTCGACGCGCGGATCGACATTGGCGAAAGTGCCGACGGCGCCGGAGATGGCGCAGGTCGCGACCTCCTTGCGCGCGGCGACGAGCCGTTCGCGCGAGCGCGTGAATTCGGCATAGGCTTGCGCGAGCTTCAGGCCGAATGTCGTCGGCTCGGCGTGAATGCCATGCGAGCGGCCGATGGTCGGCGTATATTTATGCTCCAGTGCGCGCCGCTTTATCGCGGCGAGCAGACCATCGACATCGGCGATCAGAAGATCGGCGGCGCGCGCCAATTGCACGGCGAGACATGTGTCGAGCACGTCGGAGCTGGTCATGCCCTGATGCACGAAGCGCGAATCCGGGCCGATGAACTCGCCGAGATGGGTCAAAAAGGCGATGACGTCATGCTTGGTCACGCGCTCGATCTCGTCGATGCGGGCGACGTCGAAAGTGACGAAATCGGCCTTGTCCCAGATCGCCTTGGCGCTCTCCTTGGGGATGACGCCGATCTCGGCGAGCGCGTCGCAGGCATAGGCCTCGATCTCGAACCAGATGCGAAAGCGCGTCTGCGGCTCCCAAATCTTCGTCATCTCGGGGCGGGAATAGCGAGGGATCATGGGCTCGGGCGTCCTTTGGAAAAGTCTTCGTGCGGCCGGTTCGGCGGGAAGACGATCGTTTAGGCCCTTCCGCGGGCGGAGTGAAGGGGGCCGCCGGCGAAGCCCGAGCGCGAGACAGCCGGTCTACTCGCCACCTTTGGCGTCGCATTCGGCGAGCTTGCGAAGCGCCGCCGGCGCTCCATCGAGCGAAATCTGTGTCCGCTCCGCTCCGATCGTGACGCTCAGCGATTTGGCCCTCTTGATCGCCTCGAGCTGTGGCGGCTTCAGGAACGAGCCGAGGCGATTGTCGTCCATCCGGTAGAAGGCGCCGCCGAAGCTCTTGTCGCCGACCTTCACCACGCCCTTCGCCTCGTCGCCCTTCGTCGACGAGGCGACCAGCAGCGTGAAGCCTTCGCTGCTCTTTTGGAACGAGTAGGTCGCTCCCGACGCTGTGGCGCCGCAGCGCAAATACCCACCATCCTGGCTGAACGACTGAATCGTCCAGCCATTCGTCTCGGCGTATTTTTTCGCCTTCGTCTCCTGCGCCGATGCGCAGGACGGAAGCGCGAGCGCGATAAGAGCTGCGGCGAATTGCATGAAAGTCGGTTGCGACATGGAAGGTCTCGTGTTCGAAAAGTCACGCTCCGACGAGCGGGGAGCGGAATTTTAAGCAATATTTCCAATATCTTGTAACGTCAACGTTGCAATGACGCGCCAACCTCCGCTTCCGATGGCGGGGCAGGGCGCGGCCGATCTCTGGCCGAAATATTGCTGCGGATGAACCAACGCCAGCGCTGGCGTTCGCCCGCTCGGGCCGCCATATCTCGGTTTCAGAATGTGTTCGCCCGGAGGACCTTATGCAGCAGACCGCCGATGTCGCCGTGCTGGGCGCGGGAATGGTCGGAGTTTCGGCCGCCCTGCATCTGCAGGCGCGGGGGCGCGACGTCGTTCTCGTCGACCGGCATGGCGCGGCCGGGCTGGAGACCAGCTTCGGCAACGCCGGGCTGATCGAGCGCGCCTCCATCTTCCCTTATCTCTTCCCGCGGGACTTCGGCGATCTCCTGCGCTATGCGCTCAATCTCTCGCCGCAGGCGCATTATCATTTCTCGGCCCTGCCCAGCGTCGCGCCCTGGCTGTGGCGCTATTTCCGCGAGAGCTCGCCGGAGCGCGCCAAGCGCCATGCTCTGGACGCGCTGCCTTTGGTCGAGCGCTGCCTCGAGGAGCATGACGCGCTGATCCAGCTCTCGGGCGCCGGCGACATCGTGCGCCGCACCGGCTGGATCAAGCTCTATCGCAGCGAGAAGAGCCTCGCCAAAGGGCTCGTCGACGCCGCCCGTCTGCGCGATTTTTCGCTGCGCGTCGAGGAGCTGGACGCCGCCGGCCTCTCGGCGCTGGAGCCCGATATAGCGCCCGTTGTCGGCGCCGTGCATTTTCGCGACACCGCCTCGGTCGCCGATCCTTGCGCCGTCGCTCAGGCCTATGCGGAGCTGTTCCAGCGCCGCGGCGGGCGGTTCCTCGCCGGCGACGTTCGCGCGCTGGCGCAGACGCGCGACGGACATTGGAGCGCGCCCACGCATGACGGCGCGCTGATCGTCCGCGACATCGTTGTCGCGCTCGGCCCCTGGTCGGACCAGATTTTCCGCCCGCTCGGCTATGATCTGCCCTTCGCGGTCAAGCGCGGCTATCACATGCATTACGGAACCAAGGAGGGCGCGCGGCTCTTCCATCCGGTTCTCGACGCCGACAATGGCTATGTGCTGGCGCCGATGACGCGCGGCGTGCGCCTCACCACCGGCGCGGAATTCGCGAGCCGCGACGCCGCGCCGACACCCGTGCAGGTGGGAAAGGACGAAGCGCTAGCGCGCACGCTCTTCCCGCTCGGCGAGCGGCTGGACCCCAAGCCCTGGATGGGCTGCCGCCCCTGCTTCCCGGACATGCTGCCGATCATCGGCAGGGCGCCCCGCCATCAGGGCCTCTGGTTCGATTTCGGCCATCAGCATCACGGCTTCACGCTCGGCCCGGTGAGCGGCAGGCTGCTCGCCGAGATGATGACCGGAGAGGCGCCCTTCACCGATCCGGCGCCCTATGCGGTCGAGCGATTTCGATAAATCCACAGCGGAATTTTGCCGCCGAATGAGCGACCATGGCGCGTAGTGATTCGCCCTGGCGTCGATAATCGATTTTGGCCGTCATTTTCCAATGCGTGCGTCCCTGTGGGCGAGCCGATTTTTCATTGGAGACGAATATGAAGCTCTCTTTCATTCTGGGCGCGGCGCTCGCGCCTTTTCTTCTCGCGCCCGCGGCGGCCATAGAGGTCGCCGTCATCTACGAAGGTTTTCCGGGCTATGCCGGCTGCAAGGAGCGCGCAGATATGCAGCGCGTCGTCGATCTCGCCGAGCAATATGATCTCGAGGCGGCGCGCGAGATCATCCGCCGCGGCTTGAAGAGCAAGGATTGCCGCGTGCTCGGCGGCGACATCATCGTCGAGGTGGTTCCGCCCTTCAGCCGGCTGGTGAAGGTGCATATGCGCGGCGACCCCGACGCTTATTGGATCATCCAATAATCAGCGGGCCGGCTTGGCGAGCGCGCGCTCGCCAAGCGCCACCAGCGCGGCTCGCAGCCTCTCGTCGGCGACGCCTTCGGTCACGGCTTCCGCCCGTCGGCGCGCGACGAGATCGATCGGCGGCTTCGTCGGCCGGGCGCGGCGGGGGGCGAGCGGCTCCTGCTTCATCGTGATCTTGGCGACGCAGCGCCAGCCGAGATGCGTGTTCACGCGCTCGATGATGGCGGCGCTCATATGCTGAATGTCGAGGCCGAAGCCCGGCTCGACGCGCAGCGCCAGAGTCGCCGGCTCGTCCTTCTGCTCGGCTCCGCGGTTTTTGGCGCCGGCTTGGTTCTCGTCGGCCGCGCGCCTTTTGGCGCCGGCTTGGTTCTCGTCAGCCGCGCGCCTTTTGGCGCGCGGCGGCCATTGCAGCTTAACCGGCTCGCAAATGGCGGCGACGCGCGCGCCGACGATCGCCTCCCAGCGCAGCAGCAGCGAGCTTTCGCTGAAGCCCTGGCGCGCGGCCAGAGGATCGAGCGTTTTGTCGAGGAATTCGCCGAGGAGGCGGGATCGCCGTGATTTCGAGCGCCCGGTCGCCGCGTCGGTCATGCTCTCTCCTTGCGCGATCGGCTCCGATCTCGTTATGGACAGGTTAGCCCATGCCGAGAGCCCCCGCCAAGTCGTCGGCCGCAAGGTCGTCCGCAAAATCGCCGCCGTGGCCCGATCCGCGCGCGCTGCTGGCGTGGTATGACCGTCGCCGCCGCGATCTGCCCTGGCGCGCCGCGCCGGGCGAGCGGGCCGACCCTTACGCCGTCTGGCTGTCGGAGATCATGCTGCAGCAAACGACGGTCGAGGCGGTCAAGCCCTATTTCCTCGGCTTTCTCACCCGCTGGCCGAGCGTCGAGGCGCTCGCCGCCGCCCCGCTGGAGGAGGTGATGAAAGCCTGGGCCGGCCTCGGCTATTACGCCCGCGCCCGCAATCTCCACGCCTGCGCGCAGCAGGTGGCTTTCGAGCGCGGCGGCGTCTTCCCGCGGGAGGAGGAGGACCTCCTCTCGCTGCCCGGCGTCGGCCCCTATACGGCGGCGGCGGTGGCGGCCATCGCCTTCGACGCGCCCTGCGTCGCCGTCGATGGCAATGTCGAGCGCGTCGTCGCTCGGCTCTTCGCCATCGACCGCCCGATCCGCGAGGCCAAGCGTGAATTGCGCGAGAGGGCGCAAACGCTGCGGCCCGCCGCGCGCTCCGGCGATTTCACGCAAGCCTTGATGGATCTCGGCGCGACGGTCTGCACGCCGCGCGGGCCGCGCTGCGATCTCTGCCCCTTCGCGCCCGGCTGCGAGGCGGCGCGGCGCGGCGAGACCGAGCGTTTCCCGGTCAAGGCGCAAAAGCTCGAGAAGCCGCTGCGGCGCGGCGCGGCTTTCGTCCTCACCTGCGGGGGCGCGGCCCTATTGCGCACGCGGCCGCCGCGCGGCCTGCTCGGCGGCATGAGCGAATTTCCCTCGACGCCCTTTCGCGTCGATTTCGACCCCTCCCGCGCCCAGGCCCATGCGCCCGCCGCGGCGCGCTGGCGCGCGCTGCCGGGGGAGGTCGAGCATGTGTTCACGCATTTTTCGCTGCGGCTGACCATATTCGCCGCGACGCTTCCGGCGCCGCCGCCCCATATCGAGAACGGCCGCTGGACGCCTCTGGCGCGCCTTTCTGAGGAAGGGCTGCCGACCTTGATGCGAAAAGTGGCGGTACGGGCCGGTTTGATCGTAGAGTGAGCTGAAGCGGGAGCATCTGCATGGCGCGGCGCAAATCGATACAGATCGAGATGACGGAAGGCGCGATTCGCGTCCTCTCCAGCGGCCATGTGCTGACCATTGCCAATAGCGCGCCGCCTCCCGACGCTGAGGAGGACACGGATTTCTTCATCCGCCTCGACGACATCGACCATTGGGACGCCCCCGACCAGGAAATCCCCATCGACATCGTCGAGCTGCAGTCGATTCTAGAAGCGATAGAGGAAGAGCTCGAGCGCCACGGGCTGAGCGTGACCTTCGAGTAGGGTTCTGCGGGGCGCTGGGCAGGGCAAGAGGGCGGGGGATCGGACGGTATCGCAGGCCCGGCGACGCGCCTCGAGAGCCGTCGCCGGTCGGTCCTGTCGACTTCTCGCGGCTCCGAAGGAGCGAAATCCTCTCGATTACGCGATTTTGCGGAAAATCTTTCGGACGAGATGGTTGAGAATTCCCTGCGGCCGTTTGGTAAATGGTCTTATAATAGATTTGTATTCAATATGTTGGCTTGGCGCTCCTGCGCATGGTTGATGTTTCCTTGCCGATGCCGCTCGAGTTGCATTACCGCGGCTTAATGGCCGTTAGAGCGTCGCCGGCAATCTGATCCTCACCGACGAGGCCGAGCCCGACCAATAGGGGCCGCCTCGTCAGCACAGAGAGAGGATCACCCCATGTTCTCCGCTTCGCTCGGCGCCTTCATC